>CALMEZ010000028.1 GCA_937864985.1 uncultured Alphaproteobacteria bacterium
TTCACGTTCCCGGCGATCATATCGGCGCTGTGCCTTACGGCCGCCGTCTCATTTGATGAATTCGCTGTGGCCTGGTTCGTGTCCGGTCTCAACAAGACTGTTCCCGTCGTCATCCTCGAAATTCTCACGGGCAACATTGACCCGCAAATCAACGCCATCGGGTCGGTGGTTTTCCTGGTGACGATCACTCTTGTCATCATTGCGCAGGTCATGTTGATGACGCGCGCCCCAAAGACGGAGACTGCCTGATGGCTGAACCACTGGTGGTTTTTGACAATGTCGTGAAGCGCTTCGACCGGTTTGAGGCCGTGAAGCGCATGAACTTCGAAATTCGCGAAGGTGAGTTCCTGGCCTTCATGGGTCCCTCGGGCTGCGGCAAGACAACGACGTTGCGCATGCTGGCCGGGCTTGAACAGCCGACGGAAGGTGACATCAGGCTGGCTGGAAAATCACTTCTCAACGTCAAGCCCCATGAGCGTGATACTCCCATGGTGTGGCAGTCGCTGGCGCTTTTTCCGTTTCTGAACGCGCGCGAGAACGTGGAATTCGGGCTGAAGATGCGGGGCGTTGACGCACTGAATCGCAAGCGCCGCGCGCTCGACTGGCTGGAGCGGCTGGGGATTTCCGAATTTGCCGAGCGCAACGTCAATTCACTTTCCGGCGGACAGCGCCAGCGTGTTGCCCTGGCGCGAGCCCTGGTGACAGAACCCAAAATCCTGTTGCTGGATGAGCCGCTGTCGGCGCTGGATGCACATCTGGTCATCCGCATGCAGGCGGTTTTGACGAAGCTGCAGCGGGAGCTTGGCATCACATTTGTCTACGTCACTCACTCGCAGTCAGAAGCCTTTGCCATGGCAGACCGGATCGTCATCATGTCAAAAGGCGAAATTGCCCAGATTGGTTCAGCGCGCGACATTTATCGCACGCCGGCCAACCGCTTCGTGGCGGAGTTTGTGGGGCGCAACAACATCTTCTCCGGTCGCGGAACAGGCAAGAACCAGATCGCTACCGGCGCAGGCACCTTTCTTCTGAATGAAGATGTGCTGAAGGACGCCGAAGCCACATTTGTGGTTGCCGCAGACCTGATGACCCCGTCCCTCAGCCGACCCAAGACGGGCAATGTCGTGGAGGCGCAGTTCCTGTCCGAAGAATTCGTTGGCGCAATGGTGACCATGTTTCTGGAAACCAAAGGCGGCATGGAATTGAAGGTCCAGGTCCAGGAACGCACCATTGCCGATTTCCGGCGTGAGCCGGGCCAAACTGTCTATCTTTCGTTTGATCCGGCGCGCGCGCATGTGTTGAAAGGTTGAGCATGATCCGCAATCCCATTCCGTGGCCCAACGGTGCACGCTGCGCTTGCGCCATCACCTTTGACATGGACGCTGATTCACTCATTCACATTTCAAGGCCAAAAGACGGCCATAACCGGCTTTATCCCATCACCATGGGCCGCTATGGCCCCACAGTGGCCATTCCCCGCATCCTCGACACCTATCGGCGACTGGGTCTGCAACAATCCTTCTTCATTCCGGCGTGGTGCATCGAACAATATCCTGCAGCGGTCGATGCTATCCTCAAAGACGGCCATGAAATCGGCCATCATGGATTGATTCACGAGGACCCGATTGAAACAAGGGGAACCAAGCAGCAGCGGGCTTTTGAGCAGGCGCTCGCCATCCACAAAAAGCGCATTGGCAAGTCGCCGCGCGGCTATCGCGCGCCCGTCTACAATGTCACGCAACAGGTGATTGAGCTTTTGATCAAGCACCGGTTTCTCTATGACTCCTCACTGATGGCGGATGACATTCCCTACAAGATGAAAACCCGAAAAGGCGAGGTGTGGGAAGCGCCTGTCCATTGGGGAACCGATGACTGGCCCCCTTTCGCCCATTATGCCGAGATTGGCTACATGATGCCCGTCAAAGCCCCGTCCGATGGGTTGCAGGCCTTCTGGGAGGAGTTTGAGGCACAGTATGAAGCCGGTGGATTCTGGATGGGAATCTGGCATCCATTTCTGACCGGGCGCCTGGCGCGCTGGCGGCAAGTGGAAAAATGGCTGGAGCAAACACTGAAGACGAAGAAGGTCTGGTTTGCCCCGCTTGAGGACATTATCAGCCACGTGAAGACACTGGCCGACAATGGCCAATACACGCCAAGGACGGAAATGCTGCCCTACTACACACGTTCACAGGTCAAAAGGGGATGAACATGCTGACTGCCACCGACAAGAAGTTTCTGCGCATTGCCTATGAGGAAGCCAAGGCCGGCTTCGATGAAGGCGGCTGCCCGATCGGTTCAGTGCTGGCGCGGGGCGAAAAGCTCATCTCACAAGGCCGCAACCAGCGTGTTCAAGGTGGCGATCCGATTGCCCATGGTGAAATGGATGCTTTGCGCAAGGCCGGCCGCCAGAAGACCTACCGCGACATGACGATCTACACCTCACTGAGTCCTTGCATGATGTGCACCGGCACCATCATCCAGTTCGGCATTCCGCGCGTGGTGATTGGTGAAAACAAGACCTTTGGCGGCAATGAAGATTTCTTGCGCTCCAAAGGCGTTGAAGTGATCATTGCTGATGACGCTGACTGCATTGCCCTGATGACGCGCTTCATCAAGGAAAAGCCCGAGCTATGGTCCGAGGATATTGCAGAGGATTGAAGGCCGCACACGCCGCCCAGCGGCAGGTGCAGCCTCTGCTGCAGAAGAGCAATTGTCAGGCACAGATTGGAGCGGGCGAAGGGAATCGAACCCTCGTATGCAGCTTGGGAAGCTGCCGTTCTACCATTGAACTACGCCCGCGGCGGCGCAGAACCTAACGCATTGGCTGCAATCGTCAAGTCAAGGCTGGAAGCCAGACTAATTTGTGGTGCTTTGGGGCCACTTGACTGCGCCGCAGTTTGACGATCTTC
The DNA here is from genome assembly GCA_937864985.1 of uncultured Alphaproteobacteria bacterium. Lineage (GTDB taxonomy): Bacteria > Pseudomonadota > Alphaproteobacteria > Rhizobiales > Aestuariivirgaceae > Aestuariivirga. The sequence goes on from CALMEZ010000028.1 coordinate 2,910, forward strand.
CGGTTCGCTCGTTGCGCAGGGAAATCCAGATAGCCGAACTTCTGCTGCGAAAATTCTCCAGTCTGCTCGTCGAAGACAATGATTGTCCGATAGCCCCTCTTTTCATCAACTCGCTTCATGAAACCCTCTTCGTGTTTGGTGCCCTCTCATTCCGGCTTGTGACACACGCCGCATATGATGGATGTGATGGGGATCACGCCGCTTGGCCAGCTGACGCGGCGGCAGGGACCGTTCAACAAAAATTGCGTCCCAGTTGATTTCGACCAGCCCGATGCCGAGCAGGATCAGGGTTGCACCTGCTGCACCGCGCACTGTCCATTCCTCGCCAAGCAAGAAATGGGCGGCAATTGCCCCAAACACGGCCTCCATGCTGATGATAATTGCCGCTTCGCTGGCCGATGTATGTTGTTGGCCGATTGCCAGCAGCAGGTAAGCACCTGCTGTCGACGCCAGGCTGAGATACAGCAACTGCAAGCCTGTTGAGACGCTGAAACTTGTGGGGATCGGTTCAACCACCAAGGCAAGCGCACCGCACAGAATTCCGCTTCCCAAAAACTGTGCAACAGTGATGTGCGCGGAGCGTCCAAATGTGCACACAAAGCGGCCAAGCATCACCATCCAGATCGCGAAGCATGCAGCCGCGATCAGGCAGAGATTGTCGCCCCACGACAGGGAATGTGGCAGGCCCCCGCCCATCAGGCACACGCCCGTGAAAGCCATTACTGCGGCGGGCACTACCACCATCTTGGGCCGCTCGCGCAGGACAATCCACGCAAAGACCGGCGTCAGGATCGTTGAGGAATTGGCCAGGAAGCCGGCGTTCGACACAGTCGTCAAGCCATAGGCAATCTGCAGCAAAGCCGTTGCGATCGAAAAGCTCAAGACGCAACCAAGCCCAAGCCAAAGACCGCCTGCTGTCATACGCCGCTGTTGGCCGGCTCCAGCGATGCAAAAGGGAAAAAGTGCGGTCGCCCCGATCAGGCACCGCAAGCCATTTGTCGTCAGCGGATCAAGATGCAGCAAGATGGTTTTCTGCATGACATTTCCTGACCCCCACAGCAGTGCGGCAAGTAGCAAGAGGCCATTGGCCTGCAGTCGTGACATGTGACTCTCCTGATGTGAACCGCCCGCTGCGCGGGCGGCTCAGTGCACGTTCTGCGATTGCCGACGGCTCAGAGATTGTTGATCAATGCGATCATGTCAGGAATGGCGTATTTCTTGCCGCGTGGCAGCAGCATCGTGCAGGCTCCAGATTGGTCACACAAAATCCTGCGCCCAGAGCCATTCTGCATCACCTTGAACTCCATCGGCTGATCCGCAACAATCTGCTGGTGGGAGCAATTGTGATTTGCTTCGCAGGCGTTGATGATCGTTTCCAGGCCCTCGCTGTGCGCCGGCAGGGCAGCGAACGGTGAAATCAAAAGCAAAGCAAATGTGCATGCGGCAAGTGTGGGTTTTGTCATCGTATCCTCCAGGGTTTTCGGGGCGCCAAGCGCAGCCGCCTGACGTCCATCAAACCATGCCAGATGACAAACTTCCGCAATGTGATCTGGATTACACTGCTTTGCTATTGAGTGGCTTCGGAACCGCCTCAGATGTCCGAATTGGCGTGAGCAATGCGGGACAAGACGTCGCGCCTGACGAGGGAAATTTTCCGGCGCTCCAATCTGATGACGCCGGATGCCTTCCATTCCATCAGAATCTTGTTGGTTGCCTCGCGGGTCGATCCGGCAAAGTCGGCGAGATCACTCTGTGATATTTCAACGAAGCCATCAGCGGAGGCAAAATTCTGATGAAGCATGAGAAGACGCCGCGCCACGCGAAGCTCTAGCGGATGCACTGAATATTCCTCAACGGCGCTGCTGGTCCAGCGCACGCGCTCACTCATGATATGCAGGAGATTGATTGCAAGATTTGGGCACGTCTGAACTGCGTCAAGAAACTCCGTGCGTTTGATCACCAGCAGCTTGCTGTCTTCGATTGCGACTGCCGACGCGGTGCGCGGCCCTTGGTCCAGCATGCTGATCTCGCCGAAACACTCGCCTGGGCCAATCTGGTTGAATACCACACGTTTTCCCGTTTCACTGACCAGAGAAATCTCGACGCGTCCCTCTTTGACGACATACATGCTGCCGCCTGCATCGCCTTGCTCGAACAGCCTTCCATCGCGTGGCAGTGCGATGTGATTGGCCGCAGGTCCTGTCAGCCTATTCTGAATGGCATCAGGCACATGCTGAAACAAATGTTCGACAGACAATGGGCGCTGATGCGGGGTCGGGCGCGAGGTCATGGCGGCAATCCAGCGGCAAGAAGCGCCTCTTCATAATCGATGCGTTCGGCCTCATTGGTGAAGGGTTGAATCGAGACCCACCTGCCAACAGAAAAATCCGGCTGGCGCGCTAGCACATTCCGGACATGCATGGATGGGTCCAGTCCCAGCCTGGCCTTGTTTGCCGCAAAGAGGCGTTGTGCCTGCGACTTGTCGCGCATGCGAGAAATCCATTTCAGCGAATTTGCGTAATCGCGCTTCGAGAAACATACATCGCCCAGTGACCAAAGCCTGTAATCCGCGTCGTTGGGCAAGTTGGCGATGGAGTGCTCTAGGATTTTCTCTGCCTTTCCGTTGTCTCCGACAAAACTGTAGACCATACCGGCATCCGCCGCCAGTTCCGGATGAAATGAAAGTGTTTCGAGCGAACGGTCATAGTGCCATTCTGCCTCTCGTGGTTCGTTGTTCCAGAATTTCACGAAGGCCAAATCGGCCTGGCACCGCCAATCATCATTGGCCATTGAGATCGCATCATCCGTTAATTGGACAGCTTTCTCCATCAGGTCCACGCCATCTGGATTCCACCCGAAACGCCACGCGAAAGCATGCGCGCGACCCAATGAAGACAAGAGAAAAGGATATTCTGGCGCAATGCCAAAGGCCTTTGACAAGTAGCCAAAGCCCTTGACGAAATCATCCAATGACAGCCTTGAAATAAAATCCCGCCCCGCTGTGACCAACTGGTGCGCACCGACGTGACGCATATTGCCGACCCGCTCAACTTCCGCATGGGTTATCGCAGAGGCCAACAATGAGGACAGAGAGGCAACATGGGAGGCCATGTCGCCTGCCTCCAAGACATCTCGCGAAAATGTTACGTCGTTCCGCTGGATATATGGTGATGACAGACGCGCATAAAGGCGGAAGCCAGACAGGACTTCAATGGCCATGATGAAGATATTATAGTCAGCGAGGCTGGGCAGCAGAATGCCCGCATCCGACTTGACTATTGACGTCGTGCATGTCCAGTCACGCGACGAAAAGATTGCCTGGCAACTACAGCTCAGCGCTTCGATTGCTGCATTCTTGGCGTGCTCGGATGGGCTAAGGTAACGGACGTTCAACAAGACTGACGGCGCATTGTAAGTATCGCCGGTCGATGCCAGCGTACTTGTGCCGTTGGAAATTCGACCGACCTCAATGAAATCCACCAGAGGTTCATCCGGTTTTGCGAATATGGCGCGCGGCTTGGAGGTGCGGCCTGCGGCCAGTGACTGGACTTCGCCCCACATTTTGCGTTCAACGCCGACACATCCTTTGGCAACCAGCGACTCGATGCGTGCCGCCGTATTGATGCATTCGCCATAAAGGTTTCCGTCAATTTTCCGGACATTGCCCTTGGCCACGCCAAAGCGGAAATCGAAAGGCGCTTCTTCTGGATTGCTTTGTTGCTCGAAGGCAATGGTTTCATGCATTTGGCGGACAGAGGCATAGGCAGCACGGGCGCTGTCAAATGTCAGCAACATGCTGTCGCCGGTCATGTCGATCAAGGTACCGCCAAACATAGCAGCGGACTTTCGGGTGAGATTTCGATTGGCCGCAAGCCTGGCTACGGCGTTGTCGAGTGACCTTGCCACCGCAGCGCTGTAACCACAGGCATCGCCGTGAACAACTGCCAACTCCATTAGGTCAACTTCCTGCCAAGCAAACGCAATCTTTCAACCGCGAGCATAGTCCGAACACCTTAAACACTTTTTTCGCTTGCGCAAGTTTCTGAAATCAGGTCATTTTCAAGCGCGGCGCTATCGTCCGCATCTCGGCATGTCTTAACGTTCATATCTGGGAGAACTACATGACTGCACAATCCGAAGCCTTTATCAAATCTTTGCAATCGTCTGGCTTGCTGGTCTTGGTAGATGGAATTTTCTATTTCATCCCGCAGGATGACCTGAAAAACAAATACAAGTTTCCCGCCGCGTTCCAAGCAGGTACAGCGGCAATTTCTCCTGACTACTTTGAAGACAAGAAACCGCCCGCCGCAGCTGGTGCTGCTGGTGGAGACGCAGGAGTCGAGGTCTTTCAGGGGCTTTCTGACCGTCTCGATAGCCAGATCTATTCTTTGGATGGCGTGACCAAGGCTGTCTGGCTCAACCCCGCCGAACAGAATGCCGGCCGGTTTGTGAGCAAGGCTCCACGCTCAAAACAGGTCGTGTTTGCCTATAGCCCCGACAAGAAGCACATCCTGGTCGACAGTTCGAAAGGCGCGCGGCCGAGCGACCGGTAAACATTCTTTAAGATGTTGCGCTCCCTCGCGAGCGACCACCCGCTCCGCGTTGTTGCACAACACGCAGGCATCACGCGTGTTGCCAATCTGACAGGTCTGGATCACATCGGTTTTCCCGTCGTCGCCGCCATCAGGCCGGCAAGCAGGAACATGACTGTCAGTTTCGGGAAAGGTGCAAGCCTCGATCAGGCCATGACGTCGGCTGTCATGGAATGCGCAGAGTTATTCTTTGCCGAACAGCCGCCGCAGCTCATTCAAGGCAGCTTCTCCGATCTGAAGCATTGCGGTGCAGTAGATCCTCGGCTGCTTTGCAGCCAACGCGTACATGAAAACTTAGCCCAACATCATTTTGATTGGGTCGCAGGCATCGCACTGGCCAGTGGGCGTCATGTGCTGATCCCGTGGGAGGTCGCCGACATGGATTATTCCATTTCCGCGCGCGCCAATGCACGGGTGCTTGATTTCGGGGCAACGGGGCTCGCAGCCGGCTTTGACAGGGAACAGGCTCTTCGGCATGGTTTTTTGGAAGTGATTGAAAGGGACTGTCATCATCGCTGGAATATTGCGGATGATGAAGACAAGGCGGCTTCGCTGGTCAATCTTTCATCCGTAACAAGCGGCGCAGCGTCTGCTCTCCTGTCCCATATCGAGGCTGCCAATTTGCTGTGCCTCATTTGGGATTTGACCCGAAACAACGGCATTCCTTGCTTCCTTGCCGAGATCGTGGATACGGAAGACAACGCCCATACCCCTTACGTGCAAGGAGCAGCGGCTGACATCAGCGGGGAGCGCGCGCTTTTTCGTGCGCTGGCTGAGGCACTTCAAGTCCGATTGACATATATCAGCGGCAGCCGCGACGATCTCGACCATTCGGACTACGGCGCGCGATACCGGGCCATGGCTGACAACCGGGCCTGGATAAAACATCACCTTCCTGCATCCCGCGATTTCAACGGCTGCACAATTGAAAGCCAAACGTTTCAGGACCTGTGCCAGGCGATCGGACATGAGACTGGAAACGAAATCGTCGCGCTGGATCTGACATGCGGCGTTGCTGGCTTGCATGTTGTAAAAGTGATCGCACCAGGCTTGCATGACATGTCTGGCATAGAGTGGCGAGAGGCGTCCCGGCAAAACACGCGGGTGGCTGCGCAATGAACGCCGGTATGCAATGCACAGTTTTTTTGGGGCCGACCCTGCCTCATGACAAGGCCATGACACTGTGGAGGGCGAATTACCTTCCACCTGCAGCGATGGGCGATGTCTGTGCAGTCGTAGCCGCAAGGCCGGATGTCATTGTTCTTGTCGATGGTGTTTTCGAAGACCGGCCCTCAGTCTGGCACAAAGAATTGTTGTGGGCCATCGATCAAGGCATCGCCGTGATCGGGGCTTGCAGCATGGGGGCACTTCGAGCCGCAGAACTCCACGAACATGGCATGTATGGTTTTGGAGAGGTGTTTGACGGATTTAGGACTGGTTCGCTTACTGATGATGATGAAGTTGCGGTGAGCCATGCGCCTGCAGAGATGCATTGGCTTCCCTTGACTGACGCAATGGTCGACATCCGCGACATCGTCCGCAGGGCAACAGAAAATTCCCTGATAACGCAGGCCGAGGCTTCGGCCATTCTAACCCACGCCAAGCAGCAACACTTCAAAGAGCGCAGTGCCGATGCATCCTTCACCCATGTGCTTTCAAAGCGCCGCAGCGCGGTTGAGGTGGCGGACATACAGATCTGGCTTCGAAATGCCGGTCCAAGCCTGAAGGAACGGGATTGCAGAGACCTCCTGAGCAACCTGGATTCAATATCAAAACACGCGCATCTTCACCGGCAAGATCGCCGCGCATTTTCCACCACTGTCTACATGAGCCGATTGGAGCCATTCGGATTCACCACTGAGCAAGGAGGAACGTCCCCATGACAGATGCCAATATGGGAGTCATGATGTACATGTCGGCGCAAAACAACCTGCGTGAGTTCGGCGACCAGAATGTGACGGATGTCATCGCCGGAACCCAGGCCTCCACACAACCCGGTAGCGTTTGTGCCTTCATTTTGCTTGATTCATACCAGCCGGACGGCAAACCCAAGACCTATCAGATCCTGCATCCTCCGAAATTTGGCGCGGCTGACTTTGCAAAACAGGACGTGGTGGTCCGCGGCATTCGAATTGAAAACAAGGACGTTCACACGATAGGCGCATTCAACAATATGGTCAGCCTAGCCAATTCCCATTTCGAGGGCTTCCATCCCAAACAGAAAATGCTCATTTTCTGGGGCCACGGCGGTGGTCTGCAGATGCTTGATGAAGGCCAGAACGAAGCAAAAATCAACATTGTGGAAATCGGTGTCGTACTGAAAGAATGGGCAAAAGCGGAAGGCGAACCTCTCAGGTTTGACACTATCGCCTTCGACGCCTGTTACATGTGCATGATTGAAACAATGCACCATCTGCGCGGCGTCACTGACATTGCGTTGTGTTCGAGTACCACAGTCGACTCAGCCGGCTTTCCATATGACGGCATGTTCCAGTACTTTGGAAGTGACACTGCGAATGCCACAACTCAGCAGGTGGCCGCAAAGTGCGCCGACCTTTACAACGCCCGCTATGAGGATGAGGAAGATCACAGCTTGTTCATTTGCGACATGTCGAAAGTCGATGCTTGCATTCGCAAGCAGAACAGCGTCGGAAAATTGCTTTTGGACGCATTCACAAGCGCAGGCGACCGCAAACTGTTCCACCAGCAGGTTGGGCTTGCACTTTCATCGAGTCATGTCTTCCACGGTTACGCAAACGTTCTTTACCTGTTGCGCATGCTTTCAACCTATTTGGCTGATGCCAACCTTGCTCCAGCGCGGATGGACGCTATCAATACAGAACTGGCCGATTTCGCCGCAGCGGTACGTGCCTGTTTCAAGGGGAAAATGGGAGATGACACAGACAACCCCGTATCACCGCAAATCTGGGCACCGACCAGCAGGAGCATCTTCGACAAGCATTCAAAAATCTATAACAAGCTGGACGCAAGCCTTGGTGGCTACGGCGGCTGGGTTTCCTTTTGGCGCAAATATTATGAATTCGCGGACAATGCCTGAGGCTAAAAATTCCGGTTCAATGCAATTCTTATTCAATGCTCATGCTAAGGCGTACATTGGCAAAATTGCTGACGTCGGGGAATTTGTAATCGGATGCCCATCTCTGAACAATGGGCAGACCAACAGCAAGTAGATTGGCTGGTACCTATGTCAATGTCAGTGCAACAAAAAAAAGTCGATTCACTTGAGGCCGAGCCTAAGGCCAATATTGTACTGAACCAAGAGTTGGTGCGTGCATGGCGATGATTTATCTTGCTGCCTCAATGCCGGATCTTGCCGGATCGCGGCAGAGGGCTTTGATGCACTTATTCGCGGCATCCGGTCTGCCTGACCGTACACTTTACACCTCCATCACGTCTGATACGGGAAAGCCTGCACTGCAATTGGCTGATGGGCAGGTCATTGCCTATTCCCACGCCCGCGTCCGGGCCGAAGGACGCGTTGCCATCGTTCATGCACTGTGCAGAAGCCACGAAGTTGGACTGGATGCCGAAATCTGGGCCAACGCAGCCCTGGATGAAACATTTCTCGAGAGCATTCGATGTCAGGAAGATGCCCGTACCATTGGATTATTGCGGCACACCGGGCGGGATGTGGCAACGGCGCTCTGGGTCATCAAGGAAGCCGCGTTGAAATGGTCAGGCGATATCATGCGAGACCCGCGCCACGTCTCCGTCACTCCATTTTCCAGCAACCGCTTTGCGATTGATGCCAGCACAGAAGCGGGGTCGCCGGTTCCCGCCTGTCATGTTGATGTTTTCATCGCCAGCCTGCCGGATTTTCCGACGCATATCCCGTTGATTGCAGTTGCTCATGCGTTGCAAGGGTCCACCGACATGAACGTGAGTTCATTACATTTTGGTATTGAACCTTTGCGGCTGGGCCTTTCGTTACGTTGATTTAATTCCGCCTGCGCGGATTTTGCATAATCACAACAACAATCCGTGTGACAAGCGATTCCAATTTCCACCTGGAGTCGATGATGAACACCGCGCCCTCTTTCACGCAATTCTCCAATGCACTTTCAGTACAGGCGACACCGCTTCGTGGCGAAGTGCATCGAGAGTTCCAGCGGGAGGAGACACTTGCTGACATCTTTCATGCCACTGTAGCCGCGCAGCCGCACAAGACTGCAATTATCGAAGGCGGCACGCGACTGAGTTACCTTGAGGTTGACCGTCTGTCTGACCAGATCGCAACGGCGCTCATTTCACGCGGCGTCGGCGCTGGTGATGTCGTTGGCCTTTTCATGCCGCGCGGCGCCGACCTTCTGGTAAGCCAGATTGCCATCACCAAAACGGGCGCGGCCTGGCTTCCATTTGATGCCGAGACGCCTGCAGACCGCATCTCAACCTGCCTTGCGGATGCGCAAGCCAAAGGCTTGCTCGTCAACGATGTTCTTGCACCGCGTGTTGCGCAGCTTGATGGCGTCGTGTGGTCAATTTCAGACGCACAATTCCCGGCGCTTGCGCAAACGCAGGTACACAAGGTCAGAGACCATTCACCAGACCACTTCGCCTATCTGATCTACACCTCTGGCTCGACTGGCAAACCCAAGGGCATTGCCATCACGCACCGCAATATCTGCCATTACCTTCGTGCCGCAAATCATGTTTACGGCATAACATCTGACGATGTGATGTTTCAGGGCTGCTCGGCAGCGTTTGATTTGTCGATGGAGGAAATCTGGATTCCCTATCTCGTCGGTGCCACGCTCTGGGTTGCGACGCCTGACGTCATTGCAGACACCGAACACTTGCCCGGACGCCTTGCACAGGCCGGAATCTCCGTCATTGATACAGTGCCCACACTCTTGTCCATGTGCGGTGAGGATATTCCAAGCCTGCGCGTTGTGATTGTCGGTGGAGAAGCCTGCCCGAACGGCATCGTCGACCGCTTCACCAAAAATGGTTGCCGCCTGTTCAACAGCTACGGTCCGACGGAGGCCACAGTCGTGGCCACGATTGCGGAATTGAAATCAGGCATGCCTGTTACAATTGGCAAGCCAATACCAAATTATACTGCCTATGTGGTGGACGAGCACTTGAAGCCAGTCGCTTCGGGAACGCAGGGTGAACTTCTCATCGGCGGCCCAGGGGTTGCCTCGGGATATCTCGGGCGGCCTGAGCTGACGTCCGAAAAGTTCATTGCCAATCCCTTCTGTGGCGATACGACCGATCCTGTTCTCTATCGGTCAGGCGATGCTGTTTCCGTGGGCGCTGATGGCAACATCCTGTTTCATGGCCGCATCGACGACCAGATCAAGATCCGTGGATTTCGCGTGGAACTCGGTGAGATCGAAGCTGCAATTGCTGATGATCCTGCGGTGGAACATGCGGCGGTTGTGCTTCGCCAAGATGACGGCATCGAGCGGCTCGTGGCCTTCGTGATGCTTCGCCGCAATGCGGCACTTGATGTATCATCCCTTCGTGAGGTTCTGCGGAAGCGCTTGCCCCCGTACATGGTCCCAAACGCGTTTGAAGTGATTGAGGCGGTGCCACGCCTGTCTTCCGGTAAGGTTGACCGCAAGGCACTGAAGCAGATTCCGCTGCAGATCACTGGTCAAGCGGAAGAATCCGATGTGGCACGCAATGATGTCGAAGCCGTCCTGATTCAAGCCGCCAAGGAGATTTTCCCCGGCCAGGCGATCAAGCTCGATGCCGACTTCTTCACGGAGATGGGCGGCCACTCGATGTTGGCCGCCCAATTCATTTCCAAAGTTCGGCAACATCCGCTGGGGGCTCTGATAACACTTCAGGACATGTACAGCAGTCGCACTTTGACAAAGATCGGCGAAATACTGATAGAGCGCGGCGCTCTCGATGCGGCAAACGCCTCAGCGGACACACCTTCTCGCGCTCCCAGCCGTCGGCGCTTCTGGTGCGGTGTGGCGCAGGCTTTGACCTTGCCATTCATCCTGGTGCTGCATGCGGCGCCCTGGATGGCGATTTTTATCGCCTATACCATCATCAGCCCGGACGAGAATTCCCTGTTCGGCGACTTGTCGTTCGTGTTTGTCGCCTTCATGCTGGTGACGCTCTTCAATTACATGTTTGTACCATTGGCAAAACTGGCAATTCTTCCAAAGACAAAACCTGGCGTTTATCCTTTGTGGGGCACATATTTTTATCGCATCTGGCTGGTGCAGCGGCTTACCAATCTGGTTCACCTGAAATGGATGCATGGCACGCCGGTGCTTCGGTTCTACTTGCGGCTGTTGGGCGCCAAGGTTGGCAAGGATGCCCTGATCTCGGAGATCTATGCTGGCGCCTATGATCTTGTGACCATTGGTGATCATGCTGCGTTGGGAACGCAAACCGTTATCGCCAATACCCGTGCCGTAGGCGACAAGTACATCGTCGGGCCGGTTCACATCGGCAATGACGTTGTCATCGGCAATTCGGCGGTGATTGAAGACAATGTCACGATTGGCGATGGCACAGAATTGGCTGATTTGAGTTCCGTGGTGGCTGGAACGACTCTGCCATCCTACGAGCTGTGGAGCGGTTCACCGTGCAAGAAGGTGCGCGATATTGATCCCGGCGAACTGCCCATGCCTGCTGATGCTGGAAAGGTGATGCGCTTTGCGCAAACAGCATTTTACACAACGCTGCTGATTGCCCTGCCACCAATCAGCATCCTGCCGGTGGTGCCGGCTTTCCGTGTGATGGAATGGTTTGACACCTATGTGAACCCGCTCATGGGTGGCATCAACTACATGTGGTATCTGCCGGTCATCGCCATGCCGGCCGCTGCCAGCATGGTGTTCCTGACGTGCCTCTTGGTCGCGGCGATCCGCTGGATCGTTTTGCCGCGCCTGAAACCCGGCCGCTATTCGGTGTTCGGCGGCACTTACCTGCGCAAATGGATCGTGACGCTCTCAACAGACCTGATGATCGATGCCATCACATCCATCACCGCCACCATCTTCATGCCGGCGTGGTATCGTCTGATGGGCGCAAAGATTGGCCGGGGAACGGAGATTTCCACCAATTTTGCCGGCCGCTATGACCTCATTGAACTGGGTGACGGCAACTTCATTGCTGATGAAGTGCGGCTGGGCGATGAGAACCTGAGCCGCAACTGGATGACGCTCGGTCCGGTCAAGACCGGCGACAAGGTGTTCATTGGCAATTCGGCTGTGGTGCCCATGAACTACAACATCAACTCTGGCGCATTGATCGGCGTGAAATCGCGCCCGCCGGAGGGTGGTGAAGTCAAGGCTTCGGAAACCTGGTTCGGCTCTCCCCCCATCAAGCTGCCGGTGCGCCAGAGGTTTTCGGCAACGGATGCAACAACGTTTAAACCTTCGCGCTGGATTGTCATCCGCCGGGCGCTTTTCGAGGCCTTCAACATTTCGCTGCCAATCACGGTATTCATTACGCTCGCGACTTACGGCATGGAAATGCTCGATGAACCCATCAGTGAAGGTTCATGGACGGAAGCCATCACCATGTCGATGCTCGTCGTGCTGGCCATTGACCTGTGCCAGGTGCTGATCCCGGCCGCCTGCAAATGGATTGCCATGGGTGTCTACCGTCCCACCATCCAGCCCATGTGGTCGTGGTGGGCACTGCGCACAGAAGCCGTTGCTGTCATGTTTGGCGGCATGGCTGGCAGTGTCATCGAACACCTCAATGGAACCCCTATGATGGCCTTTGCGCTGCGCCTGTTCGGTACCAAGATCGGCAAGGGCAGTTTTATTGACTATCACGACCTGACGGAATTCGACTGCGTTGAGATCGGCGACTATGTGAACATCAACGCCTTTGCCTGCCTGCAAACCCACCTTTACGAGGATCGCCTGATGAAAGTGGGGCGCATCCGCATCGGCAATGACGTGACCATCGGTGCCGGTTCCACCGTGCTCTATGACACGCGGGTTGGAGATGGTGCGATTGTTGGGCCGCTCACTCTGGTCATGAAGGGCGAGGAACTGCCAAAGCGTTCCGCCTGGGTGGGCGCTCCTGCCCAGCCAATGCGGAATGCGGCGCCGGCAGCACCAGCGCTGGTGCCGATGGCGGCCTGACACATTTTCTGGAACGTGAGCCGTTCCCGGGCTAGAGGGGAACAGCCTGTTCTCCATGCCGGGCGGTTCCATTGCGAGGTATCCATGAAGCGTGTCGCCGGGATGATTGCGGCCCTGATCGTTTACGCTGGTTCAGCCCAAGCTGGCACGCCACCGGTTTTCCTTGAGGACTTCACATGGACGGAGCTGCGTGACGCCATTGCCGCCGGTGAAACAACTGTTATCGTTCCCGTCGGAGGCACCGAGCAGAACGGCCCGCTGATTGCCTTGGGCAAGCACAATGTGCGCGTTCATTTTCTCGCGGGGAAGATTGCGGAAAGCCTCGGCAAGACGATCGTAGCTCCCGTCATTGCCTACGTGCCCGAAGGAAGCATCTCACCGCCGACCGAACACATGAAATTTCCCGGCACCCTTTCGGTGCCGGATCAGGTGTTCGTTCAGGTGGTGGAGGCGGCAGCGCGCAGCTTGCGGCAGGCCGGCTTTACAGACATCGTGCTGATCGGTGACCATGGGGGATACCAGCATGACCTTGCGACTGCCGCCAAAAACTTGAACAAGGAGTGGGCGAAATCGACAGCAAAGGCCCACTTCATTTCGCAATATTACCGTGCCCAGCAAGACGCCTATGCGCAAGCGCTGATGGCCCACGGCGTGGCTGAAAAGGACATCGGAACACACGCCGCACTCGCCGACACTTCACTGATGCTGGCCGTCGATCCGTCCCTGGTGCGCAGCCAGGCCTTGCAGGCCAGCGGGGCTCTTGGTGCGCGCGATGGTGTTTATGGCGGCGATCCTTCCAAGTCCTCAGCGGAATTGGGGCAATTGGGTGTTGACCTCGTTGTGCGACAATCCGTTGAGGCGATCCGGCTTGCAATCCAACGCAAGTGATGGTTTGCCTAGCATTTGAAGTTTCGACGGCCTTTTTATCACGGTTTCCATCTTGTCAGCCCGGCTTGCCATAACGCTGCTTTGCCTTTCCGCCGCCGTGTGCGGTGGTGTGGCGGCGCGTCCCGGCCCTGCCAGCCTTTATGTGACCCTGCCAAATGGCGACCTGGCGGGAATGCCGCCTGTCATTGATCACGCCAACATCTACAGCGAAACACGCTCGAACAATTTAAGTGACGCGGTGGCTGGCGCGCTGCCGCGTGTTTATGTGCCAGAACATGGCGGCGATTCTGTTTCGGTGATCGACACCGTGACGATGAAGGTGATCGATCATTATCCGGTGGGGCGCAATCCGCAGCATTCCGTTCCGTCCTGGGACCTGAAGACGATCTGGATCACCAACAACAGCGACGACAACACGCGCAACGGCAGCATGACGCCGATTGACCCTTTGACCGGCAAGGCGGGCAAGAACATTGCGGTGGAAGATCCCTACAATCTCTATTTCACCCCGGATGGCAAGTCAGCCATCGTCGTGAATGAAGCGGCGCGGCGGCTTGATTTCCGCGACCCCCATACGTTTGAATTCCAATACAGCATCGTGGCGCGCGACTGCCAGGGCATCAACCACGCCGATTTCGCGGCCAATGGCACCTACGCGATTTTCAGCTGTGAATTCGGCGGGCTGATCGTCAAGATCGATCTCGTCAATCGCAAGGTGGTTGGCACGCTGAAACTGAGAACGCCACCGCCACGCATTAGGCCCGAGGAAATTGATTTCACCCCGTCAGAAGATAATATCTGCCGCGGTGATGGACCAGGCATCGTTCCCGCCAAGGCGCTGGGCAAGCGCAAGTCCTCACGCAGGGCGATGGCTGTAGAGCGCAGCAACATGCCACAAGACATCCGTGTGTCGCCGGATGGCAAGACCTTCTATGTCGCTGACATGATGGCCGATGGGGTGTTCACCGTGGATGGTGACAGGTTTGAGCAGACGGGCTTCATTCCCACAGGCATTGGCGCCCACGGTTTCTGCGTCAGCCGTGATGCCACCAAGCTTTATGTGGCAAACCGCGGTTCGCATGAAATGCCGGCCGGCACGCCCGGCCGCCCAGGCAGTGTGTCGGTCATTGATTTTGCGACCAACAAGGTGGTTGCCACCTGGCCCATTCTCGGCGGCGGCAGCCCGGACATGGGCAACGTCACGGCGGACGGGAAGCAAGTCTGGTTCTCCGGCCGCTTCGACAATGTTGTTTATGCCTTCGACACCACCACAGGTTCCGTCACCAAAATCCCGGTCGGCAAGGAGCCGCACGGCCTCACCGTTTGGCCGCAGCCCGGGCGCTATTCGCTCGGGCACACAGGGAATTTGCGGTAACGGGCTTATCTTCTTGGCCTGTGTCGACGCCGTTGCTTTCTATAGAGATATACACCTCCAAGATAGCAATCCTCTGGCGCAAACTGCATCCATGATGGAAGCCTGCCCATAAATATCCAGTACGGCTTGAACAAACACTGCCAAGTCTTGACCCGACCATCAACCCGGGTTGGTGGCGCAATTGGCGAAATAGCAGCGATGTCATGGCTTTGAAACCATCGCCGCGCCACCAGCGCCACATCACGCGAGACATTGCTGTTGCCTGGGCCCTTGATTTCAGTGATTGAGGCCAGAAGGTCGTTGTAGTCATCAGCGATGCTGATGGTTGCCACCGAAGTGCCATTCTTGCGCATGCTCCAGAGTTCGGTGCCAGATTGCGAAATGTCTTTGCCATAACCCATGATGCAATTGCCCATGCGTGCTGCCTCCTCAGCAATGAGTTCAGTCGTTCCGAGATGCAGAAACTCAAATCCGCCAAATTGGCCTTGCTGCAACAGCGGAGGCGAAGGCACAAGGTGTAGGAAGAGCTCAAGATTTATGTATGGCGTCCAATCAGACCAACGCCGAGCAGCCCCTTTCAAATCCAACTTGCTATGCCAATGTCGCTTGCAGAGTTTGCCAGCCCTCGTCTCCGGATGTGATGAGAACCAGGCCAGCATGGCGAGTTTGCACAATGCGGTGTCGCGCAGCTTCTCACGTTCAGCAACCGGACGCTTGGCTATCCAGAGGGCAAAATCATCAGTCCCCCAGCACGTGGCCAAGCTGACTTGCCGCAGCCAGTCCTCTGCATCCCGCTTGCGCACCGGCACATGATGGGCAAGCTGGGCGGAGATGAAGTTATTTGTTGGCAAGGCACCAATTACACCGTCGAAGCCATGCGGCGGCAGTTTGCGCAGCCACATCGGAAGCTTTGCCATTTTCGCAAGCACCTTGAGTGGCAGGCCAGCGATCACTGCACTCCGAAGGGACAAAGCGTCGCGATCCTTGTGCGGGACAGCAATCACGAACAGCAGCGCCGGAAAGCTTACGGCGAGATCGGCGAGGCGTTCATGACTCGCCGCCACATGGCAGACGGCGGTCTGAAACGGCTTGCGATACATTTGAAGTGCATTGCGAATGCGCCTTTCCTGGGCATCCGTCCGCGAGGCCGCAGGCGCAAGCGCCGCAGCAGAAGAAACAACAGTCATGGCAATATCCATCGTGCGCCGCAGATCATGTCTGGACGCAAAAGGTCAATTGAGGATCGGGTGATCCCGGTTCAGAGCCCGGGCTTCAAACGCTATGTGTTAGCGATGGCCCGGGAAGCGGTGAATGAACTTCATGGTGCTTCTCCAAAAAACAGAAGCGCGCAAGTAGTCTGCGCGCTTCAAAGATGCAAGTGAAAAGTTCAAAACCCGCCAATGGTCTTGAAGCCGCCCCAGAACATGCGCTTGCCGTCGAAGGGCATGGTCTTGGGATCGAAGTTGACCATGAAGGGGTCCTTCATCATCTTCTTCCAGGCCTTATCGGCGTGGGCCTTTGACTTGAAGGTGAGATAGGCACAACCGACCTTCTCGCCCTTCTTGAGTTTCACGGCTTGCGGGAAGGATGTGAGCTTGCCCGGCTTCACATCGTGGCCAATCATTTCGCAATAGGAGTTAGCGCCGCAGCGCTTCCAGGCGGCGGCACTCTGCTTCACGAGCTTCTTGTAGGCTGCCATTTTCTTGGTGGGGACAGCGAGAACCATAACAGTCATATAGGCCATGACATCTCTCCTCCATGTGTGAAGAAGAGATCATATCATGAAAGACTTCTGCAGGCTACGCCGCCTTGGCGATGTTCCTCAGCACGAACTGCAGGATGCCGCCGTTCTTGTAGTAGTCGATCTCATCCAGCGTATCGATGCGGCAGAGGGCCGGGAATGTGGCCTTGCTGCCATCGGCGCGGGTGATCTCGACGGTCAGCGTCTCGCGCGGTTTCAGGCCATCGGCGAGGCCCTTGATCGTCACCTGTTCATCGCCACGCAGGCCGAGGGTCTGCCAGCTCTGGCCCTCCTGGAACTGCAGGGGAACAACACCCATGCCGACGAGGTTGGAGCGGTGAATGCGCTCAAAGCTCTGGGCGATCACGGCGCGCACACCGAGCAGGTTGGTGCCCTTGGCGGCCCAGTCACGCGAGGAGCCATTGCCATATTCAACGCCGGCGAAGACGACGAGCGGCACTTTTTCCTGCTGATAGAGCATGGCGGCGTCATAGATCGGCATTTCTTCATTGGACGGATAGTGGATGGTGAGGCCACCTTCCTTCACGTTGCCATCCTTGTCCTTGACCATGGCATTCTTGATGCGGATGTTGGCGAAGGTGCCGCGCATCATCACCTCGTGGTTGCCGCGGCGCGTGCCGTACTGGTTGAAGTCCAGCGGCTTGACGCCATTTGCGGTGAGGTATTTGCCCGCAGGCGAAGCGGCCTTGATGGAACCTGCCGGCGAGATGTGGTCGGTGGTGATTTTGTCGCCGAAGAGGCCGAGCACGCGAGCGCTCTCGATGTCTTTCACGGGCTTCGGCGTCTTGGTCATGCCTTGGAAATAGGGCGGGTTCTGTACATAGGTCGACGTGTTGTCCCATGCGTAGGTTTCACCTTTGCTGGACTTCACGGCGCGCCAGTTCTTGTCACCCTTGAAGACGTCGGAATAACGGGCCTTGAACATCTTGGGATTGATGTTCTTGCGGATGAAGGCCTCAATCTCCTTGTTGGAGGGCCAGATGTCTTTCAGGTAAACGGGCTTTCCATTCTTTCCCGTTCCCAGTGGTTCTGAGGTGAGGTCAACCTGCGTTGAGCCGGCCAGCGCATAGGCCACGACCAGCGGCGGCGAAGCGAGATAGGCGGCCTGCACATCGGGCGAGACACGGCCTTCAAAGTTGCGATTGCCGGAAATCACAGCAGACGCCACGATGCCATTGTCATTGATGGTTTTGGAAATGGAAGGATCGAGCGGGCCGGAGTTGCCGATGCAGGTGGTGCAGCCGTAACCCACAAGATAGAAGCCCACCTTGTCGAGTTCCTTTTGCAGGCCACTCTTGGCCAGGTACTCACTGACAACTTGCGAACCGGGGGCGATCGACGTCTTGACCCACGGCTTTGATGTAAGACCGAGTGCTGCTGCCTTCTTGGCAAGGAGGCCCGCGCCGATCAACACTGACGGGTTGGAGGTGTTGGTGCAGGAGGTGATGGCGGCAATCACCACATCGCCATGGGCAATGTCGAAATTCTTGCCTTCCACCTGAATGCGCTTGGCCGGTTCGCCGCCCTTGGCAAAGCCACCCTTGTCCTTGGGGGTTTCCAGGGCCGAGAGGAAGCCTGACTTGATGGTATCAAGTGGTGCAAATTTTTCCGGGCGGTTGGGGCCAGCCATGGCCGGAACGACGGAACCCAGGTCCAGTTCCAGCGTGTCGGTGAACGCGGGTTCAGGTGCGCCGCGGCCATTGAACAAGCCTTGCGCCTTGCAATATTTCTCAAC
>CALMEZ010000029.1 GCA_937864985.1 uncultured Alphaproteobacteria bacterium
CGAAGCCGCCCTCGTTCATCAGCGCCACCATCTCGTCCGAGGTGCCGGCGGTCTTCACCGTGACCTTGCAGCCGGTCTCCTTCTCGAAGCCGGTCACCCAGTCATAGTTCTTGTCGGTCTCGCCGCGCTCGATGTAGCCGGGCCAGGCGACGATGTTGAGTTCGCCTTCACCCTTGCCCACTTCCTTGAGCATTTCGGCAGCCATCGCTTGCCCAGCGAATCCGGCTGAAAAAGCAGTGGCGGCGAGCAGCGCAACAACGCGCCGTGTTGATGTGGTCATGATGTTCTCCCTGTTGTCATGTCCCAGTCCGATGGTTCGCCAGCGCAAACCCCCTGCGCCTGATGCAGCCATATGACATGTCTGACAAGTTAGGCAGATTTTGATCAGAAGGTAAAGCCGTCGCACCCCGGCATCTTCAAGGGTGTTGCGTCCAGAACGGCGTTGCCTCTCCCGCGCAAATGCTGTTACACTCACAAAAAACAAGAAATGTGTTTCCGGGGGTAAGGTTGGTACAAAACGTGGCGTCACAGCGTTCCGACGCGGCAAAAGCCGTTGTCGTCGAGGATTTGCACAAGTCATTCGGCCCCCTGGAAGTATTGAAAGGGGTTTCCCTGACGGCCAGGGATGGTGACGTTGTTTCGATGATCGGGGCCTCGGGTTCCGGAAAAAGCACTTTCCTGCGCTGCATCAATTTTCTTGAATTGCCAAGCCGCGGTTCGATTTGTGTCAACGGCGAGGAAATCCTTCTGAAGCCGGGCAAGGATGGCAACCTCCATCCCTCTGACAGCCGGCAAGTCGAACGTATCCGCACCCAATTGGGCATGGTCTTCCAAAGCTTCAATCTCTGGCAGCACATGACGGTGCTGCAGAACGTCATCGAAGCGCCTGTCCATGTTTTGAAGCAGTCAAAGGCAGAGGCGACGGAACGGGCCGAAAAGATTCTGAACAAGGTCGGCCTCTACGACAAGAAGGATCAGTATCCGGCCTTCCTATCAGGCGGCCAGCAGCAGCGCGCCGCCATTGCCCGAGCACTGTGCATGGAACCAAAGGTCATGTTGTTTGACGAACCGACATCAGCACTCGATCCGGAATTGGTCGGTGAAGTTCTCAAGGTCATCCGGTCCTTGGCTGACGAAGGGCGCACCATGATTTTAGTGACGCATGAAATGAAATTCGCCCGCGACGTCTCAAGCCATGTGATCTATCTGCACAAAGGACTGATTGAAGAGGAAGGGCCGCCATCCAAAGTGTTTGGCAGCCCGACAAGCGAAAGATGCAAACAATTCGTATCAGGACTTCATTGAGTTCTTGAAACGGAAGCCCGCATGGGCACAACAACAGGGAGACTATCATGACAAAACTCAAGACACTGGCCTTTGCCACAGTCGCAATGCTTGCACTGGGCTCAGCCGCCGCCAAGGCCGACCTGGTCTTTGCGACCGACGCCGCACCCTATCCGCCCTTCACTTCGCAGAATGCTGCAGGCGAGTGGGAAGGCTGGGAAGAAGACGTGATGCAGGCCATGTGCAAGGAAATGAACGAAAAGTGCACGCACGTTGCCATCGCCTGGGATGGCATCATTCCAGCCCTGCTCGAAAAGAAGTTCGACGGTATCATGGGCTCCATGTCAATCACGCCGAAGCGTGCCGAGCAGATCAACTTCTCCAACATGTATTACAACTCGGCTTCGGTAATCATCGGACCGAAGAGTGACGACAAGGACATCTCGCCTGCACACTTCAAGGGCAAGACGATTGGTGTGCAGGGTGCAACAACCCACGCCGCCTACACGGAAAAGTATTTCGTGCCGGCTGGCGCCGTTTCGAAGTCTTACGCTGGCCAGGACGAAGCCAATGCTGACCTCGCCGCAGGCCGCATCGACTACGTGCAGGCTGATGGCGTGACGCTGCAGGCCTTCCTCGACAGCGACGCTGGCAAGTGCTGCGAAGTCAAGGGCGCCGTACCGGTTGACGTTGAAGTGCTTGGGCCCGGCGTAGGTGTGGGCTTGCGCAAGGAAGACACGGAACTGCTGGACCGCGTCAACAAGGCCATCAAGGCGCTGGCCGACAAGGGGATCTTTGAAGAGTTGACCCACAAATGGAAACTCGACGGCATGTTGATCCTGCCGCCGAAGGGCTGACGAAACTCCGGGGCAGCCATTATTGGCTGCCCCATCGCTTGTGGCGGCATTCATGCATTTTGAGGAACTCGCCTGGGGGCGAACGGGATTTGGCGACGAATTGTTTTTCGGCGCGCTGAATACCATTGCAATTGCGTTTGCCGCCTTTGCTGTTGGCTTGGCGCTCGGCCAGCTCGGCGCTGTGTCCAAAATCTATGGTGGGCCAGTCGCCCGCTTTATTGCCGGTTTCTACACAACAGTGTTTCGGGCCGTGCCGGAACTGGTTCTCATCTTTATTCTGTTTTATGCTGGCACTCGCGGCATCAGCACCGTGTCTCAGGCTCTTGGGTTTGGCCCGGCTCAGGTCAATGAAATGATGGCCGCCATTCTGGTCTTGGGAGTGGTGCAGGGCGCCTACGCCACTGAGGTGATCAGGGGCGCCATCCAGGCAATTCCCCAGGGCCAGATTGAAGCCGCCCGAGCTTATGGAATGAGCGGAGCTCAGGTGTTCCGCCGCATTATTGTCCCGGCCATGCTGCCTTTGGCGCTGCCAGGGTTGACCAATCTCTGGCTCATTGTCATCAAGGACACGGCCTTGATTTCGGTTGTTGGCGGCAGCCCGGAACTGGCACAGGCAACAAAGAAAGCGGCCGGCTTTACCAAACACTACTTCCTGTTTTATCTGGCAGCCGGAGCCATCTATTTGGCCATCAATCTCGGATCCAATCCCATTGTGTCTTACATTGAGCGCAAGTTGCGCCGTGGCCAGGCCAAGTTGACATGAGGACGCAATGAACTGGTCATGGGTCCCGGAATACAGTTGGCTGCTGGCCAAGGGCGTGTGGATGACCATCGTCCTCACCGTCCTGTCGATGTTTTTTGGCTTGTTGATTGCCATACCCGTGGGCCTTGTCCAGGTGACTGGACCGAAATGGTTGGCAAAGATTGCGTACTGGTATTGCACAGTGATGCGCGGCACTCCGCTGCTGCTTCAGCTTTATCTGCTGTATTACGGATTGGGCACGTTCTTCCCATCGATCCCGGGCCTCAGGGAAAGCATCTTCTGGCCCATTCTGCGCGAAGGCTTCTTCTATGCCATTGTGGCCTTCAGCCTGAATGAGGGTGGATATGCCGGCGAGATCATGCGCGGCGCCTTCCTGTCGGTGCCGCCAGGGGAACTTGAAGCTGCACGTGCCATTGGCATGTCGCCGTGGAAGGTTGTTACACGCATCTGGTTCCCGCGCGCCATTCGCAATGTGGACATCAACGAATCTTCAAGCAAGATGGTTTACACCGTCAATGATTTCAAACACCTGGATGACCTGTATGTCGCTGATTTGTTGGGCCGCAATGAACGCCAGTTGACGCATTTGAATCAGGCGCTTTGGTCAAAGCTGCAGCTTCAGGACGTTGAACGCATCAGCTATAAAAGCGCAGACGGTTGGGACGTGGACGGTTTTCTAGTGAAACCGATTG
>CALMEZ010000030.1 GCA_937864985.1 uncultured Alphaproteobacteria bacterium
GCTGGGTGGTGTTGTGTGACACCAACGGCGGCACGCTGCCCAGCGAAGTGGGTGAAATCGTCCGTACCGTGACGAAAACCGTTCCGGGCTCGCATCTCGGGATTCACGCTCACAACGACACCGAGCAGGCCGTTGCCAATTCGTTGGCGGCCGTGGAAGCGGGTGCTTGCCAGATCCAGGGCACACTCAACGGCATTGGTGAACGTTGCGGCAACGCCAATCTGGTGTCGCTCATCGGCACACTGGCCACCAAGCCTGCCTATAGCGCCCGTTTTGAAATTGGCGTTGATGCGGCCCGCCTGAAGGAGCTCACGCCTGTGGCGCGCGGGTTTGATGAACTGTTGAATCGATCGCCCAATGCGCAGGCGCCCTATGTGGGCAAGTCAGCTTTCGCCACCAAGGCGGGCATTCATGCCTCGGCACTGGCCAAGGAGCCTGAGACTTATGAGCATGTGCCGCCTGATGTGGTGGGCAATACGCGGCGTATCCTTGTGTCGGACCAGGCCGGCAAGTCGAACCTGTTGGCCGAGCTGGCGCGCATCGGTATCGCCGTCAAAAAGGATGACACGCGGCTTGATGCGTTGCTGCGCGAGGTGAAAGAACGGGAGTCACAGGGCTATGCCTACGACGGTGCCGATGCCTCGTTTGAACTTTTGGCGCGGCGCACGCTGGGCACCGTGCCGCATTATTTTGATGTCGTCTCGTTCCGCACCTCGGTTGAGCAGTTTAAGGGCGAGATGCACTCGGAAGCCGTGGTCAAGGTGCTGGTCGATGGCGAGACCTACATCAACGCTGGCGAGGGCAATGGCCCTGTCAATGCGCTTGACGTGGCGCTGCGCAAGGACCTGGGCAAGTACCAGAAGCATATCAGCGACATGGAACTCGTTGATTTCAAGGTGCGTATCCTCAATGGCGGCACGGGTGCCACGACGCGCGTGTTGATCGAAAGCCGAGACGGGCAGGGCAACCGCTGGTTCACGGTGGGCGTGTCGGCCAATATTGTGGAAGCGTCGTTCCAGGCGCTGCTCGATGCCATCACATTCAAATTGCTGCGCGAAGGCGTTTCGGCATAACAGCCATGATGATGCCGCGCTGTATTTGCCGGGGCGCAGCGGCTAAAGCGGCGCGCCATGATTGATCGCGTCCATTCCCTCAGTGAGCAGCACAAAGGCGTGTTGTTCAACATCTGCGCCCATCTCGTGTGGGGCGGGATGGCGGTCTATTTCGGCTTCATGCGCCACATTCCGTCGAATGAGATTGCCATCAACCGGGGGCTCTGGTCGCTGCCAATCGCCACGCTGATCATCTGGTGGCTGGGGCAGTGGGGCGATGTGTGGGCGGCCCTCAGGAACCCGAAGCACCTTGGCATTCTGGCGCTGACCGGCGCCATCATCGTGTTCAACTGGGGCTTTTATGTGTGGTCCATCCAGGTGGGGCGCGCGCTGGAATCGAGCCTTGGTTATTTCATCAATCCGCTGCTCAACGTGATCGTCGGTTTCCTGTTCCTCGGCGAACGCTTCACGCGGGCCCAGGTGGTGGCTATCTGCTTTGCCATAACGGGTGTCGTGGTGCAGACCTTTGCGACAGGTGTGCTTCCGTGGCTGGGCCTGGCGCTGGGCGGTTCGTTCTGCCTCTATGGCCTGTTGCGCAAGACCATTCCCGTCGGGCCGACGCAGGGATTTTTCGTCGAAACGCTGGTCATTGCCGTGCCGTTGCTTTTCGCCGAAATCTGGTTGTTGCAGCGAGGCACGGCACATTTCGGAACGAACGTCAAAGACACAACCATGCTGATGGCTTGCGGCTTGTGGACGACGAGTGCGCTGGTGTTCTTCGCAGCATCCCTGAAGCGCATCCGCTATTCGACGGCCGGCATCCTGCAATATATCTCGCCGACGCTGGTGTTCCTGACTGCGATCTTCATGTTCGGCGAGCACATGAACTTCTGGAAGGCCGTGTCCTTCGTGCTGATCTGGATCGGCCTTGCGATCTATTCGGTCAGCGCTTTGCGCGAGGACCGCATGAAAGCCTCCTCAAAGCCTGTCATGCAGAATATCGATGGGGGGCAGGTCGCGTGAGGTGGCGCGGCGTCGGTGGTAGGCGGGGATCACATCTTCCGCGCTGGTCACCACATCCATCGCAACTTCAAAGCCGGCGCGGATGAAACCATTGTGCTTCATGTGCCCGAGCATCTGAACCAGGCCATCCCAGAAGCCTTCGACGTTACATACTATGATTGGGCGCGAATGCTGCTTCAATTGCGCCCAGGTTGAAATCTCGGCCAATTCCTCCAGCGTGCCAATGCCGCCGGGCAGGGCGACAAAGCCTGTCGAGCGCTCAAACATGGCCATCTTGCGTTCATGCATGGTGCGGGTGACGATCAGCTCTGAAACACCCTCCTGCATGCGCTCCTTGGACACCAGGAATTCCGGGATGATGCCGGTGACATGGCCACCGTGCTTGATCACGGCGCGGGCCGTTTCGCCCATCAGGCCCAGGCTGCCACCGCCGTAAACCAGGCCAATGCCTTCCGCTGCAAGTTGGGCTCCAAGCGCTTGTGCAGCCTTGCTGAACGCCGGGTTGTGGCCACTTGAAGAGCCGCAATACACACACAATCTATGAGTTGGAGGGCTATGGGAAGGAGGGGCCATTTTGTCCTTGGAGGCTGTCCCGGCATTGGCCGGAATCGAATCTTTGCAACATGCTTAACGTCATCTTAATAAGCCCGTCACATACCAGCATCCAGTGGGGATATTTGTGACGTATCGGTTCCCCTTTCTGGACGCGACCTCAAACACCGGATCCTGACATGAACTCGAAGACGCGCGGATTTTATTGGCTGGCTGGCGCTTGCGCCGTGACCCTTGGCACGGGAATTTACATGTTGCCGCACATGATGCAGCCCAGTGCGCCAGCAGCGCCGGTGGCTGAAGTTCAACCGGCGCCCACACCAGCGCCCAAGGCCGAGGCACCCGCCCAGGTAGCGTCTGCTCCTGTTCAAGAGGTTGCAGCAGCGCCTGAGGTGACGGCAAGCTTCGACACGGTGCGCGTTGAGAAAGATGGCGAAGCCGTGATTGCAGGCCATGCCGCGCCCGGAAGTGATGTTGCGGTCAAATGGAATGGTGCCGTCGTTGGCACCGCCAAGGCCAACGCCGAGGGTTCGTTTGCCATTGTGCCGGACAAGCCCTTGTCGGCAGGTTCGGGTGCGCTGACCCTGGAAACCACCAAGGATGGCAAGACGACAGAATCAAACAGCAGCGTTGTTGTTTCGGTCGAGGCGCAGGCCCCTGTTGTGGTTGCCAAGCTTGACCCAGCCGCGCCGACAGAGGTGACGCAGGCGGGCGATGCGCCCGTTCCGGCCGGGAATGTTGTGCTTGGCGCCATCGACTATGATGCGCAAGGCAATATCGTGTTTTCAGGCAAGGCCCCGGCGGGCTCGCCCGTCCGATTCTATGTCGACAATGCGGCGGTGGGCGAAACCAGCGCCGATGCTTCCGGCAACTGGACTTACAAAGGCACCAGAGCGGTGGCCGTTGGCACACATACCCTGCGGGCCGATGCGCTGGATGCGAATGGTGCGGTCGTTAGTCGTGCAGAAACGCCTTTCATGCGTGAAGAGCCCAGCAAGGTTGTTGCAGCGGCCGAACAGCCTGCAGCCGCACCGGCCGTTGCGCCCTCTGCCGATGCCTCCGCGACAGCACCCGCCGCTCCTGCAGTTGCTGACCCCGCCATTGAGATCCGGCGCATCGTCATCCAGCCCGGCAACAATTTGTGGCGCGTGTCGCGCAAGGTTTACGGCAAGGGTGTGATGTATACGCTGATCTTCGAAGCCAACCGAGACCAGATCAAGAATCCCAATCGCATATATCCCGGCCAAATCCTCACTGCGCCTGAAAAGAAGGGCTGAGTTGCAGAAACAGGCTGTCATCCGGGCTTGATTTTGCAGGCCCGGACCAGCATGTGGGCGGGGACATGAAAAAGATCGCTCATACGGCAGACGCGGCTGCCGGATCCGAACCCAGTCAGTGGGAAACCCTGAAAGCCCTTTTGCCCTATCTTTGGCCGGCCGGGCGCAACGACCTTCGCCTGCGCGTCGTTCTTTCCCTTTTGCTTTTGGTCTTGTCCAAGGTCATCACGGTCATGACGCCCTATGCCTTCAAGTGGGCGACGGACGCGCTGGTGACGAAAGATGGTGCGACAAGCAACGTGGCGCTGGCTGGCCTTTCGGTCGCGGTTTTCATGATCCTGGCCTATGGGCTGGGCCGCGTCTTCATGGTGGTCTTCGCTCAAATGCGCGATGCGGTGTTCGCAAAGGTCGGGCAGCGCACGGTTCGCGTTTTGTCGACATCTACGTTCCAGCACCTGCACGCACTGTCGCTGAAGTTCCATCTGGAACGCCGAACCGGCGCGCTGTCACGGGTCATCTCGCGCGGCATCAATGGCGTGGATTCGGTATTGCGGTTCACGCTCTTCAACACCGCACCGACGGCGCTTGAAATCCTGATGGTCTGTGGCGTCATCGCCTGGTCGTTTGGCCATCTTTACGTCTGGGTCGTGGCGCTCACGGTTGTTGCCTATATCTGGTTCACCTATTGGGCAACCGAGCGGCGCATCGGCATCCGCCGTGCCATGAACGAGGCCGACAATGATGCCGGTACCAAGGCCATCGACAGTTTGCTCAACTTCGAAACCGTAAAATATTTCGGCAACGAGCAGCACGAGGCGACGCGCTATGACGGGGCCATGGCGCGCTACGAAAAAGCCGCCGTCAAGACATGGGTGTCGCTTGCCATACTCAACGCCGGGCAGGCCACCATCTATTCCATTGGCCTGACGATTGTCATGGTGATGGCCGGGCTGGAGATCATGAAAGGCACGCTCACCGTGGGCGATTTCGTGATGGTCAACGCTTTGATGATCCAGCTGTACATGCCGCTCAATTTCATCGGCTCCTCTTATCGCGAAATCAAGCAGGGCCTGATCGACGTTGAAGGTATGTTCTCGATCCTGCGGCAGAATGCCGAGATTGCAGATACGCCGGGTGCCAAAGATCTCCATGTGGGCAAAGGCACAGTGCGCTTCGAGCATGTGAGCTTCGCCTATGATGCGGCGCGGCCTATCCTGAAGAATGTGTCCTTCGAAATTCCAGCAGGGCAGACGGTTGCCATCGTCGGGCCTTCAGGAGCTGGCAAATCCACGATCAGCCGGTTGCTGTTCCGGTTCTATGAAGCGACGGCAGGCTGCATTTTGATTGATGGCCAGAACATTGCAGACGTGACGCAAAAGTCGCTCCGTGCCGCCATCGGCATGGTGCCTCAGGACACTGTGCTGTTCAACGATACGGTGCGCTACAACATTCGTTACGGCCGCCCCGATGCCACGGATGCTGAAGTGGAAGAGGCAGCCAAGCTGGCGCAGATTCATGACTTCGTGCAAAGCCTGCCGAAGAAATATGACAGCATGGTTGGCGAACGCGGCCTCAAGCTTTCGGGCGGCGAGAAGCAGCGTGTGTCGATCGCGCGCACCATCTTGAAGGGGCCGCCCATCCTTGTGCTTGATGAGGCAACCTCGGCGCTCGATACTTTCACCGAAACTGAAATCCAGAAGGCGCTGAACCTGGTATCGAAAAACCGGACCACGCTTGTCATCGCGCACCGGCTTTCCACGGTCATCAATGCCGATGAAATCATCGTGCTCGACAAGGGCCGCATTGCTGAACGCGGAACGCACAACGCGCTGCTGCGTAGGAAGGGCATCTATGCCAAGCTGTGGAACCGTCAACGTGCAGCGGATGCCGCGCGGCGGAAACTGGCGGCGGCTTCGGACTCACGTGGACCTAAGGCTGAAGACTTGGCTATGGCCTTGGTCAACAAGTGATAAATTCATGCAGTCGCAGGCGGGTCCCACAAGACACTGTTAACGATGTTGCCCGGAAACTGCGCAAATTCGACGAAAACTTGATTCAAAATGGGCCTTGTTCACGCTTGTTTATTGTTGAGGGCCTATCCCAGTTGTCAACGCCGGTCTGAAACCAGACATGGCTACAAACACAAGACCGGCGCAAAGCCGGCGGGGGAACTAACAAGAAGCTCATTGGGGTTGAGCTTGTGGGGCGCGCGTGCAGGTGGGTCTGCGGCGCGCCCTTTTTCTTTTGTTTTGAGCCAAATTCGGCTATTCCGCCGGGAACAGAGAGACATGACGTGACGATCATCGACAGCATCCGCTCCTCGTTCGCGCCCATACACAGGGAAGGGTGGCGATTCATCGCCATCTTTGCAGCGGTAACGTTGCTGCTGTTCTGGTTTGGCGTTCCTTACCTGCCGTGGCTTGGCGTTGTGTTGACGGCGTGGTGTGCCTATTTCTTCCGTGATCCGGAACGTGTCACACCACTGGGCAAGCATCTTGTTGTGTCACCAGCTGATGGGCGCATCAGTTCGATCGCGAAGGTCATTCCCCCGCCTGAACTTGATCTGCCGCGGGAACCGCACACGCGCATCAGTGTATTCATGAATGTGTTTGACGTGCATGTGAATCGCAGTCCAATGGATGCAAGGATCGCACGGCTTGCCTATATTCCCGGCGCATTTCTCAATGCGGAACTGGACAAGGCCAGTGAAGACAATGAGCGGCAGGCGCTGACGCTGGAACTTGAAGGCGGCACGTGCATCGGCGTCGTTCAAATCGCCGGACTCGTGGCGCGCCGCATCGTGAAATTCGTGGGTGAAGGAGAACGTCTTTCTGCCGGACAACGCTTCGGGCTGATCCGTTTCGGTTCACGCGTTGATGTCTACTTGCCGGAAGGTGCTGCCATTCTCGTGTCAATCGGACAACGGACGCTGGCAGGAGAAACCGTCCTGGCTTACCAAAACGGCCCGGCGGGCCAGCGCATGAGCAGGCGCAGTTAATGTCGGGGGATCATCAACAACCGCCCAAAGTTGGTTTCCGCGGGGTGCCTGTTCGCTATCTGTTGCCCAATCTCATTACGCTGCTTGCCTTGTGCAGCGGATTGACCGCAATTCGCCTGGCCTTTGAGAGCCGGTTTGAAATTGCTGTTGCGGCTGTCATTCTGGCCATATTCCTTGACGCAGTGGATGGCCGATTGGCGCGTATGTTGAAGGGAACCTCGCGGTTTGGTGCCGAACTCGATTCATTGGCTGATTTTCTCAACTTCGGTGTTGCGCCCGCGTTGCTGATTTATTTTTGGGCCTTGAACAGCTTCCGACCCATGGGCTGGACCATCTGCATGATGCTGGCAGTCGCCTGCGCGCTGCGATTGGCACGCTTCAATGTGATGCTGGACGATCCCAACAAACCATCTTGGGCGGGGG
The DNA here is from genome assembly GCA_937864985.1 of uncultured Alphaproteobacteria bacterium. Taxonomy (GTDB): domain Bacteria; phylum Pseudomonadota; class Alphaproteobacteria; order Rhizobiales; family Aestuariivirgaceae; genus Aestuariivirga. The sequence goes on from CALMEZ010000030.1 coordinate 7,326, forward strand.
GATTTTTCACGGGCATTCCAGCGCCAGCTGGTGCCGGATTGGCCATGGTTCCGCTTTACCTCGGTTTTATCAATGGCGATACGGAAGGACACCGCTTTGCTGGCTTTATTGCACCGCTAATTGTTGCGATTGCCATTCTCTTGGTCAGCCGCGTCCCGACGTTTTCCGGCAAGACCGTTTCGCGGGTGCCGCGCGATCTCGTGCTGCCAATTCTTGCTGGGGCGGCGTTGTTCATTGTCTGCCTCATCAGTTTTCCCTGGGAAACTCTGACGGTGGCGGCCGCTGCTTATCTGGCGCTTATCCCAGTGTCCGTGTTCCGGTATTTTTCATACAAGAAGATTGACAAAGCACGCTCTGCCTCAGAACAAAACGCTGATGTGTGAATAGCCCTCGGAAGGGGGCTTTGCGATTGTTCCAATTGTGCTAGCCTGTTGCCATCAGCCGCCCCCTCAACGAGGCGGATCAAAATAGGGAGTACAATCATGACAACATTCAAATCTGTGAAATCGCTGCTTGCCGGAACAGCGCTTGTGGTCTTCATGTCCACAGGCGCTTTTGCTGACATGGTGTGGAACCGTGGCGCCAACAGCGACGTGCAATCACTTGATCCGCACAAGACTTCCACTGTTGAAGAAGCCAACATCCTGCGTGACCTGTTCATGGGCCTGACAACTGAAGATGCCGGCGGAAATGCCATGGCGGGTGCAGCGGAAAGCTGGACAACAAGTCCTGACGGTCTGGTCTGGACCTTCAAGTTGCGGGCCGATGACGTGTGGTCTGACGGCACGCCTGTGACAGCCAATGATTTTGTATTTTCGTTCCGCCGCGTCGTTGATCCGGCCACCGCTTCTGAATACGCTTCAATGGCGTTCCCCATCAAGAATGCGGAAGAGGTGAATGGCGGCAAGGCCAAGCCTGAAGACATGGGTGTCAAGGCGGTTGATGACCATACGCTGGAAGTGACACTGAAGGGCCCAACTCCCTATTTCCTTGAAATGCTGACGCATCAGGCGATGTATGCTGTCAGCGAAGCGAACGTGAAGAAGTTCGGAAATGATTTCGTGAAGCCAGGCAATCTGGTTTCCAACGGTGCATTCATCCTTGCGGAAAACGTCCCCAATGATCACATCAAGCTGGTCAAGAATCCGAAGTTCGTGGACGCAGCCAATGTGAAGTTGGATGCTGTCAACTATATTCCGACGGAAGACCGTGCCGCCGGCATCAAGCGTTTTGAGGCTGGTGAAGTTGACTCGATGAACGACATGCCGACCGAGCAGTTGGCGGACCTCAAGGCAAAGTTCGGTGATCAGATTCACATCACCCCGGAATTCGGCACTTACTATTATATCTTCAAGTCACAGAAAGCGCCGTGGAACAACCCCAAGCTCCGCAACGCCATTTCCATGGTGATTGACCGTGAACAACTGGCTGAGAAGGTCTGGCAGAATTCGATGTTGCCGGGCTATTCACTTGTGCCTCCAGGGGCCAAGGGCTATGAAGCGCAGGTAATGGATTACGCCGAGATGGCGCAGCTGGACCGCGAAGACGCAGCCAAGAAGGTGTTCACGGAACTTGGCATTTCACCGGAGCATCCTCAGAAGCTGGAGATCCGCTACAACACCTCCGAAAATCACAAGAATACCGCCGTTGCCATCCAGGAAATGCTCAAGCCATTTGGATTTGATGTTTCGCTGATCACGGCTGACGGCAAGACGCATTACAGCTACCTTGAACAGCATGGCGATTTCGACTTGGCGCGTGCCGGCTGGATTGCCGATTTCAAGGACCCTGTGACCTTCCTGAACCTCACCAAGACGGGTGACGGCAACAACTATGGCGAATACACCAACAAGGATTACGACGCCCTGATGAACCAGGCATCGACTGAATCCGATCCGGCCAAGCGCATGAAGGAACTGCAAGACGCGGAAGCCATCATGATCAAGGACCTTCCAGTTATTCCGCTGCTTTACTACAGCAACCACAACGTCGTTTCGAACAAGCTGCATGGCTTTGAAGACAACGTCATGGACAAGCATCCCTCGCGCTTCGTGAGCAAAGACTGACACCATTTACGGGCCCGCCTGAACCTGTTTCAGGCGGGCTCCGGTCTTGTCCCGCATCATGTTCAACTATGTCCTGCGACGCCTGTTGACAGCAATTCCAACGCTGTTCCTGATCATCACGATTTCATTTTTCCTGATGCATGTGGCGCCGGGTGGGCCCTTCAACATGGAAAAGGGCATTCCACCCGAGGTCAAAGCCAATATCGAGCGGGTGTTCCATCTCGACCAGCCGGTGTGGCGGCAGTACCTGGAATATCTGAATAATCTTTTGCATGGCGACCTTGGGCCAAGCTACGTGATGCTGAACTTCTCCGTGAAGGAGTTGTTCGCCATTGGTCTCAAGGTATCTGTGACGCTTGGCGCTTCGGCATTGACGTTGGCGCTTGTGGTGGGCATCGCCATGGGTGTCATTGCGGCGCTCCGGCAAAACCAGATCGCTGATTATTCCGTGATTTCACTTGCAACAGCAGGTTCCACAATTCCCACATTCGTCATTGCGCCGCTGATCCAATTGATTTTCGGTTTGATGTGGCGGCTGTTGCCGGTTGGAGGCTGGAATGATGGGGCGTTTCCCAACATGGTGGGGCCGATCATCACGTTGGCTTTGCCGCAGCTGGCAACAATTTCGCGTCTGATGCGCGGTTCGATGATTGAGGCCCTGCATGCCCATCATATCCGCACGGCAAAAGCCATGGGCCTTTCCGATTTTTCAGTCGTGGTGCGCCATGCCATGCGCGGTGCCTTGTTGCCGATCATCTCCTACGCAGGGCCGGCTGCGGCGCAGCTGATTACAGGTTCCATCATTGTGGAGACAATTTTTCAAATTCCAGGCATTGGGCGCTACTTCATTGATGCAGCGCTGAACCGTGACTACACCATTGTGATGGGAACGGTCGTGGTCATCGCCGTATTCACGATTTTCTTCAATCTTGTGGTGGACCTGCTTTACGCCGTCATTGACCCGCGGGTGCGCTATGACTGATGCCACAGCAACCATCAGCAAAGGACGGTCACTTTGGAGTGACGCCTGGGCGCGGCTGAAGGCCAACCGCATGGCTACAGCCAGCCTGATTTATCTGGCACTCGTGGCAGTTGCTTGCCTTTTGGGACCTATGTTCACAGGCCATGAATTCACCAAGCAATATCCAAGCTATGTGCGCGTGCCGCCCAGTCTCGAACCTTATCCCAAGCTGGAAGCGCTTGATGCTGAGGTGAAGGCCATCGTCAACAAGTCGCGCCTCAACCTCAAGGAATGGCACGAGGAGGGGGGACGGTTCTTCATCACCGTCACCTCCGCCAAGCCGATTGATGAACGCGTCACGCGCTACATCGACCGTTCCGACAGCTTTGATGATGCGAAAGTCGAGGGCAAGTCGGCAGACGGAATGGAACTCACCATGAGTGCAGGAGTGCAACAGCTGCACTTCTATCTGGGAACGGACGTGAGTGGCCGGGATTTGCTGACGCGGACCTTGATGGCGGGGCGCGTTTCACTTGCAGTTGGATTGCTGGCCGGGTTTGTCGCGGTGGTGATCGGCGTGATTTACGGCGCTGTATCAGGGTTCCTGGGCGGCAAGACCGATGAAGTGATGATGCGTATTGTCGATATCCTCTATGCGCTGCCGTTCACATTCTTCGTCATCATGTTGGTGGTGTTTTTCGGACGGAACTTCATCTTGATGTTTATTGCCATCGGTGCGGTGCTGTGGCTCGACATGTCACGTATCGTGCGCGGCCAGACGCTTTCGCTGAAGCGCCAGGAATATGTACAGGCGGCTGAGGCGCTTGGTGTGCCTGCATCCGGTATCCTGCGGCGGCACATCATTCCAAACATGCTGGGACCGATCATCATTTATCTCACGTTACTGGTGCCGCAGGTTATTATCCTGGAAAGCTTTCTCTCCTATCTCGGGCTCGGCGTTCAGGAGCCAATGTCGTCCTGGGGTGTGCAGATCAGCCAGGGTGCGCACAATATGCAAGGTGCGGCCTATCTTTTAATCGTGCCGTCTTTCTTCCTGACGTCAACGCTGTTTGCACTCAACTTCATTGGGGACGGATTGCGTGATGCGCTCGATCCGAAGGACCGCTGAGATGACGCGTCCGGTCTTTTCCCTCAAGAATGTGCGTGTCAGCTTTGCCACGCTGGATGGCGAGGTGCAGGCGGTCAAGGGCGCAAGCCTCGACGTGATGCCTGGTGAAACCGTTGCGGTGGTTGGCGAGAGCGGCTCCGGCAAGAGTCAGATGATGATGGCTGTCATGGGACTGCTGGCGTCCAATGGCCGTGCCGAAGGCGAAGCCTTATTTGACGGTCAAAACCTGATCGGAATGCCAAAGCAGGACCTTAATGCTGTGCGTGGCCGGAAGGTGACGATGATCTTCCAAGAGCCAATGACGTCTCTTGACCCGCTTTATACCATCGGAAGCCAGTTGATGGAGCCGATCATGCGGCACCAGGGCATCGATGCTGGCGCCGCGCGCAAGCGGGCCATTGAAATGCTCTCCCTGGTGAAGGTGCCTGAACCAGAGCGGCGCATGGCATCATACCCACATGAACTTTCGGGCGGTCAACGCCAGCGGGTCATGATTGCGATGGCGCTTGCCAACAATCCCGAACTGCTAATCGCCGACGAACCGACAACCGCACTTGACGTGACAATCCAGGCCGAGATTCTGGAGTTGATGGCTGGATTGCAACAGCGATTGGGCATGGCCATGGTGTTCATTACACATGACCTCAACATCGTGAAGCGCATTGCCCATAGGGTTGTGGTGATGCGGCGCGGCGAAATTGTGGAGCAGGGCGCCACCAAGGACATTTTTACCAAGCCGAAACACGATTACACAAAGGCGTTGCTGGACGCCGAACCAACCGGACGCAAGCAACCCACTGCTACGGATGCGCCGGTCATTCTTGCCGGGACCGACGTACGTGTCACATTCAAACTGGGTGGTGGATTCCTGGGGGCCCCCGCGCTTGCCATCAAGGCGGTTGACCGCGTGTCCCTCACGTTGCGTGAAGGGCAGACGATTGGCATTGTCGGCGAAAGTGGCTCCGGCAAATCAACGCTTGCACGGGCCTTGTTGCGGCTGCTGCCGAGTGAAGGCGCCATTACGTTTGTAGGAAAGAACATTCAGGGGCTCGATCGCGAGGCGATGCGCCCGCTACGGTCCGAGATGCAGGTTGTATTGCAGGATCCTTTTGGTTCGCTCAGCCCGCGCATGACGGCGGGCCAGATTGTCACAGAAGGGCTGCTAGTCCATGAACCCGGCATCAGCCGCAAGCAGCGGGATGCGCGAGCCATTCAGGCGTTGGAGGAAGTGCAGATTGATCCAGCTTTGCGCAACCGATATCCGCATGAGTTTTCGGGCGGGCAGCGCCAGCGCCTTGCCATTGCGCGCGCCATCATCCTGAAACCCAAGCTGGTGGTCCTTGACGAGCCAACGTCGGCGCTGGACCGGCAGGTGCAGAAGCAGATTGTCGACCTGTTGCGGGACCTGCAATCGGCAAACAACCTGTCATATCTGTTCATCAGCCACGATCTTGCCGTGGTGCGCGCCATGGCTGATCATATCATGGTGATGAAGGATGGGCGCCTTGTCGAACAGGGAACTCCTGATGAAGTCCTGCACAACCCGCGGGAGGATTACACCAAGCGGCTGATGGCGGCGGCGTTCGCCAGCTAATCAGGTCTTTGGGAGTTGCACGCTTGGCAGATCGCCGATTCGTTCGATCGTGATGTCGGCGGGCGGGTAGGCGGCAACAATCTTCGGATCAAGCGCATAGTGGCCTTGCCGCACAAAGATCGTGGTGATCTTGTCGCCCCAGCCCTTTTTCATGGCGGCCAGAATCCGAATCTTGTCGTCAATCATCACGTAATGCCGGGCAGGATAGCGCGCTGTAATGTCTGCGAGCTCCAATTCCTTATGGACATAGATCATGATGTTGCCATCCAGCGCCGACGAAAGGCCCGATCTTTCGATCTTGCGCGGCTGGAATACCGCGTCGCCATCTGACAGGATGGCGCATTTGCCCCACTGCTCGGCAAAACGGACGGAAGCAATGGCATTGGAGTAGAGTCGGTCCCGGTAGGGATATTCCAGCAACCATTTTCCAACTGCCAATAACCGGAGATCGTGCGGCCTCTGAAGCCTCAGTCGTTGTGCTGCCCCCAGGTAGTCGGCATAGCCTTCCTCCTTGAACAGTACATCGTAGCCAGACCAGTAAAGGTCGCAGATGTCCTGCCCATATTGCTGGGTGAGATAGGCACGCAAATCCGCCTGGACGTGGTCGTTGTCCAAAAGGGTATTGTCCACGTCAAAGAGGACGACCTGATCGCGCATCGGCATCCCGGAAGCTCCAGTCACTTTCCAGCCTTTTCGTTGTGGCCGCCAAATTGGTAGCGCATGGCTGAAATCAATTTGTCGGCATAGTCGGCTTCACCGCGCGAACTGAAACGCTGGAACAGGGCTGTCGCGATCACCGGGGCCGGAACACCTTCGTCGATGGCGGCTTGCAAGGTCCAGCGGCCTTCACCAGAATCCGAAACCCGCCCCTCGAAGTTTGTCAGATCAGGATTGCCGCGCAGGGCACCTGCGGTTAGGTCCAGCAACCATGATCCAATCACGCTGCCACGGCGCCAGGCTTCGGTGACATCAGCTACGTTGATGTCATACTGGAAGTGCTCGGGGTGGCGCAGGGGAGCAGTCTCTGCATCCGCTGCCTGTTTTGCCAAACCAACATTGGCGTGTTTCAGAATATTGAGCCCTTCGGCAAAGGCGGCCATCACACCGTATTCAATGCCGTTATGGACCATCTTGACGAAATGGCCGGCGCCACTTGGCCCGCAATGAAGGTAACCAGACTCTGCCGAGGAGGGTGCCCCGGTTGAACCGGGTGTTCTGGGGGCAGAAGAAACACCTGGGGCGAGACTCTTGAAGACGGGGTCCAGAATTCGGACGGCTTCCGCTTCTCCTCCGATCATCAGGCAGTAGCCACGATCAAGACCCCAGACACCTCCGCTTACGCCTGCATCCACATAGTGAAGTTTTAAAGCGCGAAGTTCCCCGGCCCTGCGAATATCGTCGTGATAGTGGGAATTACCGCCATCAACCACAATGTCGCCGGGTTCCAGCTGTGGTGTCAGCTTTGCTAGCACGCCATCGACAATGGCGGCCGGGAGCATCAGCCAAACTGCGCGCGGCTTCGTCATGCCTTTGATGAATGTTGCTAGGTTTGCTGAACCCTGCGCTCCGTTGGCAACGACGGCTTGGACGGCTGTATCGTGAACGTCATTTACGTGCACATCATGCCCGGCTCGGATGAGCCTCAACGCCATGTTGGCGCCCATGCGACCCAGCCCAATCAATCCAATTTGCATTCTGAGAACCCCCGGCCATCGCCTTTGAAGATGCGTGATGGGCATCTTAGGCGAAGCGTATGGTAATCTCAAACGAACCCGGCATCCTGTCAGAAACTTAAGAGGCCGAAATGCTGCTGGCCAGTAGTTTTGGGGGCGGGGTTGAGCGGCGATGGGAAACGTGCCATATTTTATCCATGGATTTTAGCGCCGACCATATGTTTCATCTCGTCGCCGTCCGGGGCCGTACGCTCCACGACGATGTGATGGTCAACTGCGCCCGCATCGGTTTCAAGCCCTAGTTTCAGTTGCTCCTGCCTTTGTTCAACGCCCGGACTCTGTCCGGCGAATTGCCATATCCGACATTGGGAGTTTTTCATGACCATCCACGCCAAGAACCTGAATATCGAAGAAATTGTAAAGGCTGATATCGCCCACCATTTCCATCCTTTTACCGATCATAAGACGTTCCATGCGGCGGGTGGGCCGCGCGTCATCACACATGCCGACGGCGTCTGGATTTGGGATGGCAAGGGCAACAAGATCCTGGACGGCATGTCAGGATTGTGGTGCGTGAACATCGGTTATGGCCGCAAAGAGCTGGCGGACGCTGCGTACAAGCAGATGATGGATTTGCCATATTACAACACTTTCTTCAAAACCACGACAGTGCCAGCAACAGAACTTGCCGCCAAGATTTCTTCCGTTCTGCCCAAGAAATTCCAGCACATCTTTTTCACCAACTCCGGTTCAGAGGGTAACGATACGATTGTTCGTTGGGTGCGGCATTACTGGAAGGTGATGGGCAAGCCATACCGCCAGCAGATCATTGGCCGGACACGGGGCTATCATGGCTCGACTTGGGTCGCCGCCAATCTTGGCGGTTTTGCCGGGATGCACGGTCAGGGTGGCACGCCGCTTCCCGGTTTCCACCACATCCAGCAACCCTATTGGTATGATTTCGGCGGTGACAAGACGCCGGAAGAATTTGGTCTTGAAGCGGCGGCTGAGCTCGAAAAGAAGATTCTGGAACTTGGGCCAGACAATGTGGCAGCCTTCATTGGCGAGCCCATCCAAGGTGCTGCAGGCGTTCTCATTCCGCCATCGACGTACTGGCCGGAAGTGCAACGCATTTGCAAGAAGTATGGCATCTTAATCATTTCCGATGAGGTGATCTGTGGCTTCGGACGGACTGGCAATTGGTTTGGCTTTGAAACCTTCGGTTATGAGCCCGATATCGTCAACATGGCGAAAGGTCTGTCCTCCGGCTATCTGCCGATCGGAGCTGTCGCCTTCTCCAAGAACCTGATTGAGCCCTTCTTCGACAAGGGCGGCGAGTTCTACCATGGCATGACCTATGATGGTCATCCGGTGGCGTCGGCGGTGGCGCTTCGCAACATCGAAATCATCCAGGACGAGAAGCTGGTCGAACGCGTGAAGAAGCTGGGTCCTTACTTTGCCAAGGCGCTGGCCAGCCTGAATGACCACCCGATTGTGGGCGAAACCCGTTCAGTCGGCCTCATTGGGGCGCTGGAATTGACCAAAAATAAGGCAAAACGTGAGCGTTTCAATGATTCCGGCCGAGTCGGCACCATCTGCCGCGACCATTGCTTTGCCAATAACCTGATCATGCGGGCCTGCTGGGATACCATGGTTCTGGCGCCTCCGTTCTGCATCACAGAGAAGGAAATTGATGAGTTGGTGGCACGCGCGCGGGTTGCCCTGGACAAGACTTACGCCGATGTAAGGTCTGAAATGGCCTAAGCCATTTACATTCCGGCACAATTTTTGCTTAATTTGAGAGCAAGATCAATAAATGACAAAACCGAGGGGACTGACATGACGACTTTCACACCGAGATTCCGGCCATCGCGCCGCAATATGCTCAAAGGTGCCATCGGCGCCGTAGGCCTGACATTCATGCCGCGCTTTTCGATGGCGGAAGAAGAGAAGAAGCTGAACTTCTACAACTGGGACACTTACACGGGCGAAACCACGTTGGCTGATTTCAATGCCGCATCAGGCATTGAGGTGAAGATGGACCTGTTTGCCGACAATGCGGAATTGTTCGCCAAGTTGAAGGCTGGCAATCCGGGCTATGACCTGATCGTGCCAACCAACAACTGGGCGCAGCGCATGATCAAGGCCAACATGCTGATCCCGCTCGATCATGCAAAGATCCCGAATTTCGCCAATTATGACCCGCGCTTCCAGGATGCCACGTTTGACCCGGGCCGCAAATTTACCATGGCCTACATGTGGGGCACGGTGGGCATCGGCTATCGCAAGTCGAAAGTAGACCCTGCACCGGACAGCTGGAAGATCCTGTTGGACGATGACAAGTTTGCGGGCCGTATTTCGCTCTTGAGTTCTGGCGAGCAGGTGCTCGGCGCGGCTTTGAAGTATCTCGGCTACTCTTACAATTCAACCAGCATGGATGAATTGAACAAGGCCAAGGATTTGTTGATTGCGCACAAGAAGAACATCAAGCAGTTCGGTGCTGACAACGGCCAGGACTTGCTGGCTTCGGGCGAAGTTGATCTTTGCCTGGAGTACAACGGCGACATCGTTCAGGTGATGAAGGACGATCAGGATCTGGATTACGTTGTGCCGAAAGAGGGTTCGAATCTCTGGCAGGATACTTTGGCCATCCCGGTTGGTGCTCCACATCCGGAAAATGCCCATGCCTTCATCAATTTCATGCTAGATGCAGAGAATGGCAAGAAGATCGCTGATACCATTCAGTATGCTACTGCCAACAAGGCGGCACGTGAGCTGATGGATGGCGCCTACAAGGAAAATCCGGCCATTTTCCCGCCTGATGATGTGTTGGCGAAGTGCGAGCCTGGTTTGTACCTCGGCGAGGATGCCGAGCGGGTGCGCGACGAAATCTTCACGGCGATCAAGGCCGCCTAAGACTGAGATAAATCGGGGGCCACATATGGCCCCCGATTTCATTTGTACTGTTGCCCGTCATCGGCCTTTTGGCTAGCATGATAAAAAATAAACATACAAAGTTCGACCAGGGCAAAGCGGGGAAACATCTTGGAAGACTGGAAATCCAGTAAAAACGTATTCTGGACATTGTTCACACCGGGAAGCATTTGGCTTTTCGTTTTTTTCCTTTTTCCACTGGCCTTTTTGCTGATCCTGTCCATTTCGACGAAAGCCGTCGTCAATGGCGAAATCTCAATCAATGACTATTGTTATTTCTGCGGTCTGACCAATCTCAGCAACTATGTGCGAGCCTTCGGCGGCGCGCAGATTTTCATTCTTTGGAAAACAATCTGGGTGTCGGCCGTTGCAACGGCCCTGTGCCTCGCCATCGCCTATCCCATCGCCTTCGGCATTTGCTTTGCGCCGGCGCGCTGGAAGCCCATCCTGCTGATGCTGGTCATCCTTCCATTCTGGATCAATCTGCTGATCCGCACCTATGCCTTGATCGCCGTCATGCGCACGCAGGGCTATATCAATCTTGTGCTGGATTGGCTTGGCATTCTCAAGCTGTTCCATGGTGGCAATCCATTTGAGATGCTTTACAATAACAGTTCGGTCATCGTGGGCCTTGTTTACGTCTACATGCCTTTCATGGTGTTGCCGCTTTACGCCACCATCGAACGGCTTGACCGGTCGTTCCTCGAGGCCAGCCTTGATCTCGGCGCCTCACAATTGACCACCTTCCTGAAGGTTACCGTGCCGTTGACGATGCCCGGCATCGTCACAGGCATCATTCTGGTGTTCATCCCGTGCCTCGGCACATTCCTGACATCAGACATGCTGGGCGGCGCAAATGCCATCATGATCGGCAATGTCATCGAAGAACAATTCAAAACCGCCAATGACTGGCCGTTCGGCTCAGCCATTTCGTTCCTGCTAATGTTTGCAACACTTGCGGCGCTTGGCATTCGCGCTCTTCTTCAGCGCAACAGCAAGGGGGTCGACGTCTGATGGCTGCGCAACTCAAACCGGGGCAGGGGCCTCTCGACTACGGCAACAGGCTGTGGCTGCGCATACTGTTCGTCGCCATCTACTTCGTGCTCTACGCGCCGATCCTCTGGGGCGCGACGCGCGCCGGCGAGATGGTGCTTTACACCCGGATTAACCAGGCGTATCGCCGGTTGAAGGATTACCTGGAAAACACGCAGAGCACGTGGGCCGCCCGCGAGGCGGGTGTGCTGGGCTCGATGCCCGTGGCGTACTTCTCGGCCGATTTCTTCGGGCGGGTGTTGAGGATGATGCCGTTGAGGATCAG
>CALMEZ010000031.1 GCA_937864985.1 uncultured Alphaproteobacteria bacterium
TTAATCCGCGGGTCGGCGCCGATCGAGCGCGGAGCGGTCTCGGCGGTGGCGGGCGCCGCGGCGATGCTCATTCCCTACTGGGGTGATTTCATCATTCTGGTGGGTGCATCTGCCGCCGTGTCGGGTGCGATGGCTGCGGCCATGCCGATCATGTACGCGCTGGGATTCTCGCGGGTGGCGAGTGGCGGAGCGATGCCGCGCGCGCTCTCCTTCGGGGAATTGCTGCGCAACCGCAATGCACTCATTTTCGCGGCGGTGTTTTTTGCACTGCAACTTCTTACCGGTGCCAGCGAGGCGACCATGGGCACCGCGTTGATATCAGAGGGTGTTGTGGCGTGGGAGGCGCATCTCGGCGGCTTCTTCGCAGGCCTCGTGATGTTCTACGTGCTGACGGCACGAAAGGCTTCACAAGCCTGACGGATGTGTTAGCCTCTCCCTGCTGTCAAAACAGGGAGGTGACACATGACTGTCTCCCATATCCTTCAGGCCAAAGGCCGTGACGTGATTACGGCCGCACCCACCGCGAAAGTCTCTGACGTTGCCCGCATCCTTTCGGAGCGCCGCATCGGTGCCGTTGTCATCACCGGCGCCGGCGGACGGATCGAGGGCATCGTCTCCGAACGTGACGTGGTCCGCCACATCGGCAAGGACGGCGCTTCCGCGCTGGACCTTCCGGTCTCGGCGATCATGACGCGGGCGGTGAGGACTGCGCGAGAGGCTGATACCGAAGCCGAGCTCATGTCGCTGATGACGGCGCACCGCATCCGCCATCTGCCGGTCACGCATGAGGGCAAGCTCTCGGGCATGATCTCGATCGGCGACGTGGTGAAGCACCGCATCGAGGCGATCGAGCGCGAAGCCGAAGAGATGAAGGCCTACATCGCCACGGCAGGCTGAGATCAGCTTTCGAATGCGAGGCCCGTGTCAGTGACACGGCGGTAGAAGCACGACCTGCGCCCGGTGTGGCAGGCGTTGCCCTTGCCCTGCGGCGTCACGCGCACGAGAAGACAGTCCTGGTCGCAGTCGACGTGCAGGCTCACGACCTTGAAGGTCTCGCCCGAGGTTTCGCCCTTGAGCCACAGCTTGCCACGGGAGCGGCTCCAGAAATGCACAAGGCCCGTCTTGCGTGTCGCCGCAAGCGCCTCGGCATTCATGTGGGCAAACATCAACACGGTGCCATCCCTGGCATCGACAACGATGGCACCAATGAGCCCGTTCGCATCATACTTCGGTGAAAACGAAACGCTCTCGTCCTGATTCATGTCAGATCGTGAAGGGCTGTGACGGCGCGCGCACATTTTCCATGAAGCGCGCCTGCAGCACGGGGTTGGTCTTGAACTCGCCCAGGAACTGCGTGGTGATGGTCGCCACATTGTGCTTCTGCACGCCACGCATCGACATGCAGGTGTGAACCGCTTCGGCAAACACCGCAACGCCACGCGCATCAAGGTTCTCGTGGATGGCAGCTGCGATCTGCGCCGTCATGGTTTCCTGCGTCTGCAGGCGCTTGGCGAAGACATCCACAACACGCGCAATCTTCGAAATGCCAACCACCGAGCCATTGGGCATATAGGCGATATGGGCGCGGCCAAAGAACGGTGCCATGTGATGCTCGCAATGGGAGGTGAAGGAAATGTCCTTCAGCATCACCATGTCGTCATAACCCGCCACCTCGTGGAAGGTGCGGTCAAGAATGTCGGCAGGGTTTTCACCATAGCCGCTGAAATATTCCTTGAAGGCCTTGGTCACGCGGCGCGGTGTGTCGACCAGCCCTTCGCGACGCGGATTGTCTCCGGCATAAGCAAGAAGCGTGCGCACGGCCTGTTCGGCTTCTTCCTGCGTCGGCAGCTTGTGCGGCAAATGGGCAATGGTATCGGCGACCTTGACGTCCATGGTTGTACCTTCCGTATAATGTTTCCGGTAACCGTGCTACGTAACTCTGTCGCTCACGGATTGCTGAACGGCCTCTTTCAACAGCCATTCCCGCCTCCCATATCATGGGGTAAGGTGCGGGGCAAACTCTGAAACCAGCGTTCCGTAGCAGGATTTGGTGATGATCAACGACGTTTACAACAAGAAAATCCTGGGGCTCGCGGCTGATATTCCGCACCTTGGCCGCCTGGCCCACCCCGATGCCACGGCTGTGGCCCATTCCAAGCTTTGCGGCTCAAAAGTGACCGTTGATTTGAACATGAAAGACGGCCTGGTGACCGACTTCGCCCATGACGTGAAGGCCTGCGCCCTGGGGCAGGCCTCATCCTCGATCATGGCCCGCCATGTGATTGGCGCAACCGCCCCTGAACTGCGTGCATTGCGCGACCAGATGTACAAGATGCTGAAGGAGGAGGGTGCCGCACCATCAGGCAAATGGGCCGAGCTTGAGGCTTTGACTCCCGTGCGCGATTACAAGGCGCGCCATGCTTCAACGCTTTTGACGTTTGATGCCGTCGTCGATGCCGTTGACCAGATCGAAGCCAAGGCCGGAGCCGCAGCGTGAGTGACAAGAAGCCGACAACAGCACTGATCAGCGATTTGCCGGTGCGCACCGCAACCATTTATCCCGCCGCCTATGCCAAGGAGGTTGCGGGCCGTAGCGGCATTGCACTGGGCAACATCTTTGATCTCACGCAGTTCGGCGCGAATATCACTGAGCTTGCGCCGGGTGCCTGGTCATCCCACCGCCACACCCACGCCGAGGAAGATGAGTTGTTGATGGCGCTGGAAGGAGAGATGGTGATTGTCGACAACACGGGCCGCCATCCCTTCCGGTCCGGCATGGTGGCAGGCTTCAAAGCCGGCACTGGCAACGCCCATCACGTGGTGAATGAATCAAACGCCAAGGCGCGCTTTCTGGTCATCGGCACCCGCTCTGCCACCGAAAGCGTCGACTACCCCGACATCGACATGAAAGCCGTGAAGGTGGATGGCAAATATCTTGTCACCCACAAGGATGGGTCGGGGTTCTAAGCCACCACCGGGACTCCGTGCTTGTCCTTGTTGCGTAGCATCAGGTGAACGCCGAGGCAGCCGACAAGGCCGATCATGATCAGCCAGAAATAGCCAGCACCCAGCCAGACCAGCACTGCGGCAATCAAAGCACCAAAGCCTGCGCCGCAATCAAAGCCATTCTCTGCAGCGACATTGAAGCGGAAAGCGCATGCGGAATTCTGCCCAACGCCATACAGCGGCGGCATGATTGATGACATGTAGATGGGTCCGGCAACGGCGCCGAGCATATTGGCGGCCACAGCCATCCATGGTGTGGCAAAGCCAGTCGCTTCTGCCAGCACCGTGAGTGCCATCAGGCCCAAGCCGATTTGCACCGACCGCTTGTGATGGCCAACGTCAATCAGGCGTCCACCAATCAGGCCCATGACCGCGCCCACCAGACCGGCAATGGCCAGTGCGCCGCCATAATTGTTGAAGCTTTCGCCCAGGGTCTGGAACAGCACGATGCGCCAGCCGAAATTCACCGCCGCAGCAACAAGGCCATCCGAGAAGGTGAGACCGGCTGCGAAGTTCCGCGCCTGGCGCGACAGCCTGGCCTGCGGCTCAATGGCCATGGGCGGCACAGCAAACAGGGGCAGGGCCGCCATGCCGTAAATCACCGTTGTGGCGGCAAAGGCATAGACGGGGCCAAACACCGTGAGCATGAAACCGCCGAACAATGGGCCTACAACGCCAGTTAACGCAAAGATCGCCTCGCGCGCGCTCACCTGCGCGCCGCGGTGTTCGGCATCGCCCAGCCGCGTGACCGCGGCATGATAGCACGTCCAATAAAAGGCCGTGCCCAACGATGACAGCGCCATGTAGGCATAAAGCCACAGGCCCGGGCCATTCACGTGCCCCAGCAGCAGGAAGCTTGAGGCGTCAATCAGGGTGCCAAAGATCAGGCCGTTGCGCAGGCCAAAGCGCTGGACAATCGGCAGAAGGGCCTGGCGGAACACAAGCCGCAGCAGAATGACCGATGCAATGATCAAAAACACAATCGGCGTGGCGATGCCCGCCTTGAGCAAATAGACATATGAAAACACCGCCCCGCCATTGAAGGCAAAGCTCTGCAGTCCGGAATGCACATAGATCCGGTTGATATGGCTGTTGGCGAAGAATTTCATGACTCCCGATAGGCCATTTTCTAGGCAATGCACAGGCGGGTTCACAGGCATGACAGGCCAGCTCGACGGGCTGCTTGACATGGGTTGGGGCCTTCTCTATTGACCGCCCCACACCACGCGGGTGTAGCTCAGTTGGTTAGAGCGTCGGCCTGTCACGCCGAAGGTCGCGGGTTCGAGCCCCGTCACTCGCGCCACTTTTCAAAAGTGCGCATCGCCGCTGGGCCGTAACGCATCGTCATTCATCCGTAACCTGGTGTCACTCGGCGCAATTCGAGCTTGAGGGCGGGGTAGGTGTTTCTCAATCGCACGTGGTTGGCCGGATTGTTCTGTACCTGAAAAATTGTCACAACCAAAACGAGAGACTGTCGCGGCACTGTGGTGAAATTTCCTCTGCACACACGACGATAGATTGTGACGACCTAGCTTACTGATAACAGAGGTAGATTGAGTTTTTCCTATGTTTTAATTGAACTTTTTTTGACGGTCCGGTGCTCAATCAGACGAGCGTTCGGCACGATTCTTCTATCTCAGCGAATGAAGTACTTTCGGCAACTATAAGTTGTTCGTGGGTTAATCAGTAGTTAAATAGCAACCTAAAATTGGTTGCAACTTCTGATAATTTGTCGCTTCATTCTTGGGCGGCTCGACTTACTTCGAAGGTTACGGAGGCCACTTCGTTGCTTGGTCATGTGAGTTTGGAGCGTGCGTTATGTTTGTGGCTAACTGGTTTGGCCGGTTTGGAACCGGCTTTCGGACGGCTCTGGCCGTATCCGTTCTTCTGACAGGTACTGCGCTGCCGGTTTGGGCAGACGATGCATCCACCAATTCGAATTCGGATGGTGGCGCGTCAGCGGGTGGCCCAGGCGCCTCAGGCGCAGGGGTGGGGACGGAAAACTCGTCCAATGCGTCCAGCGACAAGAATGGTCTCAGCGCGGGAAGCCAAGGCACGTCCAACAGCGGGGCGGCCAACTCAGGCGGAACCCGATCCAAGACCCATACGAATGCGAAGGCATGGGCAAAAGGCAGCAGAAAGAAGGGGCTGGAGGCCTATGCAGAAGCGGGGGCTTGGACCACCGCGACTGCCGTTGACGAAGACGGTCTCGCCACGGGCGCGAGCGGTAACTCCGGACTTGCCTATGCGAAGAGTTCCAAAAAGGAAACGCTGGCCTATGCCGCCTCCAACAACGGCGGTTACGCGCTTGCAGTATCTGGACGTGGCCGGCCGAAGACGATGAGTTCTGTTCCGGATGGACAGACCTATTCCGCGAAAAAGGGCAAGCTTCAGTATTCCGTGTCCTATACAGACCTCGGTTCCTACAGCTTGGCCGTTGTGAAGGGGCGCACTGCCTACGCGGCCACCGGCACGACCGAAAACGTGGGGGCACTCGCCTCGGGCAAAATCTCTGCCGTCATGCGATCTTCCATGTTTGCAGAGGCCTTTGCCGACCGTGGAATGGCGTGGGCCCGCAGTTTCGCGAGTGCAGGTAGCATCGCAAGCACATCAGCCAGCTTCGCGTCCAGCAGTGGCTATTCCTATGCCTTTGCCCAGGTCTCTCTCGGAGGCAAGACGGTCGTGAAGACGGCCGTGGCGCGCTGCGAAAATTCGCTCGAGCGCCGCGATGGGCGCTGGGATGGAAGCTGGGACACCTGCAAGGTCAAGCGCAAGTACATCAATGCGACCTTCAAGAAAAAATCAGGATCACGCGCCAAGACGCTGCAGTAGATGCGCGTTCGTGGGGCGAGATAATCAAGTAAAATTCCGCGTACCGGAACGGATAAAACCACATTTTACTTGATTTAGTTTGTTATTTGTGTTAAGCTTTATTGGGGGCCTCTATAGAGTGACAACAGGAGTTAGTAACATGAAGAAGTTTGCATACGTGATGATCGCCGGTATCGCAGCTGTTGCGATGGCCGGAAGCGCCGAAGCCGGCAAGAAGGGTTCGGGCACGGCCTCGAGCTATAACCGCACGGTCGCCGTGGGCGTCGGCATCGGCCTCAGCGGCGGCGGCGAGGTCTGGCTGGACGTGGAGGAATTCGAGCGGCGGATCGCGCCCGCGCTGGCCAAGCCGATCGAGCAGATCGCCGAGGCCGACGTCGACGACCTGCGCGCCGGCGTGTCGCTGTACAAATCCGACATCCTGATGGAATTCAGCGACGACTGGGCGCTGCGCGAGCGCGAGCGGCACCGCCGCCACTACCTCAACGCCCTGTGGCGCCTGATGCAGGTCGCGTCGATCCGTCGCGACTGGGGCGCGGCCATCCGCCACGCGCAGGCCATCCTCGACTGCGATGCCCTGCGCGAGGACGTGCATCGCGAGCTGATGCAGTTGTACGTGCTCGGCGGCCAGCGCGCGCAGGCCCTGCGCCAGTTCGAGACCTGCCGCGACCTGCTGCGCCGCGAACTGGCGATCCCGCCGATGCGCGAGACGCTGACGCTGTACCGGCAGATCGCCGAGAGCGCCTTCGCCGAACCGCCCCCGATGCAGGCGGCGCTGCGGATCGAACCGCTCGAGCCGGCTGAACCCTTC
>CALMEZ010000032.1 GCA_937864985.1 uncultured Alphaproteobacteria bacterium
TTCGCCGAAGCCGGTTTCAGCCCTGCGATGGCGCAGGCCTTGGCGCCGTCGGGCAAGCCAATGAAGGCTGCCTTCTCCAATGCTGGTTTGCAAGCCACCTGGTGCGCGCAAGGCAAGCAGGCCGCGGAAGCCTGGGGCAAACTCATGAATGTGGAAGTCACCTGGTTTGACGGTGAACTTTCGGCCACCAAGCAGCGCGCTGCCATCGACAACATGGCCACCCAGAAGTGGGATTTCGTGGCCATTCAAACGTTCGGTATCGGCACGCTGACAGACCCGATCAAGAAGATGATTGATGGCGGAACGCCCGTTATCGCCATGGACACGCTGGTTGCCCCTCCAGGCACTGTTCCGCTGCACACCTTTATTGCGCCTGACAACGTGATGATGGGCTCTGCCGTCACTTCACAGCTCATGGCGGCCATTGGTGGCAAGGGCAATGTGGTTATGACGCAAGGTGCCTTGGGCCATTCTGGCGCACAGGGACGCGCCAAGGGCTTCAAGCAGGTGGTTGCCGGCTTCCCGGACGTGAAGGTTGTCAATGAAGAGCCAGCCGACTGGGATGTGACCAAGGTGGCGCGCATCTGGGATTCGATACTGACGCAGAACCCGGATATCGCCGGTGCGTTCTTCCACAATGACGACATGGCGCTCGCTGCGCATCAGGTCATGAAGCAGAAGGGGCGCGAAGGCATCATCATCGCCGGCGTGGACGCCATGCCACCGGCCGTGAATGCCGTGCTTGACGGCACGATGCTGGCCACCGTCCGCAACCCATCTTGCCGTATCCATGGCTGGTCGGTTGCTGCAGGCGTTGCCGCAGTTCAAGGCGGTGAAAAGGCAGGCAAGGACATTCCAGACTTCATCCTTGCCGATGGTCCGGTCATCACCAAGGAAACGGCGCTCGGCCATCTGTGGCTGCAGAAGAACTTCCTGATCTGACCCTACATGTCAGATCACTCCCCAGGAGGGGGCGGTTCGCCGCCCCTTCTTCAACTGACAAATGTCTCAAAATCCTTCGGCGGCATTGCCGCGCTGAAGGATGTCGACTTTACGCTGGAAGCGGGTGAAATTCACGGTCTTGTCGGTGAGAACGGCGCCGGCAAGTCAACAACCATGAAGATCATTGCCGGCGTTTACCACGACTATGACGGCGAGATGCGGGTTGAAGGAAAGCCCGTACATTTCCGTTCGGCGCGGGATGCATTGGCCGCAGGCATCGGCATGGTGCATCAGGAGCTTTCGGTCGTACCGGAACTGACAGTTGCTGAAAATGTGTTCCTGGGCGTACAACCCATCACCAAATTCGGCACTGTTGATTGGCCCCGCATCAATGCCGAAGCGTCGCGGCTGATCGGCAGCCTGGGCCTCGATATCGATCCCACCACGCGCATGGGCTCGCTGCCCGTGGGGCTGCAACAGCTTGTTGAGCTTTCACGTGTTTTGTTTTCAGGCGCGCGTATCATCATTCTTGATGAACCAACGTCGGCACTCTCGGCACCGGAAGTGAAGCGGCTGTTTGATGTGCTGCGCAAGATCAAGGGCGAGGGTCGCGGCATTGTGTTCATTTCGCATTTCCTTGATGACGTTCTGGAGATCTCCGACAAGATTACCGTGTTCCGTAATGGCAAGAAGGTCATTACGGAAGCTGCCAGCGTCCTGACGAAGAATGACGTGATTTCGCACATGATAGGCCGTGGCTCGGTTGGCATGCACATGGGTGAAAGTGCCACGCTGAAGGGTGATGACAGCAAGCAAGTGACGCTCACAGCGGAACACATGAGCGATGGGAAATATCTGCATGATGTGTCTCTAAAGCTGCGTTCAGGTGAAATCACCGGCGTCTATGGCTTTATGGGCTGCGGGCAGGTGGAGCTGGCGCGCGCGTTGTTCGGCAAGTTGAAATTGAAGCGCGGAAACATCACGCTGGATGGGAAGCCATTGCGCTTCCGATCCACGGCTGCGGCCCGTGGAGCAGGGATTGCCTTTGTGCCGGAGAACCGGCGCATGATGCTGTTTCGCGGCGAGCCCGTGTTCAAGAACATTTCCATTTCCATCCTGGACCGCATTCATCGGCTGCTGTTGAAACCCGCTGCCGAACGCAAGATTGCCGAGCGCCACACGGCAGATCTACAGATCCGCCCGCCGAAGCCCGACATGTTGCTGGGCTCGCTTTCGGGCGGCAACCAACAGAAGGTGGCGCTGGCCAAGTGGCTGACGCATCTGCCCAAGGTGCTGATCCTCTCCGAGCCGACACGCGGCATGGACGTGGGTGCCAAGGAAGACGTGATCCGCATCGTCAAATCGCTGCGTGACAGGGGGGTTGCCATCCTCGTCTTGTCGACAGAGCCCGAAACAGTTCTCACACTGGCGGACAGGATCACCGTGTTGCGCAAGGGGGCTGTGGCGGAAGAATTCAACACCGGCCTTATTCACAAGGCCGATCTCCTGGCAGCAGCCTGAAGGCAGGAACATTGGGGCAGAACATGGAAGCAACCGCCGACAAAAACCAAAGCCGCCTGCGGCACCTGCTGACAGAGCAATTGCGCAACATCGCGCCGGTATTCACGCTGCTGGCGCTGATCATCTTCTTCACGGTGGCCAGCCCGTCATTTTTCTCCGTCGTCAATTTCATGAATATCCTGTCGCAAATCTCGATCACGGCGATCATCGCGGTGGGCTTGACCTATGTGATCCTGACTTCGGAAATTGACTTGTCGGTGGCGGCGGTTGCCAATGCCATCGGCATCACCGTGGCGTTTTTCACAGTGCAGCCGGATTACGTGAACATTGCAAATGTGCCCATGCCCGGCGTCATCGCCATTGTGCTGACGCTGCTGTCGGCTTTGGCCTTTGGGTTGATCACCGCCTTCGGCATCACCTGGATCGGCATTCCATCTTTCATCATGACGCTTGCCATCATGCAGATTGCCAATGGCGTGTCGGCGCTGCTGGTGCGCGGCCAGATTGCCTATACCTATCCGGACCTGGTGACGGTGCTTGGTTCGGGCTCCGTGTTTGGCATCCGGTGGACGATCATCGTCGCCATCCTGTTCCTGCTGGTGGGGCATCTGGTGCTCAGCCACACGCGCTTCGGCCGCTACATCTACATGACGGGCGGCAACCGCGAAGCGGCGGAATATTCGGGCGTGAACGTCAAACGCATCATTGCCTCCGTGATGATCATTTCGGCCATGTGTTCCGGCATTGCCGGCATGCTGGCCGTGGCCTATTTCGGATCGGCCCAGCAGAACCAGTTTGACACTTATCTGCTAGATGCCATTGCCGCCGTCGTTGTTGGTGGTACCAGCCTGTTCGGCGGGCGTGGCGGCATCGGCAACACCATCATCGGGCTTCTGGTGCTGGGTGTGCTCAACAATGGGCTCGATCATGTGCAGATCGACAGCTTCCTGAAGATCCTGATCCGTGGCCTGATCCTGTTGTCAGCGCTGATCATCAACGTCTATGCTCAGCGGCTGAAAGACTCCGAGTAAGTTTTGGGTTGAGTGATGGACGCGCCTGAAAAATTTGTTGCCCTGACACCAGAAACGTTGCCCAAACGGCTTGGTGATCTTCCAGCGCTCACTCACCGGCTTGGTGGGGACGTGTCGCGCTGGCAGGTGCGGGAAGTGGGCGATGGCAACCTCAACCTTGTGTTCATCGTTGAAAGCCCGCATGGTGCGTTGATCGTCAAGCAGGCCTTGCCCTATGTGCGGCTGGTGGGCGAAAGCTGGCCCTTGCCGCTCAAACGATCCTACTTCGAATATCATGCGTTGACGCGGCTTGCTGCCAGTGATCCCGGCATTGTTCCTGTGGTGCATCACTTCGATGA
Source organism: uncultured Alphaproteobacteria bacterium (assembly GCA_937864985.1). GTDB lineage: Bacteria > Pseudomonadota > Alphaproteobacteria > Rhizobiales > Aestuariivirgaceae > Aestuariivirga. The sequence continues at coordinate 3,833 of CALMEZ010000032.1, forward strand.
ACAACAAGCCATCATCGTCATGGACTACCTGACGCCGCACGTCATTCTGCGCCGGGCGCTGATTGAGGGCCGCGCCTTGCCGGACCTTGGTGTGGTGATGGGGCGCTATTTGGCGCGTACGGCGTTCCGCAATTCCGACCTTTGCATGAAGACGCGGGACAAGAAGCAAGCGGTAGCGCTGTTTGCTGACAATGTGGAGCTCTGCGACATCACGGAAAACCTTGTGTTCTCCGATCCCTATTTTGCAGCGCCGATGAACCGCCATACCGCGCCGCAGCTTGACGGGCTTGTCGCGATCTTGCGCGCTGACCGGGACCTGAAGGTTTCGGCGCAGCAGATGAAACACAAGTTCTCGGCGCAATCCGAGACGCTGTGCCATGGTGACCTGCATACAGGCTCGATCATGGTGACAGAGACAGACATCAAGGTCATTGATCCGGAGTTTGTCTTTTATGGTCCCTTCGGCTTTGACATCGGCATGCTGCTGGCCAACTACTGGATGAGTTTCTTCTCTCAGCGCGGCCACGAGGCAGGCGGATCGCGCGAGATGCTGCGGCGAGAGTTGCTCGATATCATTGTCGATACGTGGAAAACCTTCTCGGCAACTTTCACAGCACTTTGGCACAGTGAGCGGCGCGGCATCCTCTATCAGAGCAACCTGTTTGAAGCACAGGGTGATGGTCTTGCGTCTGATCAGGCACTGCATCACGTTCTGCATGGAATCTGGGTCGACATGTTGGGCTTTGCAGGGATCGAGATTCACCGGCGCATTCTAGGCCTTGCCCACAATGCCGACTTTGAGAAAATTGATAACCCGGATGTGCGTGCGGCCTGCGAGGCACGGGCACTGAAATTCGGGCGGCACATCACCGTCAATCGGGATGCGCTGGATGATCTGGCTGTCATCAACGCACTTGCCGCGCGGCTGGACCAGGATGTTGTGACATGAACGTCAAGGGCAAGCATTACCGAACGATCTGGCCCACGGGTGACGGGCATGGCGTCGAGATCATTGACCAGCGCTTCCTGCCGCATGAATTCAAGATCGAAGTGCTGCGCGACGTGGACCAGGTGGCAACGGCAATCCGCGACATGTGGGTGCGTGGTGCGCCGCTGATTGGCGCAACTGCGGCCTATGGAGTTGCCATCGCCATGCTGTCAGATCCCAGTGACGCGCATCTTGATCTGGTTTGGCACAAGCTGCACGACACGCGGCCGACGGCCATCAACCTGCGCTGGGCGCTGGATGACCTGCGCCAGCATTTGCGCCCCGTGCCGATGCGCGCGCGGGCGGCGCAAGCCTTTGCCAGGGCACGGGCCATTGCCGATGAAGATGTGGAATTGAACAAGGCCATCGGGCGCCATGGGCTGGAGATCATCAAGGGCATTGCGGCACGCAAGAAACCGGGTGAGCGCATCAATATTCTCACACACTGCAATGCCGGCTGGCTGGCAACGGTGGATGTGGGCACGGCGACAGCACCGATTTATGCGGCCCATGATGCGGGGCTGCCGATCCATGTCTATGTCGATGAAACACGGCCGCGCAACCAAGGGGCCCAGCTCACCGCCTGGGAACTGGCCGGGCACGGCGTGCCACACACGCTGATTGTTGACAATGCGGGCGGGCATCTGATGCAGCACGGCAGGGTTGACATGGTCATCGTGGGCACGGACCGCACGACGGCCAACGGCGATGTGTGCAACAAAATCGGCACTTATCTCAAGGCGTTGGCGGCCAAAGACAATGGCGTGCCGTTCTATGTGGGGCTGCCGTCTCCCACCATTGACTGGACGGTAAGGGATGGCGTTGCCGAAATTCCCATTGAGGAACGCGCCGACGCTGAAGTCAGTTATGTGCAAGGGCTGGACGCAGCTGGCAAGGTTTCACGCGTGCGCATTTCGCCATTGCAGACGACTGCCGGCAATCCGGCGTTCGACGTGACGCCGGCGCGGCTGGTCACAGGTCTGATCACGGAACGCGGCGTGGCGGAAGCATCAGCGGCAGGCTTGCGCAAGCTGTTTCCGGCATGAAAATCATTTGGGAAAGATGGTGCCCAGGGCCGGAATCGAACCAGCGACACGCGGATTTTCAGTCCGCTGCTCTACCAACTGAGCTACCTGGGCAGGGCGCACGAGGTGCGCTGGCGGGGTCTATAGGCAAGGCTGGCATCATTGTCCAGCCTTCCGTCGGCCAAAAATTCTGGCGGTTAAAGCGGCGGCGGGGCTGTTGACCGGGCTGGTTTGATCCTGCTCAATGCCGGGGCTTGCGCATGCGCCTAGGGGAAGCATCATGAAACTGGCTTTGCTTGCGGATATCCATGCCAACGGCCCGGCGCTTGAGGCCGTGCTGGCGCGCATCGATGTGCTTGGCGCGGACCGGCTGGTGTTCATGGGTGATCTTGTGGGCTATGGGCCCGATCCTGTCGCGGTGACTGAACGCGTGGCGGGCCATGTGGCTAAGGGTGCCCTGGTCTTGATGGGCAACCATGATGAGGCGGCGATCACCGGCCGTGGCAACATGAACCCGACGGCTGCCGCCGCCATCGCCTGGACCCATACCCAGCTCGGTGCGGCTGAAAAGGATTTTCTCAAGGCCCTGCCATTGAAGGTGGAGCTTGATGATGTGCTGCTGGTCCATGCCGATGGTTCGGCGCCGGGCGAATGGCATTATGTGACGGACAAGGCTTCGGCCTCCAAGAGCATTCTCGCCACGGCAGCGCGGATCACCTTGTGCGGGCATGTGCATGTGCCTGCGGTCTACCACGCCATGGGTGGCAAAGTTGGCGACCACCGGCCGGTCGCTGGCATGCCCATGCCGCTCACGGGGCCGCGGCGGTGGCTGGCGGTGTGCGGTTCCGTCGGCCAGCCGCGTGATGGCAATCCAGCCGCCAGTTTTGCAATTCTTGATACGGCGGCCAGCACGCTGACCTATCATCGCGCGCCCTATGATGCCGATGGCGTGGCGCGGCGCATCCGCGATGAGGCGCCCGCTGCGGCGAGGGGAGGAATCCCGTGGCCGTTCGCCAGGATGTGGCCTGGGTCGCTGGATTGGCCCGACTTGTCCGTTTGTGGCAGCACCATTCGCACATCATCGACTGCATCTGCGGTTGCCGTCCACCGAAAGCCCTGACGGCACCCTGCCGGATTCGACCCAGCGCGATTCGAAAGGGCACACACCGTAGGCTGAGAATCGATGAACGGCATTCTGAATTGGTGGGAC
>CALMEZ010000033.1 GCA_937864985.1 uncultured Alphaproteobacteria bacterium
CCGTCGGCCGGTCTTGCCAGGCGAACCGGGTTGCTTCGTTTTCAATAGCTGCTGGCGCTTGCCCATCAAGCGCTGGCGCCTGATTTCATTCAAATCCGCACAGGAGCCCATGCCATGAAGCAGATCACCGCCGTCATCAAGCCCTTCAAGCTCGAGGAGGTGCGCGAGGCGTTGATGCCGCTGCGCGCAGCGGCGAAGTCGCTTGGCACAGTTCTACAGGAACCGTTCCTTCAAGTGGCCTTCCTGCCGCTGCCGGTGATCCCGCATCTGAAGATCACCGACAAGGGGATGGTGGATGTGGATGGGTTCCGGCTGCTGAGCTAGCCCATCACTTCGTAGTGCGCCTCGGTCGTGATGCCGTTGTTGATGGGCAGCATGTCCTGCGGGCAGGCGGAGAAGACCACGATACAATCCATCTCGGCCCTGAAGGTGACACTGTCGCCGGGCTTGCACAGGCAGTTGCCCCATTCCAGCGCGCCATCCTGACGCCAGGGAATGTTCATAAACAGGTTCAGTGAGTCGGGCGTGTAGGGGATGGTGATGCCCAGTGCGGCCAAACCCGCATGCATGTTATCGCGGCAATTGTCGTGATAGTGGGTGCAGCCCAGAAGGCCGTAGCGCTCGTTGTCGCATGGCGCAATCAGTGTGTCGTGGCGACCGGGGGAATTGTCCTCGGTCAAGGTGAGGATCGGGCGGCGGTGATTGGTGATCATCTTGTCACCGGCTACAGGGAAAAGCCTCGACCAGAAGGCGCGGCAGTGTTCCATGCCCATGTATTCCCGGAAGTCATTGGCGTTGAAGGCCCAGAAATCCACGACCTGATTGCCATGGGTGTTGATGACCTTGACGGATTGGCCCTTGGCCAGACGGTGGGCCTTGCCGGCGCGGGCGGGGATTTGATGTTTCATCTCGGTTTTTTTGCATTCATTGGGGGAGACAAAAAAATGGGCGAAATCACCATATTTGATTTCGCCCTGCATCGTCAATTTCAGGAGATCAGTTCTCAGTTTACAATCTTGTCCGTGGACAGAACTTTTTTGGACTTTGGATCAACTTCATAGGTCATGCCGTCAGTGTCCTGATAAACCAAATTACAGACCATCTTGTTATATTTTTTAGGGAATGGATCATTGCCAGCAGATCCATGCGTCTCATAGCAGTATTGGTCACCTTTGAAGGTGATTTTTCCTTCCCATTTGCCCGAATTCTTGCCGTCCTTCCATGTGCCAGTAGCGGTGCTGACTGTCGCATCCCATGTAACGGTGCCGGTAACCTTATCCGTATTTGGATGGGTCCATTCAGCTGACTTTCCGCCGTAAACGGCCATGACTTCGGCTTTAGTCAACATCTTGGCGCTGGGTGGGAGTTTCACCTTTCCACCTCCAAGAGCGACGGTTGATATTGTCAGCAATGGGATTAGCGCACAGGGTAACAAGGAAAACTGAAATTTCATTCAAGCCTCCATCTTTAAGGATCAGTGCCAGCCCCGGCGCAACAAACTTAACGTATTAAACCAGCAAGTCAACGACTGGTTGTAGTCGTTCCTGCATCTAGGGGCAACTGCAAATGACATCAATTTCACTGAAGGGTGGCATTTTGCTCATAATATCTTGATTGAATAGCCAGCTTCGAAGAATTGCTCGCCCTTTATTCATTCGTACAACTCGGTTACAAGCCGCCCCCATGACCGACGCACCTCAAAAGCCCGCAAAGAAAACCGACCGATACCGCGACACCGTGTTCCTGCCGAAGACCGACTTTCCGATGAAAGCGGGCCTGCCGGAGAAGGAACCGCAGATTCTGAAGCGCTGGGCCGAGATGGACCTGTTCAGGCTGTTGCGCGAACAGTCAAAGGGCCGTGAGAAATTCGTGCTCCATGATGGCCCGCCCTATGCCAACGGCAATATCCATATTGGCCACGCGCTCAACAAGACGCTGAAGGATCTGGTGGTGCGCTCGGCCCAGATGAGCGGCAAGGACGCCAATTATGTGCCGGGCTGGGATTGCCACGGCCTGCCGATCGAATGGAAAATCGAGGAGCAATATCGCGCCAAGGGCCAGAACAAGGATGCGGTGCCGATCAATGAATTCCGGAAAGAGTGCCGGGACTTTGCGTCGCACTGGGTCGACGTGCAGCGCGAGGAGTTCAAGCGACTGGGTGTTGAGGGTGACTGGGACAACCCTTACCTGACGATGGCCTATAAGGCGGAAGCCATCATTGCGCGAGAACTGTTGAAGTTCGCCGACAGTGGGCAGCTCTATCGCGGTTCAAAGCCTGTGATGTGGAGTGTGGTAGAGAAAACCGCGCTGGCCGAGGCCGAGGTTGAGTATGCGGATATTGAAGTCGATACGATTTTTGTGAAGTTTCCCATTGTTAAGGCGCAAAATACTGGTGGGCAGGCGATTGAACTGCTGCAAAAGTCATCTATCGTTATTTGGACGACGACGCCGTGGACGATTCCGGGAAATCGAGCAATCAGCTTCTCATCAAAAATTGCTTATCAGCTGATTGAAGTTACTGCGGTAAACGAAGGCGCTCTAACCAACGTTGGCGATTTGCTTGTCATCGCAAGAGACCGTGTGGCTGACACGATTGCGGCGGCAAAAATTGCTACTTGGACATTGCGTTACAATTTGGATGATAGCGTAGTTGGGCAACTACAATGTGCTCATCCGCTCTCAAGTTTGGGATACACATTCCCCGTTCCACTCCTCGATGGCGATCATGTGACCGACGATGCGGGTACGGGCTTTGTCCATACCGCGCCAAGTCATGGTGCAGACGACTATAATATCTGGATTGCCCACCAGAAGGCGCTGCGGGAGCGGGGCATTGATACGACGGTGCCAACGCCTGTCGATGAAAGCGGCTTTTACACCAAGGATGCGCCGGGCTTTGAGGGCGGGCGCGTCATTGACCAATATGGCAAGTGGGGCGATGCCAACAAGCGCGTCATTCAGGCATTGAAGGACGCTGGCATGTTGCTGGCCCACACCAAGAAAACCATCAGCTATCCGCATTCCTGGCGCTCCAAGAAGCCGATCATTTTCCGCAACACGCCGCAATGGTTCATTTCCATGGACAAGGGCAAGCTGCGCGAAAAGGCTTTGGCGGCGATTGAGCAAACGCAGTTTTTCCCGCCGGCGGGCAAGAACCGCCTGCGCGGCATGATTGAACAGCGGCCAGACTGGGTGATCTCGCGCCAGCGCGCCTGGGGCGTGCCCATCGCTGTGTTCGTGGAAAAATCAACGGGCAAAATCCTGAACGATTCCAAGGTGAACGCTCGCATTTATGATGCGTTTTGTGAACATGGCGCTGACGCTTGGTATGAGGAGGGCGCGGCACAGCGTTTCCTCGGCAGCGACTACAAGGCTGAAGACTACGAGCAGGTGCGCGATATTCTCGACGTGTGGTTTGACTCGGGCTGCACCCATGCCTTCACGCTGGAAGAACGGCCGGAATTGAAATGGCCCGCCGACGTTTACCTTGAAGGATCAGACCAGCATCGCGGCTGGTTCCATTCCTCGCTTCTCGAAAGCTGCGGCACGCGGGGCCGTGCGCCTTACGACCAGGTGATCACCCATGGTTTCACCATGGCGGAGGACGGCCGCAAGATGTCGAAGTCCCTCGGCAACACTGTCGTGCCGCAAGAGGTGATCAAGCAATCGGGTGCCGACATCTTGCGCCTGTGGGTGGCGGGTTGCGACTATGCTGATGACCAGCGCGTGGGGCCGGAAATTCTGAAGGGCACCGTCGAGACCTATCGCAAGCTGCGCAACACCTTCCGCTATATGTTGGGTGCATTGGATGGCCTGCATGACTGGGAAGAGCTGCGCAGCATCAAGCCCAAGGACACGCCAGAGCTTGAGCGCTATGTGCTGCACCTGTTGTGGGCGCTGAACCAGGAGGTGAAGGCCGCCTACAAGACCTATGACTACAAGAAGGCGACGGCGGCGCTGACGCATTTTATGACCAGCGATCTCTCGGCCTTCTATTTCGATATCCGCAAGGACACGCTCTATTGCGATCCGTGGTCGTCGATGAAGCGCCGGGCCTGCCGCGCTGTCATTGACCAGCTGTTCCAGTGCCTGGTCACGTGGTGGGCGCCGATCCTGGTGTTCACGGCGGAAGAAACGTGGTTGTCGCGGTTTCCGGGCGACGGTTCCTCGGTGCATCTCATGCTGTTTGCCGATGCACCGGATGACTGGCGGGATGATGCGCTTGCCGCCAAGTGGGAGATGATCCGTGACGTGCGGAGCAGTGTGACGGCAGCGCTTGAAGTCGAGCGCGCCAACAAGGTGATCGGCTCATCTCTGGAAGCGGCACCGCGCGTTGTGGTGCCCGCCGGTTCAGCGGCGTTCGACGCCGTGACATCGGTTGATTTTGCCGAGGTTTGCATCACCTCTGCCATCGACGTTGTGGCGGGTGACGGCAAGGATGTGCGCGTGGAATTCCGCAAGGCCGAAGGTGCCAAATGTGCCCGATCCTGGAAAATCTCCAAGGACATCGGCAGCGACAAGGACTTCCCCGACATCACGCCGCGTGATGCCGAGGCCGTGCGCGAATGGCAGAAGCGCAACGGGCGGGTGGTTTGACAGCCTTGAAGTTGTCAGGCCTTTTCACGCGCCTGGGCCTTGCCTGGGCTGTTCCCACGTTTGTGCTGGACCAGCTGAGCAAGTGGTGGATCCTCAACATCGTTCAGCTGGACGCGCAGTATCCGCGGCAGATCACGCCGTTCTTTGACTTGGCCTTGGCCTGGAACAGGGGCGTGTCCTACAGTCTTCTGACCTCCAACACTCAGGAGCCGCTGATTGCGCTTGCCATCGTCTTGTGCGTTGCGCTGGTGATCTGGCTGGCGCGGGCGAAAACGGTGCTGGCTGCGGTGGGCCTGGGCCTGATCATTGGCGGGGCGCTTGGCAATGCACTCGACCGTGTGTTGCATGGGGCCGTGGTTGATTTCGTGCTGCTGCACTGGGGCACATGGGACTGGTACATTTTCAACATCGCCGATGTGGCCATTGTTGCGGGCGTGGGCCTGCTGATCTATGATAACCTCTTCAATCCGGCCCATGCGTGAAGCCATGGTTTTGCCGGAATCTGGGACCAGAGCACAGCGACCATGACCCGTATGACGCCTTTTGCCCTTGTGTGTGCCGCGCTTTTGCTTGGCGGCTGCACCTCATTGCTCGGGGGTGACAGCAACCCCAACAAGATGGGCGGGCCATCCGCCGTGACGGTTCCGGTCGGCAACAACCTGGTCATGCCGCCTGATTTGCAGCTTCCGGCACCCGGCTCTGGTGCTGCGCCGGCCTATCAGGCGCCCGCTCCAACCCAATCCGCTTCTTTGGCCAAGCCCGGCAATGCCTCGCTCTATGGCGGCACGGCGGCAGGCGCGCCGCCGCAGGATATTTTCCAGCAGTATGGCATTTCGAAAACCAAGCCGGATGGCACGCCCAAGACGCAGATTGAGCTGTCCAACGAGCTGAAGGCAGCGATCATCCGCAAGAAGCGCCTGACCAATCCGAGCTACGGCACGATTGGCAATATCGGCAATATTTTCAGCGACCAGTAGGCGCGGTCTGGGCTAGGCTCGGCCCATGCGAATCCGCAGGCTCAATCCTTCCATCATCAACCGCATTGCGGCGGGCGAGGTCATTGAACGGCCGGCCAGCGCCGTCAAGGAACTGGTGGAGAACGCCATTGATGCCGGTGCCACGCAGATTGATGTGGTGTTCCGCGGGGGCGGCAAGAACCTGATCCGCGTCTCAGACAACGGCCAGGGCATGAGTGCTGAGGAACTGTCACTGGCCGTTGAACGCCATGCCACGTCCAAGATCCCGGATGATGATCTCGTCAACATCGCCACGCTGGGCTTCCGGGGGGAAGCGCTGCCTTCCATCGGCAGTGTGGCGCGGCTTGCCATCACATCGGTGGCGCGGGGCTCGCTTGATGCAGCGCGTATTTCTGTTGAGGCGGGTGTGCAGGCGGGGCCAGCTCCTGCCGCCTTGGGGCTGGGCACGGAAGTCGACGTGCGCGACCTGTTCTTTGCCACGCCGGCGCGCTTGAAGTTTTTGAAGACGGATCGCAGCGAAAATGCCGAGGCGCTGGAGGTGTTGCGGCGGCTGGCGCTGGCACACCCCGAGATCGGCTTCTCCTTTGCCACCGAGGAACGGCGCTGGCTTGATGCTCCGCAGGGTGAGGCGCGGGCGGCGCGCGTGGCGCGCATCATGGGGCAGGAGTTCATGGACAATGCCGTGCCTGTTTCTGGCGGCGGCGAGGACGTGGTGATCGAGGGTTATGCGGGGCTGCCGACGTTCCAGCGGGCCCAAGGCACGCTGCAATATGCCGTGGTGAATGGCCGGCCTGTCAAAGACAAGCTGGTGGCAGGCGCCATCCGCGGCGCATACGTCGATGTGATGCCGCGCGGGCGCTTTCCGGCTGTGGTGTTGTACATCACCTGCGCCAGCGACCGCGTTGATGTGAATGTACATCCGGCCAAGACCGAGGTGCGGTTCCGCGATCCCGGTTTTGTCCGTGCACGGATTGTCTCGGCGATCCGGTATGCTTTGGCGGATGGTTTGAAGAGTGATACGGTTGCGACGCGGGAAACCGTGCAGTCCTTCGGGGCCGCTTCTGCGCAAACGGGGCGGCCTTTCTCGCCGCCGCCCTCATGGGCACCGCGTGCCGCGGGGCTGGCCGAAGAAACGCAGCATGCCTTCGCCATGCAGATGCCGCTGGCAACGGCTGTCGCCGCAGAGCCTGTGGACCCTGTGGTGGAAGAGCATCCGCTCGGTGTGGCGCGAGCGCAATTGCATGGCAATTACATCGTGGCGCAGACGGCCAAGGGCATGGTGCTGGTGGACCAGCACGCAGCGCATGAGCGCATTGTCTATGAGCGCTTGAAACGCGAGCGGGCGGGGCAGGGCATCGTCACCCAGCACCTGCTGGTGCCGCAGGTGATTGAGCTGGATGGGGCAACTATCGCTGCAGTGCTCTCTGCGGCGGATACGCTGGCGCAGGCCGGGCTTGCGGTGGAAGGCTTTGGTGAAGGGGCTGTCGTGGTGCGCGAGGTGCCAGCGGCGTTGGGCGGTGGTGACATTCCGGCGCTGCTTAAGGACATTGCCGATGATGCGCGT
>CALMEZ010000034.1 GCA_937864985.1 uncultured Alphaproteobacteria bacterium
CAGCCATTGTCGGTCGGGCTGGCAGCAGCTCTGTCAGGAAGTGCCGATCAAGGTCTACGGCAACAATGCCCATGGTGGCCATGCCAAGTACCTGAAGGTGCCGGCCAACACGGATTCCGTTTACATCACGGCGGGCATCCTGGCCTTGATCATGCCGCCCGTGGCCTCAACAGACCTGATGGGGCTTGGCGGCCTCGCACTGGCTTCGGCTGCTGCCATTGCATCGAAATTCGCGCTGGCCATTTACCGCAAACATGTTTTCAATCCTGTGGCGCTTGGCGTTGCGGTGTCTGCCTTTGCGCTGGACCAGCCTTCCACGTGGTGGTTGGGCGGCAATTTGGAACTTTTGCCGCTGGTGCTGATTGGCGGGCTTCTGATGTTACGCAAGGTGCAGCGCTTTTCGATGTTCGGTGTCTATGTGCTCGCGAACCTTGTGGCCAGCCTGGTCACCACTTCGCCTGCCATGTATGGCGAGGCTCTGACGCAGACGCTGATCTATTCGCCGCTGTTCTTTGCGGGCTTTGCGATGTTGACCGAACCCCTGACAGCCCCTGCGGATTTTCGCATGAGCCTGGTGTTCGGCGCGATTGTCGGCGCCTTGTCGTCTCCATCGGTGCACATCGGCGATTTCTATTTTACGCCAGAGCTTGCGTTCCTGGTGGGCAATGTTTTTGCCTGGGTGGTTTCGCCAAAGATCCGCTACAAACTGGTCCTCGAGCGCATCGAGAAGAAGGCGCAAGGTGCGTATGACTATGTGTTCCGCGCCAATCGGCCGGTGGATTTTCTGCCGGGGCAATATCTCGACTGGACCATGAAGTTGCGCAGCCCCGACAATCGCGGCAACCGGCGCGCTTTCACCATTGCCTCTTCACCTGGTGAGTCGCGGGTGCGGCTAGGCGTCAAGTTCTATCCGGGGCCTTCGGCCTTCAAGCAGGGGCTGCTGGCGATGAAGCCGGGTGATACGCTTTTTGCCTCGCAATTGGCTGGCGAATTCACCCTGCCCAAGCAGGCTGATGAAAAGATGGCTTTCATTGCAGGCGGCATTGGCGTGACGCCGTTTCGCTCCATGGTGCAACACATGGTGAATACGGGCGATCCGCGCTCAGTGGTGCTGTTCTATGGCAACAACACGTCGGCCGAGATTGCCTATGCCGATGTGTTTTCGCGGGCCGAACGGGCGATGGACCTGCGGACGATCTATGCCGTGGCAGACACGCAGGGGGCCAACACCAACCTGCACAAGGGGTTCATTGATGCCGCGTTGATCCAGCGCGAGATGCCGGATTTCCGCGAGCGGCTGTTCTATATCTCCGGGCCGCGCAGCATGGTGGTGCGCTTCGAGAAGGCGTTGGCCGACCTCGGCATCCGCCGTTCGCGCATCAAGACGGATTTCTTTCCGGGCTTTGCCTGATCTCGTTGCTTCAAGGCGCTTTGGATTAAAATCCTTTTACGCCATATTTATGCCTTAATCTGTTTCTATATTGTTCCTGATTGAACAGCTGCCCTATAGTTTTCGCGGGGCGGCAGAAAGGGACGTGCGGTGAAACAGTTTATCCTTGTGGTGTTGATGGTGCTGGGCTTCGGCAACGGCATGGCGATGGCCAATGACAGCGAGGCTGAGGTGGCGGTTGGCGGGTTGCAGCTGAAGCAATCCAGCGACATTTCCCTCGACAAGGAAGAGCTGTTCATTTCGGAAGACGAGGTGCGGGTGGATTACCTGTTCACCAATCATGGCGCCAAGGATGTGGATACGCTGGTGGCTTTTCCGTTGCCGGACCAGATCTACAACGAAGAGTCAGGTGACGGCCCGACGCACCGCCTGTCGCAGGACCTTGAATTCAAGACCACGGTTGATGGCAAGCCGATTGATTATCAGATCGTCGAGCAGGCCATTCTCAACGGCAAGGACGTGACGGCGCGGCTGGCGCAGGACGGGCTTGGTGTGATTGCGCCGGAAAACAATGACACGGCGATTGCCTTCTTCAAGGACAAGCCGAAGGCGATGATTGACGCGCTGGTGAAGGACGGGCTTATCAGCGTGGAGAAGGGCAGTGGCGATCCCTATTACAGTTTTCTGTGGGGCGTGCGCACCACGGTGACGCGCCAGCAGGTATTTCCGGCGGGCAAGACCATCGCCGTGCACCATGTTTACAAACCGGTTGCGGGCGGCAGCGTAGGCGGCAATCTCTCGCCCGAGTACCGCAAGGAGGATTGGGCGAAAGAACACGCCGCGCAATATTGCATCGAGGATGGCTGGTTCAAAGCGTTCGACAAGGCCGTGGCCAAGCACGCCACCAAGCAAACACCGGCACCCTACAGCGAGACGTGGCTTGGCTATGTGCTGAAAAGCGGCGCCAACTGGCAGGGGCCAATCAAGGACTTCCGGCTGGTGGTGGACAAAGGCAAGGCTGAAAACCTGGTGAGCTTCTGTGCCGAAGGCGTGAAGAAGATTTCCGACACGCAGTTTGAGGTGAAGAAGAAGGATTTCGAGCCGAAGGACGATTTGAATGTGCTGATCGTGAAGTGGTGGAAGCCGGAGTGATGGTGGGGGCGGCGGAGATTGTTGACCGGGCGAGTTTGATGCGTTGGTTAGAGGCGTTACCGCAAAACGGCCAGCTTTGGGTTTCGGAGGCCATTGCCAGTCGGTCTGCACTGCGAGTTGTGCCGTTGATCGCTCGCGTGAAAGGAATATCGGTTGACCACCTATCCGGCGTTTTGAAAGATTGTTTCAGGGAAAACATCTTCGCACGATGTCCACGTAAGCAAATGTTCGCTTCCATTGGCGGATATGTTGCGGCGGGCGATGATCAGGGAAATGTACCTTCCATAGGTTATGTGGTGGTAGAAGCTGCTCGAGCAGCGTCGTCGCATTCGATATCGGGTTGCGTGTTTGCAACTGAATTTGCCTCTAACGCGGTCTACTCAGCGCTCGATTCATCGTTCACAGATAAAACGAAGGCCGCCGATATTTGGGCAGAAGTTCGGAAAGATGCAGCTTTTGTAGAAAGCGGTGGAACTGACCTAGAGCTACACTCGCGTCCGATTTGGGTCACCGAGCCATTCTGGTGGAAACAAGAGCTGCAGTCTTTAGAAGGATTGCTCAAGACACAGAGACTATTCGATGAGGAGGGGTGGGACATCTGGCTGGACTGGTATCGGAGTGTGGCGAGGGGCTTCCCTGCGTTCAATCTCAAGAGTCCCGAAAAGGCCGAAGACTTGGAACGTAAAATCGCAATTCTGAATGTGAAAGCTCTTGAAGGAAAAATTGCGACAAGTGGAAGCAATCCAGTGCGCTCAATAGATCGCATAAAAAAACAAGCGCAACAAAATCTTGACCTATGGGATCGCGAACCTGCTGCCATCAACGCCGACATCAAGGCCTGGGTGGATGAGGCGCGGACGGTAGAGCGGGAGGATGACCGCGTTCCCCAAGCAGTTGTTGATGATCTCGCAGTGTTGTCCACCGAGTCGGAATCTGAAGATGCGACATTTACTGCCGTGCCGCTGAATGATTTTCCTGAGCAATCTCTGGATGCTCCGATCTTCGGTCTGACTGAAGCAGGGCAAGTTGATCGATTGCCTGTTCCGCCTGAGCAGCGATTGCTGATCACGGCAGTGACGTTGCAAGAATATGGCGCATTGCGCGAGGACGCGGCGAAGCTTTCCGGCCTTGGACAAATTCTGGGGAAGCTTGGGCCGGAGTTGGACAAGCTGCTGGCGGCCATGCCGGAAGACATGACGCATGCTGAGGTGTTCAGCGTGTGGCGGGCCATCAACCGCTTGCGGCGTACGATGAACGCCCACACTGCAGTCGCTAGCGATCCTGATCCGCATGAAGCAAAGTTGGAGCGCAGCATTGCCGAGGAGTTGGGCCTGCTGCTTGATAGCGCCAACAATTTTGCATTCGCCGATCCCGGCTTGCGAAAGCGCGATGAAAATGTTGTTCCGCCACAGGACCGGCCATCTGTGGAAGATGAGAAGCGGTTGGGCGACGCGCTTATTCAGATTGTGATCAACACGCCCGACCTTCTAACACCTCAAGCGCGTGATGTTATCAAGGCTGAAGAAGACAATGCTGAGAATGCAGGCAAAGATGCGCATGGTTTTCAAGCAGTTGATCAGGCGAACAAGACGCGGAGAAATGTTTTTGCTGAAGTCTTGTCTTCATTGAGAAAAGCAGCGCGCAGCGAACTCGTATTTGCTTGGAAGGAAGTTCGAGGAGGTGCCTATAAGGCGACTGGCGCGGCAGCAATAACTTTTGGGGCAACGGACTATCTTGGAACAACAGCAGTCTATCACAAAATCTGGACAGTGATTTTTGAAAACCTGAGTCCCTTCCTGAACTATGCTGCGAAAGTTTACCAGAATCCTGCTGTGACGAAGCTGCTTGAAGACATTGCAAAGCTTGCACATTGAGTTTGTGTAAAGCTGGATCCCCGCCTTCGCGGGGATGACGGGAATGGGGTGATGATTGTGCGGGATTTTATTTCCCACCCGTTGCCTTCAACAGTGCTTCTTCCAAGCGGCCTTGCCAGCCTGCGCCGCCGGACTTGAAGTGTTTGATGATCTTCGGGTTGAGCCGGATGGAGATGGCGATTTTTTTGGGTTTCACCTGCGGCCCGCGGCCGCGGCGCACTTGTTTTAGCGCTGTGGCAAGGCTTGTGCCGGACAAAGGCGTGGCCTTTGCAAAATCCTGCTCTGTCCACTCTGGATTTTCCTGGTCAGCGGGTTTTGGTTTGGCTTTTTTCATATCGTCTAATCTCCTTGGCGTGGGCGCGGCGCAGGCTGATGGCTCTTAAAACCTCGTCCCGGACTGTGAAGACCAGGCAATGGTATTCGCCATTGATTGTTCCAAAGGCGCGGTACCGCTCTTCGCCATAGTCAAACCTTTCATCTTGAAGCAGGGCCAACACTTTCAAATCTTTTGCAGCGGCAAGGGAGAGCCCGTGTTTGGCAAGGTTTGACTTGTCCTTCTCGGGATCAAACGTGATCTGCATTTATTTTGTATATACGATTTAATGGGAATTTGCAAGTCCCCGCCATTTCCCCTATAGGCCGCCTCCATCCGGCGTCGTCCACCCCTGGAGGGAGGCCGGATTTTCATTTTATTGGAGATTTAAATGTCGAAAATCGTGACGATCAAGGCTGACGCGCGCAGCCAGGCTGGCAAGGGGGCCGCTCGTTCCGTTCGCCGCACCGGAGCCATTCCGGGCGTGGTTTATGGTGACAAGCAGGACCCGCAGCTGATTTCGCTGACCTACAAGAACGTGCTACCGCATGTTGAAACGGGCCGTTTCCTGTCCACCCTGGTTGACCTCGAAGTCGGGGGCAAGACCATTCGCGCCATTCCGCGCGATGTGCAGTTTGAGCCGGTGAAGGACCGTATCATCCATGTGGATTTCCTGCGCCTCGGCAAGGATGCGCGCATCGCCGTTGACATTCCGGTTCACTTCAAGAACCAGGAAGCGGCTCCTGGCCTCAAGGCGGGTGGTGTGCTCAACATCGTGTCGCACTCGGTTTCGCTGTACTGCCCGGCGGACTTCATCCCCGATGACATCACCGTCGATCTGACGGGCATGCAGATCGGCCAGAACATCCACCTCTCGCAGATCAAGCTGCCGGACCGCGTGACCTCGGCTGAACGTGATGACGTGACGCTGGTGACACTGACGGCACAGGCCAAGGAAGAAGAAGCACCGGTGGAAGCCGCTGCTGCCGAAGTTCCGGCCACGGCCCAGAAGGCCCCTGCCGCTGCTCCGGGTGCT
>CALMEZ010000035.1 GCA_937864985.1 uncultured Alphaproteobacteria bacterium
CGGCATGGCCCTCGGCTGAGGGGTGCATGGCGCCCGTGGTTTCGGAAAAGACGGATGCAGAGGCCCGCTCATCGATCTTGCCATCACGCGTTTCAACCTTCTGGTTGATGGCCAGATAGGCGTCATTGAACGTACGCACCCAGCGTTGACGCAGCGCATAGGGGAAGTTCTGCGTCTGCGGATTGTAGGGCCGCCAATCCCTGATCTTGCCCGACCAGCTTTGCTGGCAGGTTTGCGTATCGCGATCGGCCTTGCCCCAGCAGGGCATCATCAAGACCTCGGCTGGGTCATCCATTTTGTCTTTTGCCTGGGCACAGAAACCGTGGCCGCCGAATGGCTTGTCGCCATAGATGCGGCCGGCAAATGTCCAGCCGTGGTCTTCGGCTAGCTCCTGCTGGCGCTTGTGCAGCAGGTCCAGCTGGTCATGGGCACGCACCAGCTTGGCTTGCGAGACCACAAGCCAGGACGAGAACATGTCCATGGACTGGTTGGCGGGGAAGGCATCCTCAGGATCATTTTCGCCGCCCGCCGGGCAGATGTTGCCTTTCTCATCTTCCAGCAGGTCGGGATAGGAATTCAGAATGACGCGGGATGAGTCGAACGGCAGGCCGTTGGCCTTGATCGGAACAGCCACCTCCAGCGCGTGAGCCAATCTCGCATAGGCGTCCGGCAATATGGATTTCATGTTGTCAGCAAAGCCGCCGGGCGAAACCGTGGCACCAAAGAATTTGGCGAGCTTTGACGACGTGTTATCGCGCAGCGTCGTCCAGGCGACGAGACTTGAAAATCCAATGTCGTTGCCGCCGATGGAGAGCAGCAGGAAATCGACGTTGCGGCGGTAATGGCCGTTGGGGCACGTCCAGTAGCCGTTCTCTTCCACGGCCTTATCGAGACAAAGTTCGCGCAGCATCCAGCGGATTTGCGTGTCGCGTGATTTGCCGCTGTAGGCACGGGCCTGGCCGCTGGTGTCATCCGAAGCATTGCCCGGGGCGCGGCGCGACACATAGTCCACATAATATTGGGGACCGAGAATGCCTTCGTCCACCTTGGCCCCAGAACAAGCGTATCCGAGAAAGGTGACGGCGGCCTGCGGATTCTCAATGGCGACCTGCAGAGCGGTGCGCAGCTGATGGCTGTAGAGTGAACGGTGGCACAATTCGTCCAGCCACTGGGCATTGCCAGAGCCATTGTCGCGCGCGCGGCGTGGATAGAGATTGTTGAAACGGGCATTCTCATCGAATTTCACCGGCACATCCGGATTGCCTTCACCTGATGCGAAACTGTCGCCCATGCCAACAATGAGCAGGTCCTTCACCTTTGCATCGGTCGAGATCGGGCTTTCGCCTTCGACGCTGACGGATATGGTGCCGCCGTTGGGATAGGGAAGCTGGCCGCGGGCCGCTTCATCGCAGGGCGCTGTGACGGGTTCACCATCGCCGATGCGCCACACGCAATTGTATTCCGAGAGCAGCTTGTTTCCGTCCAGCGAGCGCACGCGCATTTCGATTTCGTGGGAAGCCGGCGTCACATAGGCTTCAACGCCGCCGCAGGCATCATGGGCGCGGCCCGAAGGGTTCCAGCAGGTGTCGCCCAATTCGCGCGAGGCCCAGCCTTGCGGGTCATAGTTCTTGCGCAGGATGCGGGTGAAAGGAATGTAGCGGTCATTGAGCACGTGTTCCGTGCCGATCACAGACGTCGTGGCAATCAACTTGTCGGCCTGCTCCTGTGGCAGGTTCTGCTGGCGGACGTGCAGCAGGTAGGTGCGCCAGGCCGTTTCATGGGCCTGGAAATCAGCGCTGTCACGGAAGAAGCGGAAACGGTTGACCACTTTCCATTCAATCTGGGCATTGGCAGCCGTCAGGGTCTGGGCCTCGGCAACGCCTGCCCACAGAATAATGATAACTGCCAGAAAGAATCGAACCACGCGCCACCTTGAGTTTCACTGCCTCTTGCTTATCTCACATGGCAAGAAAATGGCAGCACGGCGTTTCACTCGGCGGCGCGCTTCAGTTCCACTGTTTCGGTCACTTGCATGGGCGCTTGTTCGTTTGCAATGTCCCGTCGTGTCAGCAAGCTGGTGAGGCGCTCCATGTAGAGATAGATGACGGGGGTCACAAACAGCGTCAGCGTCTGCGAGACGACAAGGCCACCGACCACGGCAATGCCAAGGGGCTGTCGCAGCTCCGAGCTTGCCCCTTCACCCAGCGCAATTGGCAGCGCACCGAGGAAGGCTGCCAGCGTTGTCATCATGATGGGCCGGAAGCGCATGACGCAGGCCTTGGCAATGGCATCTCGTGCCGCCATGCCCTGCCGTCGCAATGTCAGCGCCACATCGATCATCATGATGGCATTTTTCTTGACGATTCCGATCAGCATGAGAAGGCCGATGACGGCGATCAGCGACAGATCAAAGCCGCCGAGCGCCAGTGCTGCCAGCGCGCCCGCCGCCGCAGCTGGCAGGCCAGAGAGAATGGTCAGCGGGTGGATGAAACTTTCGTAGAGAATGCCCAACACAATATAGATCGTCAGGATGGCGCCGAGGATGAGAAGCCCCTGGTTGGCGCTGGAATCCTGGAAAGTTTTGGTGGTGCCATAGAACCCCGTGGTGACAGTCGGCGGCAGGCCGAGTTGCTGCTTGATCTTGTTGATCTCCGCGATGCTGTCGCCAAGAGCAATACCATTGGGCAGGCCGTATGAAATGCTCACAGCCGGCAACTGGCCAAGCTGGTTCAGGGTGAGTGGGCCAAAGCTCCGCTCCACGGTGGCGAATGAGGCGAGCGGCACCAGCGTGCCCGAGGTGGAGTTGATTTGAAGGGTCGCAAGTTTTTCCGGTGTCCAGTCAATGGCGGGATCCAATTCCATAATCACTGGGAAACTGTCGGCGGAGGTGTAGATCGTCGACACTTGCTGTCCGCCAAGGCCGGCATAGAGCGTGGAGCGCAGGACATCTGACGCAATGCCGAGGCTTTGGGCCTTGTCGCGGTCAACAACCAGGCGGGCCTGGATTGCCTTGTTCTGCAGGTCGGTATTCACGTCCTGGAAGAAGGCCTTGTCGGCGATCATGGCATCGGTCAGCTTCTGGGCCCATTCATTCATGGTGTTGACGTCGAGCGACTGGACCGTGATCTGATAGGCACTGGCGCCGGGGCGGGCACCGATGGACAGGTTCTGCACGGGTGACGCCACGGCTGTGATGCCCGGTGTGGCGCTGCCGACGCGACGAAAATCTGCGAGGACCTGTTGCAGCGGCGGGCGCTGGGCCTTGGGCTTCAGTTCAATGAACATGCGGCCCTGGTTCATGGCACCGGAGGATGAGCCGGCTGAGCTTGCGACATGGGCCACTTCCGGCAGGGCGGCAAAATCCTTGGCCAATTTGTCCTGCAGCTTCTTCATGGCCTCGAACGAAATGTCCTGCCGGGCCTGCGTGGAAACCTGCAACTGGCCAATGTCTTCCTGCGGGAAAAAGCCCTTGGGCAAGGAGTTGAACAGGCTCCACGTCGCAAAAACGGATGCGAGGAACAGGATGAAGACGGCCACATGCAACTTCAGACACCAGTGCAGCAGCCATGCGTAGGCGCGCGTCATCGTTTCCAGCCCATGCTCCAAGACGCGCGACACGATGCCGGGGCTGGTGCTGGGGCGGAGGATGCGTGATGACATCATGGGTGTCAGCGTCAGCGACACAAACATGGATACGAGAATCGCAGCTGCAACGACGACGGCGAATTCATTGAAGATGCGGCCGATGACGCCGCCCATGAGCAGCACCGGAATGAAGACGGCGACCAGCGACACCGAAATCGACAGAATGGTGAAGCCCACTTCCGAAGCGCCGTGCAAAGCGGCCTCGAAGGCACCCTTGCCCTCCTCCTCCATGTGGCGGACAATGTTTTCCATCATCACAATGGCATCATCAACGACAAGTCCCACAGCCAGCGTGATGGCCATGAGGGAGACATTGTCGATGGAAAAGCCCAGGAGGTACATGATGCCCAGTGTACCGATCAGGGATATCGGCACCGCCACGGCGGGAATGAATGTGGCGCGCAGGCTGCGGATGAATACATAGACGATGGCAATGACCATGAAGATGGTGATCCACAGGGTCTTGAGTGCGTCTGAAATCGACGCATTGATCGAGACGGCGCGGTCATTCATGACGTTGAGTTTGGCTGTGGCCGGCAGCTGCTTTTCCAAATCCGGCAACATGGCACGGACCCGCGTGATGACTTCAACCGTATTGGCATCGGGTTGCCGCTGAACAGCCATGATGATGGCGCGTGTGCCGTCATAGCTTGCGGCAGACTGAAGATTGGATGTTGAATCGATCACCTTCGCGACATCGCCCAGATGCACGTCAGCGCCATTGCGCGTGGCAATGACCTGCGCTGCAAATTCCCGGGCGTTGTTCAATTGTGTGTTCGCCACCAGTGTCAGCTGCTGTGGTCCAGCGACCAGTGTTCCCAATGGTGTTGTGCGGTTCGATGACGAAACAGCCTGCTGCAGCTGGGCAATGGTGATGCCGCGTGCCGCAAGGGCATTTGGGTCAATCTGGATGCGGACGGCATATTTCTGGGAGCCGAAAATCGATACCTGGGCCACGCCATCCACTGTCGAAAGACTGGGCGAGATGATGTTTTCAGCCACGGCATCCAGATCTGTAAGGGCTGCAATGTCGCTGGTTAACGACATCAACATGACGGGCGCATCGGCCGGATTGACCTTGCGGTAACTCGGCGGCGAGTTCATGTCCTGGGGCAAGTCGCGTTGCACGCGCGCCAATGCAGCCTGCACGTCAGCTGCGGCGGCATCAATGGAGCGGTTGAGTACAAACTGGATGGTAATGTTGGTCGAACCCAGTGAATTTGATGTCGAGATCGATTCAACACCTGCGATGGTCGAGAACTGCTTGATCAACGGTGTTGCCACGGAGGTTGCCATGATATCGGGCGAGGCCCCAGGCAGATTGGCCGACACATTGACGACAGGGAATTCGGCGCGGGGCAAGGCCGCCACTGGAAGCAGCTTCCACGAGAACAAGCCGCCCAGCAACACGGCGCAGGAAAGCAGGATTGTGGCAACGGGGCGCCGGATGCAGAATTCGGAAATGCCCATGCTACTGGCCCGCCGCCTGGGATTGCTTCTGGTCGGGCTTCTTACTTGACGTGCCCGACGCTGTTTCAGCAGGACCATCCTTCACTTCGGTTCCGGTGTTCATTTTGGCCTGGCCTTCAATCACAACTTTATCACCGGCTGCGAGCCCATCCGAGATGGCCGCAAAGCCGCCTTCATAGCGGGACACCTTGACGATTGCCGGGCTGACCTTGCTTTGCTCGTCGACGCGCCAGACAAAGCTGCCTTGTTGTCCCTGTTGAACAGCGACTACAGGCACGGTCAGTGCTCCGGTGAGCGTGCCGTATTGGACGTCGACTTCCACATGCTGGCCGGGCCATAGGGCCAGCCTCTCGTTCTTCAGAAGTGCGGACATGCTGATTGTGCCGGTTGTGCTGTCGACGGCGGAATCGATGAAGTTCAGCGGGCCTGTATCCAGCACATCGTCATTGGCGGCGCGGGCTGTGACGAGAATTGTGCTGCCTGCATTGTATCGGGGCAGGATATCCTGCAACGCTTTTTCTGGCAGCCGGAAATTCACCTTCACTGGCTGCATTTGCGTGATGGTCATCAGGGACGTCTGCTGCGAGGCGTTTGAAGGGGTAGCTGACACCAGCGCGCCGGGCACCACATTCACAGTGCCGAGCTTGCCGGCAAAGGGGGCGCGGATCGTGGTGAATTCGATCTGCAGCTTATCAGCATCAATCTGGGCCAGATCTGCCTGCACAACCTGTTCGGCTGCTTTCTCCGCGGCCACTGCGGCATCCGCGTCAGCGAGCGGACCGACATTCTTTGCGGCGAGGGATTTTGCGCGATCCATTTGAAGGCGCGCATTGACCAGCGTTGCCTGGTTCTTGGCCAAAGTGGCCTGATCCTTGGCGAGGGTGGCTTGCAGGGCACGGTCATCGAGCACCACAAGAATATCGCCGGCCTTGACCATGGCGCCGTCACTGACGGGCACCTCCTTCACCTGGCTTGTGATGCGGGCGTTGATACTGACAACTGCCGAGGCCTGGATTGTAGCCGAGGTGCGCTCGATCAACGGAAGGTCCATGGGTTTGACCTCGGCAAGCATTACACGCACCGGGCCTGTGGACCCGCCACGCCTTCCAGATGCGCCAGCCGGCACGGCTCCACCAGTGGAACTTGCCATCTGTCCATCCTGCTTTGCGGCGAGATGCAACCATGACAGGGCCGCGGCATAAAGGCCAAAATGCCAGGTGCCCAATCCAAGTGCCAGCAGGACGGCCAGCGCAATCAGGTTTTTCATCAAATTCTTCATCAGGTGCGTTGCGCCTCAGGGTTGGCAGGGATTCAATAGAGACGGGCAAGCGGAGCAATTCCGTTGCCGCTGACTCAGTTGCCGCGGGTCAGGATAAAATATACAGGCACAGCGACATAGAGCGCCATGAACAAGGCTAATATGCAGCGCAAAACCGTCGCATGAAATCGCCGTAACAAAACAACGCTCAGGACAATGCCCAACAGCGCCTCGAACAGGCTGAAAATGCGGCCATAGTGAGCCGGATCATAATAGGATACTGGCGACATGAACTTCCAGCGCGTGACCGGCCACAGGCTCATATGGGCATCCTCGCGATGAACCAGGAAGTCGATGCAGCTGTGCAGAAGCCCTGAGGATGCGAATACCAGAACGAGGGCCCAGAAATCGATGCTCTCCGCGGACGCCGTTGCGCGCTGGTGCATTGCCAGTGCAGCCAACCACAAGCCACCCCAGAGCCAGAAATTGTGGGCGATGGCGTTGGTCAGCTGCCACCAATTCTGCCAATACATCTCGTCGAATATTCGGTGCGCGGGAACGCCTGCAAGCTTCAGGGTAAGGACAATCAGCAGCATCGGCACATCGGGAAGGACGCCCCCAAGTGCGCCTGCCCAAGCCCGTTTCGGCATGCGTCCGCCAAACAGCGCGGCACCCATGATGACATGTGATTGCGTGTTCATGGCCGGACCATAGCTGCTTACTGTCCGTGAGACAAAGCGGCATCTTGCAATTTGATGCAAGTCACGGTTTCTCAAGGTTTCGGAGTTAGTTGCAATCGTTCAATCTTGTTTTTCTGATTTGAGGTGAACGCTTCTATGGCCCACAAGCAATGTCCGTTCGTGTGGCATGACCTGCTGACGCACAATGTGAAAGCCGCCAAGCGGTTTTATGCCAAGGTTCTCGGCTGGACATATATGCTCCAGGATGAAGACTACCATGTCACGATGGTTTCAGATCATGGTGTCGGCGGCATCATGCAGGCGCCGGAATATCTGCAGAAAATGCCGCCCTTCTGGTCGGCCTATATCCTTTCCCATGATGCCGACAAAACCTGCAAGCGCGCTTCGGACCTGGGCGGCATCATTTTCCGCGCGCCATGGGACATTCCCGGCGTCATGCGCATGGCAGTGATCGCCGATCCCACAGGGGGGATCTTCAATATCTTGCAGCCGCTGGGGGACAGGGACGAAGCGCCGCTGGCTGCCGGAACGCAGGGCACCGTGGCCTGGCATGAGCTTTACACCGTTGATCTCGACCTGGCCTGGGATTTCTACGTGAAGTTATTCGGCTGGTCGAAGGGTGACATCTTCGACATGGGGGAAGCCGGCCGCTATCAGACGTTCAAAGTCGGTGGTTCACCCGCCGGGGCCATGCTGCTGAAACAACACAAACTGCCACGGCCCATGTGGCTCAACTATTTTTCAGTGAAGAGCATCAAGGCAGCGACTGCCCGTGTACAAAAGGCTGGCGGAACCATCGTTTCCGAAGCACAAAAGTTGCCTACCGGTTTGTGGACTGTTTTCGGGGAAGATCCGCAAGGCGGGCATTTTCAGCTTGCCAGCCTGAATCCATAACAATTTGCCAAAAAACATGGATCGCAAACTTTTGGCTTTACAACATACCAACTGGTTGGTATGCAATTGCGATGACTTCATCTGCACCCGCCCGCACCAGAATCCTCGGCTCTGCCCTGCAACTGATTCGGCAGCATGGGTATGAGGCAACGACGGTTGACGACCTGTGCCGCGCGGCTGGCGTGACGAAGGGTGCCTTTTTCCATCATTTCAAGAGCAAGGAAGAGCTTGCCGTTACAGCCACGCAGTTCTGGACCGAGGTTACCGGACAGCTGTTCGCGTCCGCGCCCTACCACGCTTATGAAGACCCGCTGGATCAATTGATCGCCTATGTGGATTTTCGTGCCCGGCTGCTGGAAGGGCGCACGCTGCCGGAGTGCACATGCCTGCTCGGCACGATGGCGCAGGAGGTTTTTGACTCTCATCCCGCCATCCGTGAAGCCTGTTTTGAAGGCATCAGCACACATGCTGATCATGTGGCCCAGATGATCCGCGCCGCCAAGGCGCGCCATGCCCCAGAAGCGACATGGTCAGAAGATAGTCTCGCGCTTCATACACAGACTGTGATCCAGGGCGCGTTCATCATGGCGAAAGCTGGCAATGACGTTGCGCTTGCTGCTGACAGCATCCGCCACCTGCGGCGTTACATTGAACTGTTGTTTTATTACGCAAAGGAGGACTGACCATGCAAAACCCGATCATCTGGCACGATTTGAAAGAGGCGCGAAGTTTTTACATTTAAATTTGCCCTTATCCGTCCCTGAGATTGAAGAACAAGTATATACCTTAATGGAAAAAAACCAGATCCGGGACGGCACCTTTAAATTAATTTTGACAGGTGGAGTCTCATCCAATGGATTTACGATGGATGGTACACCTAATTTAATCATCCTGGCCGGAGGTTTGAGTTTTGAAATTTATACATCATTTGATAAAATAAAACATCTTAAGCTAAAATCAATTGATTATGTGCGGGAGACCCCAAATGCCAAGACCATAAATTATCTCGTGGCGATGCAATCTTGGCCTGAAGTCATGAAGGGCGGGTATGATGATGTTTTGTACCTAAAAGACCGATTGGTCACCGAATCATCCAGGGCAAATATATTTTTTGTGACTCCGGATCAAAAATTGGTTACGCCAAAAAACAATATCCTGGAAGGAATAACACGCAAGCATTTATTAGACATTGCCAGGGACCTCATGCCTGTAGAAGAAAGAAATATAACCTGGGACGAAATGTTGGTATGTCCTGAAATATTTGTATCCAGTACTACAAAGCAAGCCATGCCGGTCGTAAAAATTGATGATCATCTGGTTGGCAGTGGACAAGGAGGAGAAATAACCAAAACCCTTTTTGAGAAATTCTATCAGTTTGAGATGGATTACATCAAAGCCAACAAAGCTATACGGTTATAAAATAATCTGATAGGCAATCTTGTTTTAAGATTGTCAAATGTAGTAAGGCAGTTGATCTTAACCTAACCGGTCTATAACTGCATTATTTTTTATAGATTAAATGGCGGTCTAAATCAATAAGCTACCTCTACTTTATCCTCCATTAAACGCCGGAGATTGATCAGAGCATACCGCATACGCCCCAGGGCAGTATTTATACTTACCCTGGTTAATAAAGATATCTCTTTAAAACTCATATCAGCATAATGACGCAGAATCACCACCTCCCGTTGTTCGGCTGGTAATTGATCTACCAAGTCTTTAATTTTAGTGGTGCGTTGATCTTTAATCATGAATTGTTCCATATTGTCATCGTTAGAAGGTATGACATTGAAAACATCGAAATTTTCGTTTGGAGCTACATTGCCGCTGCGTTTGGTACGACGGAATTGATCCACGCACATATTGTAAGAAATGCGCATAGCCCATTGTAAAAACTTACCTTCATGATTGTATCGGCCTTTGCGCAATGTATCAATGATTTTGATGAAAACTTCCTGGAAGATGTCTTCTGCAATTTCGTTATCTCTTGTAAACAAGTAGATGGAAGTATAGATCTTTGTCTTATGCCGATTGAGTAAAGTCTCAAAAGCACGATCGTTACCGGTAAGATATAATTGGATTAGTTCCTGATCAGAAAGCATACTAACTTGCATAACTATAATTTTTGATGGTTCTGTAAATAAAAATTAAAGTGTAGAAGTTAGTTTTCTATAGGCAATCTGATTTTTTGATTGATTAAATAATGGCCAAATATAAGCTAAAATTTAAATTTTACACGATTGGCTTCTTTTTTTTGCAGTCAAATATTATTTTTTAACATTTTTTAATAAATTGAATCTTGAGGGATCCATCTCATTCAAAAGCTTGAAGGACTAAACAAATTTTACGATTTATTTAATGATTAAATTTTTCCCACATATCGGGTCTCAATCTCTTTGTTCTTTCCATAGACTGTTCTTCCAACCACTCATCTATTTTTTTATCATGACCACTCAATAAAATCTCCGGGACCTTCAAGCCATCAAAATCTGCGGGTCTCGTATAGACCGGAGGTGCTAATAAACCATCCTGATGGGAATCGCTTAATGCACTGCTTTCGTCGCTCATGATGCCTGGAATCAATCTTAGAATCACATCTGCCAGCACAGCTGCTGCCATTTCGCCTCCTGATAAAACATAATCACCAATGGATATCTCTTTGGTGACATATTTATCCCGTATTCTTTGATCAATTCCTTTATAATGGCCACATATTATTAATAATGTTTTTTTAAGTGAAAGCAGGTTGGCCATTCCTTGATTCAGCAACACTCCATCCGGGGTAAGATAGATCACTTCATCATAGACGTATTTTGATTTGAGTGATTCGATGCATTTTGCAAGTGGCTGCGGCATGAGGACCATACCCGCCTGCCCACCATAAGCATAGTCATCAATTTGTTTATAATTCCCAATTCCAAATTCTCTGAGGTCATGTATTTGAATATCAATGACCTCAGCAGACATTGCACGTCGATAAATAGCATTTTCAAAAACCGAATCAAAATAATGCGGCAATGCAGATATGATATCGATGCGCATGACTGGATGAATTTATTTACCGGATCCTACTTTGATCAATTCCACATCAAAGACCAAAGTAGCAAATGGAGGAATTGCATCCCCCGCCCCGGCTTCACCATATCCAAGATTATAAGGAATGTAAAGCTTGTATTTTGATCCTTCTTTCATGAGTTGAAGTCCTTCCGTCCAACCTGGTATCACCTGGTTTAGCATAAAAGTAATGGGTTGGCCTCTTTTGTATGAACTATCGAAAGGATCTTTTCCTTCGGCCACTATACCTTCATAATGCACCGTTACACTATCCGCGGGTCCAGGTTTCTTGCCCGCACCTTCCCGGATAATTTCATACTGAAGACCAGAAGGGGTGACATGCACCGTGGCTTTCTTTAAATTTTCTGCTAAAAATTTTTCACCCTTTTCTTTTAAGGGCCCATATTTGGCAGCCTGTTGTGCCTGTTGATATTCGTTTACAATGCGATCACAAGTCCTGAGGTCCATTGTACTCATGCCTACAATGGCATGCAGTATACCTTTTGACAAATCTTCAATATGCAATTCGTTAAAGCCTTGTTGTTTCAGGCTGGTACCTAAAAGATTACCAAGTGCATAAGATAATGTGTCGGTAATTACAGTGTCTTTTTTTACGGTCATATTATTTTGTGTAAAAGCTTGGGAAAAAGAAGTGATGATAAGCGCAAGCGCCAAGTTGATTTTCATGTATTATTCAGAATTTAAATTTTTTATTTTTTTAGATCAGCATAATGACGGAAGAAAGAAGGAATGGTTTCAATCCCCTTGTAAAAATTAAACAGTCCGTATTTTTCATTAGGAGAATGGATATTGTCTGAATCAAGACCAAAGCCCATCATTACTGTTTTGACCCCGAGCACTTTCTCAAATAAGGATACTATGGGGATCGATCCTCCTCCCCTCTGAGGTAATGGTTTTTTACCAAATGAATCCATCATGGCCATTTCTGCTGCTTTATATTCAATCGAATCGGTTGGAGTCACAGCTGGAAATCCACCATGATGAGGACTCACTTTAACGGTCACTCCGGGAGGTGCAATGGATATAAAATAGT
>CALMEZ010000036.1 GCA_937864985.1 uncultured Alphaproteobacteria bacterium
CGAACTTCCGGCCCTTGTTGAACATGTCCTTCATCAACTCATCCACGAGCGCCTGCGCCCCGGCCATTCCCATCGGATTTTCGAGCGGGTAAAGCGCCAGGCACTTCATCCGTTCCTTCACGATGACATGCCGGGAGCGCCGGGCCTTCCCTTCGTTGTTATCCACCTCCTGAGCGCCTTTGATGTCCCCGGCCAGAAACAGGCACAACGCCTTGACCCGATCCACATCCTCGCGCCCGTCCAATTGCGCGGCGCTGGTGATTTCCCGCGCCAACGGCTCGCCCGACGTGATCTCGCGCAAGCAATCCAGGATCGTGGCGAAATGCCCTTTGGGAAAACTCACGGCGACACTGAAAACCCGCAGCCGGATGTCGCGGTTGGTGTGGTCCCAACCTTGCGCGCGACACGCCAGCGTAAACAATGAGACGTGCCCTTTCTTCGGGGCATCAATGAACAGCATGAATCGTTGGGCTTGGTTCATACGCGTGCGATGGGTTTCAGGTAAGGCAAACCGACGTATTGAAATAGTTCCTCTTCCGACTGTGGCACGAAGAGCAATTCCTCCGTGCGCCGATCTTCAAAACCGCGATAGGGATTCCATTTCCAGCCGCGCTTTTCCGCCGCCATGCAAATGCGCGTATTGCTCTCCATGCTCCCCGTGCGACAGACGAGAAACGTCCAAAAGTTGCGCGGGTTGGCGCAGAAGAAATCAATCCCGATGCCCGACGCTCTGTGAACGGCCAGCTTATTCGACGGCCCCCACGATGTGCCGCCCTTTTCCCCGACGCGCTTGGTGAGCGAACCCACGGCGAGCATATTGTCCAGTTGCCGGTCAAAGAGGTTCGTCGGAATTTGATTGCCCAGCAGATCGTCAGGATCAGGCAGCAACTCGATACGCGGGACGTAAACCAACTCAATATCCCCGACCTCGGGCTTCATGCGGCGCAACGATCCGGCAAAGATGAACCGATCTGGCTCGCACAACGGGCGGAGAAATCCAGTCAACTCACGGGCAACTTCGAGCGCCTTCGCGCGCGGATGTTTGGTTTTGCCGCTCATGCTTTTGCCCCTGATTTCGAGTTGGCGCGGGATTTGAAATAGTCAGCCCACGGACCTTTCGCCTGCTTCTGCAACTCTTCCGAGGGCAGGTCGGTGATCAGGTAGAATTCCTTGAATTCCATGGTGACTGTATCGCGTGCCGCGTGGAACCACTTGCCGCAGCCTCGGTCACAGCGCCAGCGCTCGAAATGCAGGCCCTTTGGGTTATGGCGAATGAACAGGTAATCGCGCTGTTCCTGGTCGGTGATGTTGACGGGATCATGGGTGGCGGGGCGGCGCACATGGGCTTGGCCGCCGGCATGAAAATCGGTTTCATCGCCGGACGCGCCACAGACGGGGCAAGTGACTACAAGCATGGAGTGATCCTCAATGTGCCACGGCAGCCGCGACGCTTTCGTCGATCAGGCGGCCTTCGGCAAAACGGTTGAGAGAGAAGGGGGCGGCAATCGGGTGCGGCCTGTCATTGGCGATGGTATCGGCGAACACATAGCCGGAACCCGGAATGGCCTTGAAGCCGCCGGTGCCCCAGCCGCAATTGACGTACAGGCCATCAACGTCGGTCTTCGACAGGATCGGTGAACGGTCGCCCGTCATGTCAACGATGCCGCCCCACTGCCGGAGCATGCGCAGCCGCGAAATGATCGGGAAGGTTTCGATCAGCGCCGTGATGGTGTGCTCCAGCGCCGGGAAGGAGCCGCGCTGCGAATAGTTGTTGTAGGAATCGGTGCCGCCGCCGATCACCAACTCACCCTTGTCCGACTGGCTGATGTAGCCGTGCACCGTGTTGGCCATGACCACGCAATCAATCACCGGCTTGATCGGCTCCGACACCAGCGCCTGCAGGCACTGGCTCTCAATCGGCATGCGCACGCCTGCCATGTCCATGATCGTGGAGACATGGCCGGCCGTAACCACGCCGATCTTCTTGGTCTTGATGACGCCCTTGGTGGTCTCGATGCCTACAACCTTGCCGCCATCGCGCTGAATGCCTGTGACTTCGCAGTTCTGGATGATATCCACACCCATTGCATCAGCACCACGCGCATAACCCCAGGCCACCGCATCATGGCGGCCCGTGCCGCCGCGCGGTTGATAATATGCGCCAAGCACAGGATAGCGGCAGTTCGGATCATCGTTGATGATCGGCACCAGCTCCTTCACTTCGGCAGGTGTGATCATGCGGCAATCAAGCCCGGCCAGCCGGTTGGCATGGGCCGTACGTTTGAAGGCGCGGAATTCATGTTCGGTCTGGCACAGCATCATCACGCCGCGCGGGCTGAACATGGTGTTGAAATTGAGATCCTGGCTCAGGTCTTCGTAAAGCGAGCGCGCCAGCTCATAAATGGCGATCGATGGATCCTGCAGATAGTTGGAGCGGATGATGGTGGTGTTCCGGCCTGTGTTGCCACCGCCAATCCAGCCCTTTTCGACAACCGCGATATTGGTCATCTTGTGATTCTTGGCGAGATAGTAGGCCGTGGCCAGACCATGCCCGCCGCCACCGATGATCACGGCATCGTAACTTGCTTTCGGCGCTGGCGAACGCCAGGCTTTTTCCCACTCCTTGTGGTAGTGGAGTGCGTTCCTTGCGAGAGAAAAAATGGAATAGCGTTGCATCTTTGCCCGGTTCCTGTTGGGGGACTACATAACAGGGTGGGCAGGGCGGCTCCATTGTTTTCCGACACCTGTCAAAACCCATGCGACAACGCGCCATGGTGATAGGACCAAATTGAGATATAATTGAGCGCTGAAAGGTTATTGATGCAATTCTGGATTCTCGCTTCAGCGCTGCTTGCCGTGGTCACAGCTGCCTTGGCGCTGGGATCGCAATGGCTTGCGCGTCGTTCAAGACCGATGGAAGCAACAGGAGGACTTGCTGTCTTCAAGCACCAGCTCTCTGAATTGGAAGCTGACATTGCTGCAGGGCGTTTGTCTGCAGTTGAAGGCGAGGGCCTGCGCAACGAGTTGAGCCGTCGCATCCTGTCGGAAGCGCGCCTCCAGGCTCCGAAAGCCATTGCGGCATCACCGCGCCTGTTGGGTTTGGCTGTTCTGATTCCAGTGGCGGCTGTCGCCATTTACATGCAGGTGGGCAAGCCCGGCATGCCCGATGTGCCGCGTGCCGAACGCCTCGCCAATGCCGAAAAGAACGGCGACACCGAAGCCCTTGTCGCCCAGGTGGAGGATCACCTGCTGCGCAGTCCCAACGATGCGCAGGGCTGGAAGATTCTAATTCCGGTTTACATGGACATGGGCCGTTTCGGTGACGCAGCAGAGGCCCAGATGCGCATCATGGCGTTGGCCGGCGAAACGGCGGAGCTGAAAGCAGGCGTCGCCGAGGCCCTGACTTTACGTGACAATGGATTGATGCCGGAATTGGCGGTCACATCTGCCATGGATGCCTATCGGCTCGATGCCAACAATCCCAAGGCGCGATTCTATCATGCGCTTGCCCTGTCACAGACCGGCAAGAAAGATGAGGCAATTGCCGATTTTCAGGCCATGCTTGCCGCTGCTCCCGCCGAAGCGCCGTGGCGCAAGGCGGTGCAAGATCAGATCGATAGGCTGAAGGCACTTGGGTCCGCTCCGCAGATCAGCGCAGATCAAGCCGCCAGCGTGAAGAATATGGCGGCCGGAGACCAGCAGGCCATGATCCGCTCCATGGTGGAAGGTCTTGATGTGCGCTTGGCGGGCAATGGCAATGATCTTGAAGGCTGGCTGCGGTTGATCCGGGCGCGCACTGTGCTCGGCGAGACAGACAAGGCCAGTGCGTCGCTGGCCAAGGCCCGTCAGCAATTTGCCAGCCAGGCTGATGCACTGACGGCAATCAATGATCTTGCGAAGGAACTCGGATTGAAATGACACGCAAACAGGCCCGCACCACCATCATCCTCTCAAGCCTTGCCGTGCTCGCGGTGGCGGTCGGCATCATCCTTTTCGCCATGAAGGACACCATCGTATTCTTCTACACGCCGAGTGACATTGCCGAAAAGCATGTTGCCGCTGGCACGCGCATCCGGCTGGGCGGAATGGTGCTGGAAGGCAGTTGGCAGAAGCCGGACGCCACACATCACGTGTTCGTCGTCACCGATACTTTGAAAAACATGACTGTAAGCTACAACGGCCTGATGCCAGACCTGTTCCGGGAAGGGCAGGGTGTGGTGGCAGAAGGCGTGGTTGATGCCAACGGAAACCTGACGGCAGATACCGTGCTTGCCAAGCATGACGAAAACTACATGCCCAAGGACGTGGCCGACAAATTGAAGGAACGCGGCGTGAAACTTGGCAAGGGAGCGGGCTCTTGATCGCGGAACTCGGCCATTTCGCGCTTGCCATCGCTCTCGCCGTCGCTGCGTGGCAGATGGTGATGCCACTCTATGGCGCAGCGCGCGGATCTGCCTCGCTGATGGCGTCAGGGTCAGTGGCGGCGTTGCTGCAATTGCTGTTGTCGGGCCTTGCCTTTGCGGCCTTGACCCATGCCTACGTGACCAATGATTTTTCTGTCGCCAACGTGGCGGAGAATTCCCATTCCTCAAAACCGCTGCTTTATCAATTTGCCGGTGTGTGGGGGAACCACGAAGGTTCCATGCTGCTGTGGGTGTTGATCCTGTCGATCTTCGGCGCCTCGGTTGCCGCCTTCGGCAATCATCTGCCGGCAACATTGAAGGCACGTGTCTTGGCCGTGCAGGGTGCCATCGGATTTGCCTTCCTGTTGTTTGTCATTGCCGCCTCGAACCCGTTTCTGCGTCTCGAAAACCCGCCCATTGACGGGCGTGGACTGAACCCGATCCTGCAGGACCCGGCCTTGGCCTTCCATCCGCCCTTTCTCTATTCGGGCTATGTGGGCCTTTCTGTCACGTTCTCCTTTGCCGTTGCAGCCCTGTTGGAAGGCCGCGTCGATGCAGCCTGGGCGCGCTGGGTCAGGCCATGGACGCTTCTGTCATGGGCCTTCCTCACCATCGGCATCGCCATGGGGTCCTGGTGGGCCTATTACGAATTGGGCTGGGGTGGCTTCTGGTTCTGGGATCCCGTGGAAAACGCCAGCCTTATGCCATGGCTCATTGCAACCGCATTGCTCCATTCAGCCATCGTGGTGGAAAAGCGTGATGCCCTGAAAATCTGGACGATCCTGCTCGCCATTCTTGCCTTTTCGTTGTCGCTGGTCGGCACGTTCCTCGTGCGATCAGGTGTCTTGACCTCCGTTCATGCCTTTGCTGTCGATCCCCAACGCGGACTGTTCATCCTCATCATCCTGCTGACCTTTATTGGTGGGTCGCTGGCGCTCTTCGCCTGGCGCGCGCCATCGCTGCGCACCGGCGGACTGTTTTCACCGGTCAGCCGCGAAGGTGGATTGGTGCTCAACAACATTCTACTCTGCGCAGCTTGTGGTGCCGTCTTCGCCGGCACACTCAATCCGCTGGCCTATGAAATCCTCACCAACGGCAAGATGACGGTGGGGCCTCCCTATTTTAACATGACCTTTGGCCCGATCATGCTGGTGTTGCTGGTGCTGGTTCCGGTTGGTCCCTTCCTGACTTGGAAACGCTCTGAGGGCTGGAAAACCCTGCGCTATCTATCCTGGTCTGCCGTTGCCGCTTTGCTTGTCGCCGTTGCGCTGCTGGTGATCGTGCGACGCGGGCCGTGGTTTGCGCCGGTGGCGATTGCTTTAGGTGCCTGGCTGATCTTTGGGGCCTTGCGTGAACTGGCGCTTCGCATCGGCTGGCCGCAAGTGCCGTTGTCGACAGCCTGGCACCGCCTGATCGGTCTGCCACGCAACATGATCGGCACAACGTTGGCCCACGCCGGCCTGGGTTTCCTGTTGGCGGCAGTCGTGATCCTGTCTGTCTGGAAGGTTGAAAACATTGCCTCAGTCCCCGTGGGCGGTTCCATCGACCTTGGCGGCTATACGATCAAGTTCGTCGGTGTGCAGGACACCAAAGGCCCCAACTACGATGGCCTCGCGGGCACTTTCCAGATCACGCGCAATGGCGGCGATGTGGCAACCGTGATTTCGGAAAAGCGCATCTTCCGCCCCTCCCGCATGCCAACCACCGAAGTGGGCCTAGTGCAAGGCTTGGCTGGCGACATTTACATCGTGCTGGGAGACAAGGGCACGGATGGAAGCTACGCCGTACGCGCCTCCTACAATCCGCTGGCATCCTGGATCTGGCTGGGTGCAGCCATCATGTTTGCGGGCGGCTTGCTCTCGCTGACGGATCGCAGGTTGCGGATTGGCGTTCCCAAACGGGCCGCTGCAGCGGTACCGCAGGCAGCTGAATGACCATGAAGCGCGCCTTCCTCGCATGGCTTGCCATATTCCTCATCGCCAGTGTGGCCCATGCCGTGCAGCCGGATGAAATGTTGAAGGATCCGGCGCTGGAAGCCCGCGCCCGCACAATTTCGGCAGGCCTGCGTTGCCTCGTCTGCCAGAACCAGTCCATCGATGAAAGTGATGCTTCGGTGGCGCGCGACCTGCGGTTATTGATCCGCGACCAGATCACCCAAGGCAAATCCGACCGGGATGTGATCGCCTTCGTGGTGGACCGCTATGGTGACTACGTCTTGCTGAAACCCCGCTTCACCCCGGCCAACTACGTTTTGTGGGCAACACCCTTTCTGTTGTTGATCGCGGGAATCATGTTGGCGTTCCGTCGCACAAGATCCATGGAACCTGCGGAGGGCGGAACCCTGAGCGACGCGGAAAAGGCAGAATTGGACGCCGTTCTTCGCAAATAAGCCGCGCCTGCCGCAGCCCTGCCACAAACATTACAACTGTTTCATGACATAGAAATTTTCCTGTAATCGCAAGCACATTACCTTCTGCCTAACCGCGTTCCCCCTGCAAACGAAATGACGGTGAAGGAGAATCAAATGTCAGTTCTGTCATACACACCACGCAAGACAATCCTCGGCATCGCCACTGCCGCGCTGCTCTCATCTGCAACTTTGTTTGGCGCAAATATGCTGCCCGTGCCGCAGTTGGCCTATTCGGCTGGCTCCGCCACGCTGGCCACGCCAGTTGATCCCACCAAGGGCTTTTCAACCCTGGTCGAGCAGGTGATGCCAGCCGTCGTTGCCGTTCAGGTCAAGTTCGACGAAACGGCAGCCATGGCTGATGGCTCAATGGACAATGGTGACGGCAACGGCATGCCAGACCTGAACCAGTTGCCACCGCAATTCCGGGACTTTTTCAAGCAGTTCCAGGACCAGCAGGGCCAGCGCCCTGACCGTAAGGCTCCGCATCAGTTTGGCATGGCCATGGGCTCTGGCTTTGTCATCAGTGCCGACGGTTACGTTGTCACCAACAACCACGTTGTGAAGGATGCCACGGAAGTGAAACTGCACTTCCAGAATGGTGAAGACTATGACGCTAAGGTAATCGGTACTGACCCGAAGACAGATCTCGCCTTGCTCAAGATCAAGTCTGACAAGAGCTTCCCCTATGTCAATCTCAGCCATACAGAGGCGAAAGTGGGTGACTGGGTCATGGCGGTCGGCAACCCGTTCGGTCTAGGTGGCACTGTGACAGCCGGTATCGTCTCGGCCCGCGGACGCGACATCGGCTCCGGCCCCTATGATGACTACTTGCAGATCGATGCCTCGATCAACAAGGGCAACTCCGGCGGCCCCACATTCAACCTGAATGGTGAAGTTGTTGGCGTCAATACGGCGATCTTTTCGCCGTCCGGTGGTTCGGTCGGCATTGGCTTTGCCATACCTGCCAGCATCGTCAGTGACGTCGTCGACAGCCTGAAAACCAACGGTTCTGTGACGCGCGGCTGGCTCGGCGTGCAGATCCAGCCTGTGACGCAGGACCTGGCAGAAAGCCTCGGCATGAGCAAGGCAGAAGGTGCCATCGTTGCCGACCTGACTCAGGATTCTCCTGCCCAGAAGGCCGGTATCAAGCAGGGTGACACCATCCTGAAGGTCGACGGCCAGGCCATTGCGGACGCCAAGGACCTGTCAAAGCTGATCGCCCATGTGAAGCCCGGCTCGGAGGTGGCGCTGGACATCCTGCGCAACGGCAAAGCCGAGACTGTCAAAGTGAAAATCGGCACCATGCCCGGCGAGACGCCAAAACTTGCCTCGACTGGTGAA
Source organism: uncultured Alphaproteobacteria bacterium (assembly GCA_937864985.1). Classification (GTDB taxonomy): domain Bacteria; phylum Pseudomonadota; class Alphaproteobacteria; order Rhizobiales; family Aestuariivirgaceae; genus Aestuariivirga. Next base: position 8,155 of record CALMEZ010000036.1, read on the forward strand.
GACCAGAAGGGCATGAGCCTTTCTGATCTTGGCATCTCAGTGGCTCCAGCCGAAGATGGTGCTGGCGTCCGCGTAACCGACCTTGATCCCAATTCCAAGGCCGCCGAACGCGGCCTGGCGGCGGGAGACATCATCCTGGAAGTGGGCGGCAAACCCGTTGCCAGCACCAAGGACGTTTCTGAAGCCATGAAGGTTGCCAAGGGCAAGCAGGTGCTAATGCTGGTCCGCCGCGGCGACAACCAGCGCTTCCTTACACTTCCTCGTGATCAAGGTTGAAATCTGAAAACCTGAATCCCAACTATAGCAAAGAGAGATTGGGCTCATGACGCTTCCCCGCTCGCAAATGCGCCCAACAGGCGCGGAGACAGAACACCCCGACGTTCCCCCCCAAGCAACTGTCTCCGCGCCACCCCCTCCCCAAGGAAAGAAGAATCCGGTAGACAATACCGCACCTTACGGACACGAGAGCACACCAGACGCCATGCGGATTCTGATCATTGAAGACGATAAGGATTCAGCCCAGTGGCTTTCCAAGGGCCTGAAGGAAGGCGGCCACCTGCCTGACACGGCCCATGATGGCGAAACCGGCCTCGCCATGGCCCGCGAAGGCGTGCACGATGTGCTGATCGTCGACCGCATGTTGCCGAAAATGGATGGCCTCAGCATTATCCGCACCCTGCGCGCCGAGGGCAATACAACCCCTGTTCTGATCCTGAGCGCGTTGGCCGATGTCGATGAACGTGTGCGTGGATTGCGGGCGGGCGGTGATGACTATTTGGCCAAGCCCTATGCTTTCGCCGAATTGCTGGCGAGGCTGGAAGGTCTTTCGCGGCGCAACCAACCCAGTTCACAGGAAACGCGATTGAAAGTCTGTGATCTCGAGCTTGATCTCCTGACCCGGCAGGTGACACGGGCGGGCAAGCCAATTCTGCTGCAACCGCGTGAGTTCAAGCTTCTCGAATACCTTATGCGCCATGCCGGGCACATCGTGACCCGCACCATGCTGCTGGAAAATGTCTGGGACTATCACTTTGATCCACAGACCAACGTGATCGATGTGCATGTCTCGCGCTTGCGCGGCAAGATCGACAAGGGCTTCGAAGAACCCATTTTACAAACGGTGCGTGGTGCCGGATATATGATACGTGACCGCTAACGCCACGATCTTCCGGACCTCGACGTTCCGCCTCGCTGCTATTTATCTTTTGGTGTTCGCCATCTCGGCGGGCGCCATTTTGGCCTATGTCTTCTGGAACACGGTGGGGCTTCTTGAACGCCAGACCGAGGAAACCATCCGTGCAGAAGTGCAGGGGCTTGCCGACCAATACGCCCAGCGCGGGCTGCAAGGCGTTGCCGACGTCATCCGCAGCCGTGTCAGTGACCAGAATGGAACACTATATCTGCTGGTTGATCCTGATGGCAAAAGGGTCGCAGGCAATCTTGAGGCCATGCCCCAGCCAGCACCCGGCGACAATGTCTGGGTCGATTTCCCCATCACCATTGGCAAGGGTGATAGCCAGATAAGCCATACTGCCCATGCCTTCGCCATCGATCTGGCGGGCGATTATGAATTGCTGGTCGGCCGTGACGTTGAAGAGCTGCGGGCCTTTCGCGCCCTGATCCAGAACACCCTGCTGTGGGCAATTGTGCCGGTGTTCCTTGTGGGCCTCGCTGGCGGCTTCCTCACCAGCCGCAACTTTCTGCGCCGCGTCGATGCCATTACGGAGACCAGCCGGAGTATCATGGCCGGTGACCTGTCGCAGCGTATGCCTGTTTCTGGCACGGGCGATGAACTTGATCGACTGTCTCTGTCGCTCAATGAAATGCTGGGCCAGATCGAGCGCCTGATGCAGGGCATGAAGGAAGTGACCAGCAACGTGGCTCATGACCTGCGCACACCCTTGACCCGGCTGAGGGCCCGGGCCGAAGCCGCCTTGCGCATAGACAATGTAGATGATCAGAAGCAGGCGTTGCAGCAGACCATGGCCGAGAGCGACAAGCTCCTGCAGACCTTCAACGCGCTTCTTTCCATTGCACGCGCTGATGCTGGCCAGGTGCGCGAGGGACTGGTGCCTGTTGACCTCGCCGCCATCGTGCAGGATGTGGCCGAGCTTTATGAGCCGCTCATCGAGGAAGCGGGCGGCACGCTGTCTGTCAACGTTGAGGGCTCAATCAGTGTCCGCGCCGACCGTCAGCTGATTTCACAGGTTTTTGCCAACCTGCTGGACAACGCCATGAAATATGGCTCCGACCCCGGCTTGGAAAAAGTGACTGTCTCCATCGACGCACACCAGCAAGGTGACAACGCAGTTGTAACAGTAACCGATCGTGGCGTGGGTATTCCGCTGGAACAGCGCGAACATGTTCTGGGCCGTTTCGTCCGTCTTGATGAAAGCCGCTCGAAGCCGGGCAACGGCCTGGGTCTCAGCCTTGTATCCAGTGTTGTCAAACTGCATGGCGGCACATTGACGCTGCAAGATGCAAAGCCGGGCCTCGCCGTGATCATCACCCTTCCGCTTCTGGCATGACCGCGCTAGCTTGCGCGTCATGACGCAAGCCCTTGAAACATCTTTCGAAAGCCGCATCACAAAGCCCCTGCCGCAGGCTCTGGAAGAGGGGTCCGCCAACCCTCTGTTTGAAGGTTGCTCAGCAGAGTTTTTGCCTGTTTTCGAGCGCCACCAAACTCTGTTGGCTGGCCTCGCAGAAGGGTCACCCTATTTGGCATCGCTTGCCCGGCATCACCAAGCCTTTGTTGCCCGCTGCCTGACGGAACCCCCTGAACGCATTCTGGATGACATCTGCGCCACCTGCGAAGCTGCGCTGCTGACGGAAGATACCAGTGAAGTGACCCGCATCCTGCGGCAACAGAAGGCGCATTTCGCTCTCTTTGCAGCCCTCGCCGATCTCGCCAATGTCTGGCCGCTGGAGCAGAACCTTGCCGCGTTGACTCGCTTTGCCGATGTGGCGGTACGCTGTGCAGTCGACGCGCTGTTGCACGAGGCAGAGCGCAAAGGCCAGGCACAACACTCTAAAAACCATTGTGGTTACGTCGTCCTAGCTATGGGCAAGCATGGGGCAGGCGAATTGAACTATTCCAGTGATATCGATCTCGTCGTCCTGTTCGACTACGAACTGGCAGAGCAATCCGGCATTGCCGAGCCGCAAGGGTTTTTCGTCAAGATCACCCGCCGCCTCGTGGCCATGCTGCAGGACATGACCGAGGATGGTTATGTCTTTCGCACCGACCTCCGGCTGCGGCCCGACCCCCGCGCCACCCAGGTGGCGATCTCCATGGAGGCGGCCGGGACTTATTATGAAACCCAGGGCCAGAATTGGGAACGCGCCGCCTTCATCAAGGCGCGGGCGATTGCCGGAGACATTGCGCTGGGTGAAGAGTTCCTGCAGCGCCTGCAGCCCTATATTTGGCGAAAATACCTCGACTTTGCCGCCATCGCCGATGTGCAATCACTGATACGGCAGATTCATGCCACCAAGGGCCATGGTGAAATCGCCGTAGAGGGCCATAACATCAAGCTGGGGCGGGGCGGCATCCGTGAGATCGAGTTTTTTGTCCAGACCCAGCAGCTGATCGCCGGAGGGCGGAACCGCAAGCTGCGTGGCCGCAAGACTGTGGACATGTTGCAGGCCTTGGCCGAAGCGCAATGGATCAGTCCTGAAACGGCGCGCGACATGACGGAGGCCTACGGCTTCCTGCGCTGCATTGAACACCGCATCCAGATGCAGAACGACCAGCAGAGCCATGAAGTGCCGGCGCGCCCGGATGCCTTCGAAGCTTTCGCCCGTTTCTGTGGCTTTACCACTGGAGAGGATTTGCGCCAAAAATTGCGCGCGACGCTGGAGAGGGTGCGTTCGCATTCGTCGCGGCTGTTTGAAAAGGCGGAAGACCTTGGTGCGGAGGGTGGAAGTCTTGTGTTCACCGGCGGCGAAGACGACCCGGCAACACTCGAAACCTTGAGCCGCATGGGTTTTGTGCAAACATCGGAGATATCAGCGACGATCCGCGGCTGGCATTTCGGCCGCTACAACGCCACCCGCGACCGGCGCGCCAAGGAAGCCCTGACCGAGATCATGCCTCGGCTCCTGCTGGCTCTGGCCGGCAATGGCAATGCCGACCGCTGCTTCTTCGATTTTGACCGGTTCCTGCAGGGCTTGCCGGCTGGCGTGCAATTATTCTCGATGTTGCGCGCCCAGCCGTCCCTGTTGCAATTGCTGGCGCTGATCCTTGGAACGGCACCAAAACTGGCCGAGGGGCTGAGCCGCCAGCCGCGCGTCCTTGAAGCGGTTCTCGACCCGAATTTCTATGGCCCGCTTCCGCCGCTGTCAGACTTGCAATCGGCATTGGCGCAACTTGTTCCCGACAACCTGCCGCTCGATGAAGCCATGGATCGCGTCCGCGTCTTCGCGCGCGAGCACAAGTTCCGCGTCGGGGTGCGCATCCTTTCAGAAACCGTGACGGCCGAAGCAGCGGGCCTCGGCTTTTCAAATCTCGCAGACAGTATTCTTGAAACCATGCTCGCCGCCGTTCTGCGCGACATGGCGCGCATGCATGGCACGATCGGGCAAGCTGAGGTGGCGCTGATCGCCATGGGCAAGCTGGGCAGCCAGGAAATGACAGCCGCATCCGACCTTGACCTGATCCTCGTCTATGATCACCCTGCTGACCAGTTGCAGTCCGATGGCAAGCGGCCCCTTTCATCAGGGCAATATCATGCACGCCTGACCCAGCATCTTGTGACAGCCCTCACAGCGCCAACGGCCGAGGGCCTGCTTTATGACGTTGACATGCGGCTCAGGCCGTCCGGCAGCAAAGGGCCTGTGGCTGTAACCTTTGAGTCTTTCGAGTCCTATCACCGCACCGAATCCTGGACTTGGGAGAAAATGGCCCTTACCCGCGCCCGCGTCGTGGCTGGTGCTCCGGCCTTGCGGCAACGCATCGAACAGACAATCCAGACGGTGCTGGCCGCAGCGCGCGATCCGGCCAAGCTGCACAAGGATGCGACAGACATGCGCCGCTTGATGTTGCAGGAACACAAGCCGGCGGGACCTTGGGACCTGAAGCGGACGCGTGGCGGTCTTGTTGAGCTGGAATTCATCGCCCAGGTCTTGCAGATCCAACACGCCCATGATCAGCCCGCCCTTCTTGACACCAACACACTCAACGCCATCGCAAAACTCGCAAGCTTCCAGTTCGTCAAGCCAGATGAAGCAGCGCAATTGACGGCAGCAGGTCATTTCTATCACCGGCTCACGCAAATTCTCAGGCTGTGCCTCGAAAATGACTTTGCCCCCACTTTAGACCAGCCCGGCCTGAAACAGACCCTCTGCCGGGCCACGGAACTGCCGGACATTTCGGTTGTGGAGCTGCAACTTACCGAGCACCAAGCCATAGTTGCCTCGCTTTTCGACAAGATGATTGGGTCTCCGGACTAAAGTCAGTCAAAAGTGGCCATTGCGACGGAATTGCGGTTTCTTGGCGTCTATGTTTCAGGAGTGTGACATGGGAGCCGTGATCAGTGTTAACATGGCCAGGGAGCCGATAAGGCAACGGACTGAATTTGCAAGGGCGGTTGGGTTGAACAGGAACGGATCTGGCAGCGCGTATCAGCCGGAAACTGGCGAAGCCACCGACGCGGCCTTGCTGGCGGCGGCCGCGCGTCGGGATGCTATCGCCTTTGCCGCGCTTGTTGCCCGCTACCAGACACAGGTTTTCCGGGTGGTCTGGCGTCTGACGCGGGGGCACACGGATGCCGAAGACATCACGCAGGAAGTGTTCCTGCGCTTGTGGCGAAACCCAGGTCAGATCAGGGAGGCGGCTGCCTTGAAAGGCTGGCTTATCCGGGTGGCGAGCAACCTGGCCATGGATCGCTACCGCGCCAAGCCTATGCAGGAGCTGGATACAGCCCTCGACATTGGTGATGGCAAGTCTTCGGCGGAGGACACGATGGCAAGATCCTGGACTGAGCGCCGCATCGATGCCGCCATCGCCGCTCTGCCCGACCGCCAGAAGCTGGCCCTGACGCTCGTGCATTTTGAGCAGATGGGCAACATCAAGGCGGCAGCACTGATGGAGATTTCGGTGGATGCCATTGAATCACTGCTGGCGCGGGCGCGCCGCAGCCTGAAAGTGGCGCTTGCCGCCGAGAAAGACACTCTGTTTGCCGGCATCGCCGACGAAGGACATTGACCATGGATGACAAGATTTTGAACGACACGGAACTTGATACGCTGCTGGCCCACGCTTCAGAGCCACGCTTGTCAGATGGTTTCAATGACCGCCTGATGCAAAGGCTTCTCTCGGAAGCTGCCGCCGTGAAGCCAGTGAGCAACAACGTCATTCCATTTCCGGCGCGCAAGCCTGTGCAACAGGCAACGCCATGGTTCCGGGCGGTGCCGCTGGCGGCATCCTTGGCGGCAGCGTTGGTTGGCGGCCTTTACATCGGTGCCGCAGACAATTTGCCAAGCTTCCTGCCCGACAGCAGCAGCGTGGCAAGCATTGATGACAGCGACCAGACAGGTTTTGAAGAGCTGGATACAATTCTGCAGGATGGCCAGACATGAGCAATGATGTGAAACCCGCAACGCCTGCCTTGGTCCAGCCCTCCCGCTGGTGGAAGGTGCTGCTCTTTGTGTCGCTGGTGGCAAACCTCTTGATGGTGGGGGCTGCCATTGGCCATCGCATGTGGGGGGATGACCGGGGCCGCATGGCGGGGCAAGGCTATGTCCAACTTGTGCCCCGCGCGTTCTTCGCCGACTTGCCGGCTGCGCGCCGCCGCGAACTCCTTGATGGCCTGCGCCAGGACATGGACAGTCTGCGTGATCTGCGCTCCCAGAGCGATGCCACTAGCCTTAGAATGGCCGATGCCCTGGAAAAGCAACCCTTTGACATTGCTGCCGTTCAACAGGCGGTCGCCGACTTTGCCACGGGAAGCCAAAGCTTGGCGGGCAAGGGCGCCACGATTGTTACGAATCTGGTTGAAAAGCTGACGCCGGAGGAGCGCGCCAAACTTGCCGCTGCCATTCGCGACCGTGACAAGCGGCGTAGAATCCGGAATTGAGGATTTGGATTACGCGGCAACCGCAGCCAATTTTCGAGGTAGGGTCACGGTGACGGTGGTGCCCTTGCCGACCACGCTTTGAATGGTCAGCGAGCCGCCGTGCAACTCGATCAGAGAACGCGAGATGGCGAGGCCAAGGCCCGAGCCGCCGCGTGACTTCGTAAACTGGTTTTCGACCTGCTCAAAGGGGCGGCCAAGTTTTTCGATGTCCCGTTGCGGAATGCCGATCCCCGTGTCAGTGATGGTCAGGCGCACCCGCTTTTCATCACTCTGCGCTGAAAGCGAAATGCTGCCGTCTTCCGGCGTGAACTTGACCGCATTCGACATGAGGTTGATGAGCACCTGCTTCAATGCCCGCCGGTCTGCCGCAAACGGCTTGAATTTTGGAAGGTCCAGTTTGACGGCAATGCGGTTTTCTGCGGCGCGCGGCCCGATCAAACGCATGACCTCGTCGACGACAGCAGTAAGGTCGACGTCACAGTGCTCAAGCTCGGTGCGGCCAGCTTCGATTTTTGACATGTCAAGAATGTCGTTGATCACGTCAAGCAGGAAGTGCCCGCTCTTGCGGATGTCGGCGGCATATTCAGCATATTTCTGCGAGCCGAGCGGCCCGAAAAATTCCGACGTCATGACTTCGCTGAAGCCGATGATGGCATTGAGCGGCGTGCGAAGCTCATGGCTCATGTTTGCCAGAAACTCGGACTTGGACCGGTTGGCGGCTTCGGCACGCGTCTTTTCGCTGGCATATTTGTCAGCGAGCTCGGCGAGGCGCTGCGATTGTTCCTCTGCGGTCTGTCGCTCGCGCTGCAGGTCGCGGACAGCTACCATAAGCGTCTTCTCGGAATTCAAGAGGCTTTCTTCCTGGCGCTTGAGCGCAGAAATATCGGTGCCGACCGACACGAAGCCGCCATCCTTGGTGCGGCGTTCGTTGATTTGTAGCCAGCGCCCGTCAGCCAGTTGTACTTCGATTGAGCGAGAACCCGACTTGTTGTTGATCTGGCCTGGCACCAGTTTGTTGACCGTCGGTTCGCGTGAAGCGGCGGCCACCACGGCATAGGGTGTTCCCGGTTCACACACAGTTGGCGGCAGGGAATGGAACTGCTGGTATTTGGAATTGCACAGCACCAGCTTGCTGTCCGTGTCCCAGAGCACAAAAGCTTCCGAGATGTTTTCGATGGCATCCTTGAGGCGCACCTCGGCATCGCTGTTCAACTTGTCGAGCATCTTCTGCCGCGTGATGTCGAACACGATGCCAATCAGATGCGGCACGTCATCCTTGGCAGCGGGCGCCAGAGCGGCGCGGGCCCGCAGCCACACCCACGAGCCATCTTCGTGACGCATGCGGAATTCGTTGTCGAAGACCTTGCGGCGGCCCTGCAACAAATCATCGACAATTTCGTCAATGCGGGCGTCATCGGGATGCAGGCGGTGCACAATATCGCCAAACGTTAGCAGTGCGCCATTGGGCTTCATGCCGAGGATCGAGAACATCGACTCCGACCAGAAAATCCGGCCGTCATCAAGGTTCCAGTCCCATAGGCCGCATTGGCCGCCATCCAGCGCCTTGTCGAGGCGTGTTGTGGCGAATGTCAGTGAGGCATCGGCTTCGGTCGCCTTGGCAGCCTGCCAATGAAAAGCGGCCGCCAGCAGCGCCAGGACCAGGAAGGACACGCCAAACAGCACAGCCAGCTGGAACACGCTGTCACGCCAGTTACGCAACATGTCGCTCTGGCGCGAGACAACAACCAGATTGCCGGAGGCAGGTTGCAGGTCACGCAGGAAAACATAGGCGCTTTCGCCTGAAGCGAGTGTCACCGGCGCGGCACGATTGCCGTTGACCGGAGTTGTCACCAGAAGCGATGAATCGATCAGGTTGGTGATGGGTGAGCCTGCTACACCGGCCCGCTCAGGTGCAGCGGCAATGACGCGGCCCGTACCATCTACCAGATAGAAATCCTGCCCGGCAGTTGCATGAACATTGACCAAGGACTGGCTGAGCAGGGCTGGCGTCAAAGCAGCGTCAGGTTGAACCTGTTCTCCGGCCAGCCTGGCCTTGATGGCCAGCGCCAGGTTGTCGGCCTGCAATTCCATGCGCACCGCCTCATCGCCAAGGTGGCGCGCCCGGTTTTCCATCATCTGGTTGGGGATGGCTATGGCCAGCACACCGAGAAACAACATCGTCATCACGGTGACGACGCGACGCAGGATTTTCTCTGTCAGGGAAATAGAAATCTGGCCCGGGAGCCTGAGCTTCAGCGCACGTTCCTGCAGGAAAAAGTCAGTGATGCGGGCCTTCTGCAATGCGCTTTGTTCCAATGGGTTTCGACGTTGAACCGACAGCCGACACCAACCACCCGCGCCACATTTTCGAGGCAAACATCTGGGTCCCACGCACACAGCAACTGTCGGAGCATGGATAACGTGACGGAATCTGATTTGCCAACCCCTAAAAGCAGGAATTGGCGCCACCTGAGTCAATCAGCCGCTCAATGTTCTCGAAATGATCTCATAAACATCACGGGACAAGGCCGGAGCCACGAGGATGCGCCGCAATTGCGCCTCCGCATGGCCACGGCGCACCGCCTCGAAAAGGCGCCAGGTGCGGAATGAAGTGGCCATGCGCGCCGCCACTTGCGGATTAATGCCATTGAGTTTCAGGATGCCATCAGCCAACAGGGCATAGCCGCTGCCATTTGCTGCATGAAAGCCAGCCTGATTGCCTGCAAAGCCGCCAAGGACGGCATATACGCGGTTGGGTGTTGTGTAATTGAAATCCGGGTGGACCAGAAGCTGTCTGACGTGGCCGGCAGCATCAGGCAGGGGCCGGCTGCTTTCAAACAGGAACCATTTGTCGACCAGCAGCGCATCATTGCGGTGCCGCTGATAGAATGCGTCGAGCAGGGCAGGCACCCGCGCATCATCCAGCGGCAGCACCGCAGCAATGGCACCGGTTTCCGCAGTCATGCTGCTGGCCGCATGGAAGTCATCTTCAGCGGCTTTCAAGGCAGCAGCCTCGTCCGCACGCGCCAGGAGGGCTAAGGCGGCATAGCGCAAAGCGCGGCGGCCCGTGCTGGCGCTGTCCGGCACATAGGGGCCGCTCTCCTGTGTTCCGTCGAGGAGTTTGAGCAGTTGGCTGCGCAACTTTCCAGCAACATGCGCAAGTACCTTGTTGCGTGCGGCACGAATCTGATCAGCATCAACGTCATGGGCAAGTTTGGCGGCAATCTCCTGCTCGGTTGGGAACTTCAGCGTCAAGGCCTTGAACGCGTCGTCCAATCTTCCGTCGGCAAGTGTTTTGCCCAGCGCAGCAGCAAAGGCATCCGCATGCGCTGCCTCGCCTGCAATGGTCTTCACGATCAACGACGTTGCCAGGCTTTGCCCCGCTTCCCAGCGATTGAAGCTGTCCGCGTCATAGCCCATGAGGAAAAGCTGCTGCGCCTCATCCTGAGGCACCTCAACCATGACCGGCGCCGAAAAACCGCGGTTGAGTGACAGCACGGGCGCATGATGCACATCGCGGAAACGGAATGTGGTTTGTTCCTCCGTCAATTCAATGAGCGGCGTATTCAAGGTGCCGACCCCGTCCAGATGCAGCGGCATGTCATTGCCGGAAGCATCAAGCAACCCGAGAGACAGGGGAATGTGGAAGGGCGCTTTGCGTTGTTGTTTTGGAGTGGGCGGCGTCGCCTGAGTCAGTGTCAGTGTGAAGGTTTTTGATATCTCATCATATCGTGTCTCAGCCTTTACCTTCGGCGTGCCTGCTTGCTCGTACCAGCGCTTGAGCTGCGTCAGGTTGCGCCCCGAGGCCTCCGACATGCAAGCAAGGAAATCCTCAACCGTTGCCGCTTCGCCGTCATGGCGCTCGAAATAAATGTCCATGGCTTTGCGGAATGCGGCTTCTCCTATCAGCGTCATCATCATGCGGCACAGCTCCGCACCCTTTTCATAGACAGTCGCCGTATAGAAGTTGTTGATCTCAATATAGGCTTCCGGCCGCACCGGATGTGAAAGCGGCCCTTGATCCTCCGGGAACTGGCGCGCCCGCAGGGTGATCACATCTTCGATGCGTTTTACGGCGCGTGAGCGCAGGTCGGACGTGAACTCCTGGTCACGGAACACCGTCAGGCCTTCCTTGAGGCACAGCTGGAACCAGTCGCGACAGGTGATGCGATTGCCCGTCCAGTTGTGGAAATACTCATGCGCGATGATGCGCTCGATGTTGACGTAGTCCGTGTCAGTGGCTGTGTCGGGCCGCGCCAGGATGTATTTGTCGTTGAAGATGTTGAGGCCCTTGTTCTCCATGGCCCCCATGTTGAAGTCGGACACCGCCACAATGTTGAACACATCAAGATCATAGGCGCGGCCAAAGCGCTTCTCGTCCCACAGCATGGACGCCTTGAGCGATTCCATGGCCCAGGCACAACGGTCTTCCTTGCCTTTCTCCACGTAAATGCCGAGGGACACATGTTTGCCATCCATGGTCTTGAAGGTGTCGTGGATCGAAGCCAAGTCACCCGCCACCAATGCGAACAGATAGGTTGGCTTGGGGTGCGGATCATGCCATTCGGCGAAATGCCGGTCCGAGCCTTCAATCTTGCCGGATGCGCCAGGATTGCCGTTCGACAACAGCACGGGAAGTGAAGTGGACCCTTCAATGCGCACCGTGTAGGTGGCCATCACATCCGGCCGGTCATACATGAAGGCGAAGCGCCGGAAGCCCTCGGCCTCCATCTGCGTGCAGAACACGCCATTGCTGACATATAGCCCCGACAGCGCTGTGTTGGCTTGCGGGTTGCAGGCTTGAACGATTGAGAGCTTGAATGGCGGCACGGGCGGCGCGGCGATGGTCAACAGATCATCGGCATAGGTGTAATCCTGTGGACCCAATGCCTTTCCGTCTATGGCCAGTGACACAAGCTCCAGCCCTTCACCATTGAGCACCAGCGGTCCCCCATTGCGCGGGGCCACGTGCAATACGCTAGCGGTGACTGTACGTGTCGCATCAAGCGCGACGGTCAAATCGACATGGCGGATGATATAGGCGGTTGGCTGATAGTCTTTGAGGTAGATCGTCGAGGGTTGTTGCGTCATGTCATCACTTGGAACGGGTTTGCATTCACTTATACCACACCACAACTTCCGTCACACGGCTTGACAGCACGAAAAACGGCAATCTTTGCGATGCATTCGACAGGTGACGGGTTTCGTCCGCCGGTGAGCCAAGCTGCGCTTGACAAGCGTGTGCACGCTCCTTTTAACCGCTGCATCACGCATCCAGGGGAGTCCAGATGAAAAAAATCTACGACACGGCGGACACGGCCCTCGACGGCCTGCTGTTCGACGGCATGTTGATTGCGGCGGGCGGCTTTGGCCTGTGCGGCATTCCGGAACTGCTGATCGCGGCCATCAAGCGTAAGGGCACGAAGAATCTCACCATCGCGTCGAACAATGCCGGTGTTGATGGTTTCGGCCTCGGCCAGCTCCTGGAAACGCGCCAGGTCAAGAAAATGATCTCGTCCTACGTCGGCGAGAACGCCGAGTTCATGCGCCAGTACCTCTCGGGCGAGCTCG
>CALMEZ010000037.1 GCA_937864985.1 uncultured Alphaproteobacteria bacterium
GGGTGGAAATCGCCCGGGCCCTCGCCGCAAATCCCGAATTCATGCTCCTCGACGAACCCTTCGCCGGCATCGACCCGATTGCGATCAATGATATTCGCAAGCTGGTGCGACAGCTCACTGATCGGGGAATCGGGGTGCTTGTTACGGATCACAATGTACGAGAAACCCTCGGACTCATTGACCGTGCGCTCATCATCCATGAGGGCCAGGTCCTGACCGAAGGCCGCCCGCAGGACATCGTGAAAAATGCCGATGTCCGCCGCTACTACCTGGGCGATAATTTCAAGATCTAGGTCAACGCGCCTGCCGCTTCGCGGCGCAGTTAATCACAGGTCTTAAATTTTCTTTAATCGCAACCTGTTACACTCACTTTATTTGCGGCCGGCAAAGACTGGCAGCAGTCATGAGATGTAGAGGGCGAATTATGGGCTTTTCGCGTTGGTTGCGTGCACAGGGCGGCAACACGACCATGATATTTGCCCTTGCCATCATTCCATTGTTGGCCGCAGCAGGCATGGCCCTGGATTACAATCGACAGAATGACCTCAAGGCCGAGCTCGACAGCATAGCCGACGCCATCGCCCTTGAGGCCGTTGACAGCACGTCCATGCAAACCTCCGCCTCCAGCGCCCAAGCGGCCGCCGAAGCGCATTTCAAGGCCAACGCCAAGCAGCGCACTGATGTCAGTCTTGAGGCTTTGTCCGTGACAGTCGCAGATGCGGCGGGCGGGCGTGTTGCAACAGTGAAGTACCAGGCATCGATGCCTTCAACCTTGATGGCAGCTATCGGCGTGACGAAGTTGACAGTGACTGGTGTTTCCACCACAAAGTCAGGCACGCCATCCTATCTTGATATCTTCGTCGTAGCCGACAACTCCCCATCCATGGGGCTCGGCGCGACGAAAGCGGACGTAAACAAACTTGAAAGCCTCACAGGCGGCTGCGCCTTTGCCTGCCATGACCTCAGTGGAGCTGAAGACACCTACACAACAGCACAAGCCAACGGTGTCACCCTGCGTATCGACAGTGTGCGCAACGCCACAAAAAATCTTCTGAGTGCGGCAAGCAAGGTCGCCAGCAAGAACAACAACTTCCGCTTCGGCCTCTACACATTTGGCGCAAGTGCCACAGCCCTCGGCCTCACACCTGTCTATCCATTGTCGTCTGACCTGGATGCTGCACAGACAGCTGCCAGCAGCATCAAGCTGATGGACATGCCCTACCAAGGCTACTTGGGTGACACCCAAACTGACTTTGCCAGTGTCTTTGCAGGGCTGAATATGGCCATCGCAAATTCCGGCAATGGTTGGACACAATCAAGCTCAAAGAAGCTGGTTCTGTTCGTCAGTGACGGCTTGCATGATGCCGTGAATGCCACATGTGCGAAGCCAATTGTCAGTGCCGCGGATCCGGTGACCGGAACAGTTTACAGCCGGTGCCAGTCGCCGATTGATCCGGCTGTTTGCAAGGCGCTGAAAGACCGGGGCATCACTGTGGCTATAGCCTATACTACCTATCTGCCAGTGGTGAACGCATGGTATGACACCTATGTCGCACCGTTCAACCTAGGCCCGTACGCACCTTCAAAGAACTCGGAAATCGCCAGCGCCATGGAAAAATGCGCCAGCGATGGATTCTTCCAGGAAGTGGGGCCGAATGACTCAATCAACGATGCCCTGACCGACATGTTCAACCAGTTCCTCGGAGATTCGGCCCGCATCACGGGCTAAGGGCTGCGGCAGCAATCTTTTGGTAACAATGCTTTCACAAGCCTATCGCTATTAATGCGATCCCGACAACTTTGGTATAAATCTTGCTGCCATGGCATTGATGCAGAAACTGGCCCTGAAGCAGGGGCAATCGCTTGTGATGACGCCGCAATTGCAGCAGGCCATCAAGCTGCTGCAGATGTCATCCATCGAACTGCAGGCCTTTGTCGAAGCTGAGATCGAACGCAACCCGCTGCTGGAGCGCGAAGAGGGTGGCTCCATCGCAGCAGCGGCTGAAACCCAGGACACATCGCGCGAATCCCTCGACAAGGCCCTGACGCAGCCAGGTGTTGCCGATGGGCCGGAGATGGTCGATCAATCGGCGGCTCCGGCAGCTTCGGCCGATGGCCAGGCCGATGGCGGCGCCATGCTGCGCGATTCCGGTTGGTCCTCCATGAAGTCGGCAGGCCATACCTCGTTCGACGGCGACGAAGGCGAGTTGATGGAAACCATCTCGCGCGACGAAACGCTGGCTGAATATCTGACCACCCAACTCAATCTCAATTTCAAGTCTTCGGTGGATTTGCTCATCGGCCAGCATCTGATCGGCATGTTGAACGAGGCCGGATATCTCACGGCAGATCCCCTGTCGCTTGTTGAAACGCTGGGGGCAACAACAGAGCAGGTGAATCATGTTCTCAATGTGTTGCGCGGCTTTGAGCCGATTGGCGTTTTCGCCCGCGACCTCAAGGATTGCCTGCGCCTGCAACTCGCCGAGCGTGATCACCTCGACCCTGCCATGGAGGCATTGATCGACAATCTGGAGCGCGTGGCAAAGCGTGATTACCAGGGCCTGCGCCAGGCCTGCGGCGTGTCCCAGCCGTCGATCTCGAAGGCCTTGCGCCGCCTGGAACTGGCCACTGGCGTGCCGTTGTTCGTGCGCGGTGCGCATGGCGTGATGCCCACCGGCGACCTTGCGACGGCCATCAACACCGCTTTTGGGGGCACGGACAAGATGAAAGAAGCCTTCACAGCTGCCGCAAAAGGCGTTTTCGGCAGCGGTTGGGCCTGGCTCTGCGTCGGTGCGGACAAAAAGTTGTTCATCACCTCGACACCGAACCAAGACAACCCTTTGATGACGAATTTGGTGAAAATGCCCGGAAAACCCATCCTCGGGCTCGATGTTTGGGAGCACGCGTATTATTTGAAATACCAGAACAAGCGCGCCGATTATTGCGGCAATTTTTGGAACATCGTCGATTGGTCCAAAGTCGCTTCACGGCTTTTTT
>CALMEZ010000038.1 GCA_937864985.1 uncultured Alphaproteobacteria bacterium
GCCGGTCACCGCCGCCTTGTGCGCGTCGCTGCCCTTGCCGCCGTGGTGGCCGTCCTCGATGTATTTCTTGGCGTTGTCCCAGGCGCCGCCGCCGGCCGTCATGGAGATGGCGACGAAAATGCCGGTGACGATGACACCCATCAGCATGGCGCCGACCGCCGAGAAGGCTTGCGCTTGGCCGGCAATTGCCTTGATGACGAAGTAGACCACCAGCGGCGAGAGCACCGGCAGCAAGCTCGGCACAATCATTTCCTTGATGGCGGCCTTGGTCAAAAGGTCCACGGCGCGGGCATAGTCAGGCTTCGAGGTGCCCTTCATGATGCCGGGGTTTTCCTTGAATTGCCTGCGCACTTCCACGACCACGGCTTGCGCAGCGCGGCCCACGGCGGTCATCGACATGCCGCCGAACAGGTAGGGCAGCAGGCCGCCGAACAAGAGGCCCACCACCACATAAGGCGAGGACAGGTCGAAGGTCACAGGCACGTCCGGGAAGAAGGTCTTCAGGTCCTGGGTGTAGGCGGCGAAGAGCACCAAGGCGCCCAAGCCCGCAGAGCCAATGGCATAGCCCTTGGTCACGGCCTTGGTGGTGTTGCCCACGGCGTCGAGCGCGTCGGTGTTGTGGCGCACTTCTTTCGGAAGGCCCGCCATTTCGGCAATGCCACCTGCGTTGTCAGTGACGGGGCCGAAGGCGTCGAGGGCGACGATCATGCCGGCCAGCGCCAGCATGGTTGTGACAGCCACCGCAATGCCGAACAGGCCAGCGAGGTTGTAGGTCACCAGGATGCCGACAACGATGATCAGCGCCGGAATGGCTGTTGCTTCCATCGAGACAGCAAGGCCCTGGATGACGTTGGTGCCGTGGCCGGTGATCGAGGCCTCAGCGATCGAGTTGACCGGACGCTTGCCGGTGCCTGTGTAATACTCCGTGACCCAGATGATGGCCGCGGTGATCAGCAGGCCAACCACGCCGCACCAGAACAGGCTCATCGGTGTGAATCCGCCGAGATCAACCGACATGCTGCCGAACACGAAGGACATCACGGGATAGAGTGCGACAAGCGACAGAACTGCCGTTGCGATGACGCCCTTGTAAAGCGCCCCCATGATGTTGTTGGAAGAACCGAGCTTGACGAAATAGGTGCCGATGATCGAGGTGATCACACAGGCGCCACCAATGGCCAGCGGCAGAACCATGCCGGCGAGCTTCATGGCATCGGGCAGCGCGATGGCGGCCAGAACCATGGTGGCCACCGTGGTCACCACATAGGTTTCGAACAGGTCCGCGGCCATGCCGGCGCAATCGCCGACATTGTCGCCGACGTTGTCGGCAATCGTTGCGGGGTTGCGCGGATCATCTTCCGGAATGCCGGCTTCGACCTTGCCCACCATGTCACCGCCCACGTCAGCACCCTTGGTAAAGATGCCGCCGCCGAGACGGGCGAAGATGGAAATCAGCGAAGCGCCGAAGGATGTGGCGACAAGTGCGTCGATCACGGTGCGGTCGGTTGCGGCGAAGCCCAGTGTCCCGGTCAGGAAGCCGAAATAGAGCGCAATGCCGAGGAGGCCGAGGCCCGCAACCAGCAGACCGGTGATAGCGCCTGCCTTGAAGGCAAGGTCAAGGCCGCCGGCCAGCGACTTGGTGGCGGCCTGTGCCACGCGCACGTTGGCGCGTACTGACACGTTCATGCCGATGAAGCCAGCTGCACCCGAAAGAATGGCGCCGATGGCAAAACCGATCGCCGACCACTTGCCAAGCAAGAGAAGGGCGAGCACGAAGATCACCGCGCCGACGATGGCGATGGTGGTGTATTGACGCTTGAGATAGGCCTGCGCGCCCTCGCGGACGGCGGCGGAAATTTCCTGCATGCGGGCGTTGCCAGCGTCGGCCTTCATCAGACCCGAATAGGTGATGAAGCCGTAAACGATGGACAGTGCGCCTGCCAGGACGATCAGCCACAATGCTGTGTTCATGGAAGGAGTTCCTTAGCTTGTTGAGTTGCCCCCTGCCCGACCGTTGGCCGCAGCGCCGGAATCAAACCGTCAGCGCATACGCTTCCCTGCCAAAGGGCCTGGGTGATGGCCGGGGTATGCCAAGATTCCGCCACAGTTTCAATGGGATTCGATCAGAATGTTGATGCGGAAAATGAGGAGCGGTGCTCATGGAATTGAGGGGATCGTGGCAGGGACAATCCCGCGTTGGCGAATGCGCGAGGGTTGCTATATATCTTATTCATGAAAAGCTTTATGCCTCTGCTGGATGTGCTGCCGCAGCCGCAGCGTTTGGTATGGGCGGAGCTTTCGCAAATACCTTCAACGTTCACGTTGTATGGCGGCACGGCAATTGCGCTTTGCTTGGGTCACCGGCAATCGATCGATTTTGACTTTTTCGGTACGCACAGTTTCTCGCCCATCGATTTGGCTGGAGGGCTTCGGCTGCTGGAAGGTGGAACAGTCCTTCAAAGCGAGCCCAACACACTGGTGGTGTCAATTGACCGCGGCGGGCCTGTGAAAATGTCGTTTTTTGGCGTACCACGCCTCAAGCGCCTGCGCCCTGCGCGCATTTGCGAGGACAACAAATTGCAAGTCGCCGCAATGCTTGACTTGGCAGGCAGCAAAGCAAAGGTGGTGCAGCAACGTGCCGAAGCCAAAGACTACATCGATATCGACGCCATACTACAAGCTGGTGAGGTAAGCCTGCCCATGGCATTGTCTGCAGCAAGGGCGATGTATGGAGCTGTCTTCACGCCGCAGAGCACACTGAAAGCGCTCACTTACTTTGGCGAACCGCAACTCCGTGAGTTGCCCGAAGGCCTGAAACAGCGATTGCTTGATGCCGTGCGTGCAGTCGATCTTGATCACCTTCCAAATGTGCTTGAGGAAGCACCATGATCGCATTTCTTCCGGATAGCGCGGAAATCCACGCGATTGCCGCCCGCGTCATCTGGTTTGAACCGCCACAAAAGGCATTGAGCGATTTGCCCCGCTTCCTGGCTTATG
>CALMEZ010000039.1 GCA_937864985.1 uncultured Alphaproteobacteria bacterium
CGCATTCGCCAGGCCACCTACTTGACCTATGAACCCTTGCTGCTGATTGCGGCGATCTACCTCGTGCTAAATTTCATCATCAATTGGTTCTTCCACAAGTGGCAGAGCCAGGTGCCGATGAGGCGCGCCTGATGGGCATTGATCCGCGCATCAAGGCCATGCATGCTGACCTTACAGCCATCCGCCGCGACCTCCACACCCATCCCGAACTTTGTTTCGAGGAGTTTCGCACCAGCAGTCTGGTTGCGGAGGAATTGAAACGGCTGGGCGCTGATGTGACAACGGGCATTGCCGGAACGGGCGTCATTGGCACGTTCCGCAACGGCACAGGCAACCGCGCCATTGCCATCCGCGCCGACATGGACGCACTTCCCATCACCGAGACAACGGGTTTGCCATACGCCTCCAAAACGCGCGGCAAGATGCATGCCTGCGGCCATGACGGCCACACCACCATGGCGTTGGGGCTGGCGCGCATCCTGTCGGAAGCCAGGAATTTCAATGGCACTGTGCATCTGGTTTTTCAGCCCGCTGAAGAAGACATCAGTGGCGCCAAGCGCATGATCGAGGAGGGCCTGTTTGAGCGCTTCCCTGTCGATGCCGTCTATGGGCTGCACAATCTCCCCGGCGTTCCAGCCGGACAGGTCATGGTACGTCCCGGTGCCATCACGGCCGCCATCGAAATCTACGATGTGCAGATCAAAGGCATTGCCGGCCATGGCGCCTTGCCGCATCAGACCGCCGATCCCATCGTCGCCGCCTCAGCCATCGTCATGGCGCTGCAGACGATCGTTGCGCGCAACAATGACGCGCTTGATCCGGCGGTCATCACGGTCGGAGCCATCCATGGTGGTGTCTTGGCAACGGCCATACCGGAAACAGTCGATCTCAAGATTGGCGTCCGCACCACGAGTGTTGCAAGCCAGAAGCTTCTGGCCCGCCGCATACCCGATCTGATCAATGATCAAGCCAAGTCTTTCGGCTGCACCGCCAATGTCCGGGTCGAAGATGCTGTCATCTATCCTGTCGGAATCAATGATGCAGAACAGGCTGCCTTGGTCCGGCAAGTCGCCATTTCCATGGGGCAGAGTGCATCGGAAACGGACCTGCGTGGCCCCATCATGTTTTCCGAAGACTTTGCCTTCATGCTGCAAAAGTCACCCGGTTGCTTTTTCGGCATCGGCAATGGCAGCAGCAAGGCCCTCCATGATCCGGGCTATGATTTCAACGATGAAGTGCTGCTGAAAGGTGTTGCCTTTTGGGCAGAGTTGGTGGCGCAGGCCCTCCCAGTCGAAAAACACGTTACTTGAAATCTGCCGTGACAAGGCATTTGCGTTCAACGCCTGTCTTGGAAAGATAAGTGCCTTTCTCACGATTGAAGGACGTGTACTTTCGTGCGCAGTAGTCCAGCCATTCCGGGCTTCCGGCCGTGAGCTTGGGTTTTGCGGCTTGAGGTTTCGGTGCCGCTTCCGCCGGAGCATCACCTGCGGCCGCAACACTGGCAACAGGTTTGGGCTTGGCTTTTGACGTGCTGGCCGTGGGGATTGCTTCCGTGGAGGCCCCAGCAGGCGCAGCGACCGGCTTCGGCGCAGCAGGCGGCTTCTTCTTCGCTTTCATGGGCTTGGCCGCAACGACAGTTTCTCCGGTGAACTGTTCAATGCAATCGGCGTTTGCGTTATCATAGCGCTGTTGCCAGATGTCACGGTCCTTGGGGCGCAAATCGGCGAAGTCTCGCGCATAGGCCGCGCAATAATCCTGAACATCTGCAAAGGCTGGCTGCGCCAGGAGCAACAGACCAGCCGCCAAAACCATGCGTCGCATGGACACCCTCCACGTTTCGTCCATTCTCAGCGCCGATCATGGCCTTGCTAAGTGCCAAATAAGGCAGGATTTAGCACTCATTTTTCCTTTGACCGTGCCCCCAGCCCGCGCTCAACGGCGTCAAGTCCGAACTTTTCTCGGATTTTGTCCATCGCCAGTTCGGCCTTGGTGCTGGCGGCCTCACGCATATCCAGTGTCTCAAGCTCGGAATGCGTTTCTGCGGCAATGTTAGACAGGCTGACGCCGATCAAACGAAATTTAACGCCCGTTGCCTCACGCTGTAGAAGCGGGCGGATGGCGTCAAACATGCGGTGCGCCAGTTGAGTGGCGTCATCCAGTGTTACAGAGCGTGTGCGCGTCTTGAAGCTGGCCGTTTTCAGTTTGAGCGTAATGGTCTTGCCTTGAACCTGTTGCCGTTTGGCCCGTCGCGCCACTTTTTCGCACAAGGGCCAGAGGATCGCTTCCAACTCTTCGCGGTCACCAATGTCTGTGAAGAACGTGGTCTCGGCGCCGATCGACTTTGATTCCTCATCCGCTGACACATGCCGCAGGTCTTCGCCCCGCGACAGGTAGTAAAGGCGATTGCCCATCGAGCCGTAGCGCAGCAGATCATTGCGCGCCATGGCTTGTAACTGGCCAATCGTCTGGATGCCATCAGCCTGAAGCTTCTCGCGCATGGCGGGGCCAACACCCCAGATCAGGCTCACCGGTTTGTCGGCCAGGAATGCCTTTGCCTCAGCCCGGCCGATCACCGAAAAGCCGCGCGGCTTTTCCAGGTCGGAAGCAACCTTTGCCAGAAACTTGTTGGGGGCGAGGCCAACCGAGGCTGAAATGCCGATCTCAGTCTCCAAGCGTCTAATCAGTTTCGCTAGTGTAATGGCGGGGCTTTGCCCATGCAGCTTTGCAGTTCCGGTAAGGTCGAGGAAAGCTTCATCAATCGACAGTGGTTCAACAGCGGGCGTCACTTCCAGCATGAGTTCTCGCACCTGCCGGCCCACCTCGGCATATTTGGTCATGTTGGGCCTGATCACCACCGCATCCGGCACCAGCTGCAGCGCCTTGAACATCGGCATGGCCGAACGGGCACCACGCACCCGTGCGATGTAGCAGGCGGTTGAGACAACCCCGCGATTGCCTCCACCGATGATCACCGGCTTGTCGGCAAGTTCCGGGTTGTCGCGTTTCTCCACTGACGCATAAAACGCATCGCAGTCGATGTGGGCAACTGAAAGGCTGTGAAGTTCCATGTGGCGGACCATGCGCGGACTGCCACAGGACGGGCAGCGCCGCGCCGTCGCAGGCGGTTCAGCAAAGCAATCCCGGCACAAGGCAAAACTGGTTTCAGCCATTTCGGCAGAATAATCCACGAACGACTGGGCGGCGAGGGCCTATTCCAGCAGTTCTTCAATATGGGGCAATGCTTCTGCCCAGGCACCCGTCGTCAGTGAGGCAAAGTCAAAAGGCTCATGGTGACGTGCAAAGCGGGGGTCATGCAGGAAATGAACCAAGTGCACGTTGGGCGCATGGTCTCGCGCCGAAAGGATGAAATTCGGACTGTCGTCGACGAAAACCACGGGTTTACTGGTTTGGGCCGCGAGGTGCGAAATGGCCGGTCCCTTGGGGCCGCTGTTGGTGACGACCGGATGATGCACACCGAGCGACACCATGTTGGCAATGCGCTTGTCGCGGGCGTGGTGGGGCAGGTTGGTGAGCAGCACCACACTTGCCTTCTGGGCGAGGGACGCAAGGGACGTCACCGCGCCTTCGATCGCTTCGAGCTCAGCCGTCTTGTCGTGGAAGAACTGGTCGATCAGGCCAGACACCACCTTGTCGGCAACCGGCTCGTCGGTCTTGGCCATTTTGACATTGCCATTCAGCGCAAAGCTGCTGACATCAAGCCACATGCCGCGTTCCCGCAGGTAGTCTTCGAACCCGCGCGTGAAATGTACAATCACCTCGTCAACATCACAAATGACGAGTGGCCGGTTGCCCGCAATGGAAAGCCCGGAAAGCTGTTTGCGGGTGAAGTCTGGAATCATTCTGAAAACCCCGGAAGCGATTGCCGTGCCCGTACGACATCCTGAGGCTGGATGCCGGTGTCTGCACAAAAGGCCAACAGAAGTGATTCATCATTTAAGGCAAAATCCAGAAGAAATCCTTGAAAGGCGGGGTCCGCAAGATTCTGCGCCAGGTCCCTTTGTCCGAAGCCGGTTAAGGTGCAAAAGGCCTGCAATTGGTCTTCATGCGATGCGATATAAGTCATGAATTCCAATGGGATAGACGATCTATCTGCCACAGGAGTTGAAGTTTTGAGGCGCAATCCATTCTCCAAAGGTTAACCAGATCAAAAATTCAAGCACCGGCTTAATCTATTGGAAACGGCTCTTAGGGCAAAAACAACCAAACGATAAGGGGAATCGGGTCCACAACCATTGGTCAAGACTTAAGATTGCCCCATTCTGCATGTTGGAGAGCGAATGGAACACTACAGTCCCACCCAGGTTGGTTCGGAGCAGTTTCCGGGAACTGTACTTGCTATGCCAAAGACCGTGCTGGTTGTCGAAGACAACGAACTCAACATGAAGCTCTTCAATGATCTTCTTGAGGCCCATGGCTATCGTGTCGTGCAGACGCGTGACGGCCTGTCGGCGCTCGACATGGCGCGCAAGCACATGCCCGATCTGATCCTCATGGACATCCAGTTGCCGGAAGTCTCCGGCATCGAAGTCACCAAGTGGCTGAAGGAAGACGATAAGCTGCGTTCCATCCCGGTGATTGCCGTGACAGCCTTTGCCATGAAGGGCGATGAACAGAAGATTAGGGAAGGCGGTTGCGAGGCTTACATTTCCAAGCCCATCTCCGTGCTGAGCTTCCTCCAGACAATTGATGGATTTCTGAAAGACAAGCAATGACCGCCCGCGTTCTCGTCGTTGATGACATTCTTGCCAACGTCAGGCTTCTGGAAGCGAAGCTGACGGCAGAATACTTTGACGTCGTGACCGCAATGAATGGGCTGGATGCGCTTGAATCGGTGCAGCGCACCAAGCCGGACATCATCTTGCTCGACGTCATGATGCCTGGGATTGACGGCATAGAGGTGTGCCGGCGTCTGAAGGAAGACGCCTCCACCCAGCACATTCCCGTCATCATGGTGACGGCCCTTGACCAGCCGGAAGACCGCGTGCGCGGCCTCGAGGCGGGGGCAGACGATTTTCTGACCAAGCCGGTCAATGATGTTTCGCTGTTCTGCCGCATCAAGAGTCTTGTTCGTCTGAAAATGCTGACAGATGAACTCAGAGTGCGTTCAAATGCCGGCAATGAACTGGGCAGCATCGTGCGCCCTAACTTGCGCGAAACCGACACCAATGGCCGCATCCTGCTCGTCGATTCCCGCGCCACATCGAGTGAGCGCCTGATTGCCTCGATGGAAGGCAAACACCAGATTACCCACGTCGATGACCCGCAAAAGGCCATGGACCTTGCATCCGATGCCCTGCTGCCGTTCGAGCTCATCATCGTCGCATTCGACAAGGACAAATACGACGGGTTGCGCCTGTGCGCCCAGCTCAAGTCGCTTGATGCAACCCGCCAGACTCCAATCCTTGTGATCGTGGACCCGGATGATCATCCTGCCCTGCTGCGAGCACTGGATATGGGCGTGAATGATTATTTGATGCGCCCCGTCGACCGGCAGGAGTTGATGGCCCGCGTCAGCACCCAGGTGCGCCGCATGCGCTACACCGAGCGATTGAGGGAATCAGTGAAAGCCTCGATCGAAATGGCCATCACCGATCCGTTGACCGGCCTCTACAACCGCCGCTACCTCGAAACCCATCTGACCCACCTGATCGAGCACTACATCAACCGCGGCAAGACACTTTCCATCCTTGCTGTCGACGTCGATTTCTTCAAAGCCATCAACGACAACCATGGCCATGATGTCGGCGACAAGGTGCTGCAGGAAATTGCCAACCGCCTGCGTGACAACACACGCAGTGTTGATCTGTGTTGCCGCGTCGGCGGTGAGGAATTCATCATGGTTCTTCCGGCCACGGAAACCGAACTGGCTGGAAAGATTGCCGAGCGCTTGCGCAAGGCCATAGCGTCCAAGTCGATCTCGACAGGCGAGGGCGGTGTTGCGGTTCCCGTGACAGTCTCGGTCGGATTGTCATCCCTCGGCGGCGTGGAAGACACGCTCGAAAAGCTCCTGAAGCGCGCCGACCAGGCACTTTACACGGCCAAGCGCGAAGGCCGCAATCGCGTCATCTATCAAGTCGCCTGATATCTCTCCGTTTCGCATGTGAAAAGGCTTGCGGAAGTCACAAACTTTCCCCAGATCATGCCCTGTGAAGGAACTGTAATTCTTCGCATGCCGTGTTGCGGTTGCGGAGCGTTTCTGCGATAGTTCCGCCATGATCGGGGAGCGCACTCCCCTCAGAGAAATAACGGAGTGGTAATATGGGTAGTTTTTCCTGGTGGCACTGGGTCATCGTCCTGGTTGTGGTGCTCGTGCTGTTCGGCGGCAAGGGCAAGGTGTCTGACCTGATGGGCGATGTCGCCAAGGGCATCAAGAGCTTCAAGAAGGGCCTTGCTGACGACACCGATACGGCCGCTGCAAATGTCAAGGCCATCGATGACAAGGCTGAACAGGCCGTCAAGCAGGCCGACAAGGTCAACAGCTGAGCAGCCGTCCGGCCAATCTTGGCCGGACCTGACACGCTGTTCTTCTGTCCGGGTTCGTTTAGGCACATCACATGTTTGATTTTGGCGTCGGCTATTCGGAAATGCTGGTGTTGGCGATTGTCGCCGTCATCGTCATTGGCCCGAAAGATCTGCCAAAGGTGTTGCGCACCATCGGCCAGTTCATGAACAAGGCACGCGCCATGTCGCGTGAATTTCAGGGCCATGTCGATGCGGCCATGCGTGATGCGGGCGTTGATGGCCTGAAGAAAGACATGATGGAGATGCGCCAGTCGATTTCAGGTGCAGCCGGCGCGCCACCGCTCCCTTCAACACCAGCGTCGGCTCCGCAAGCAAAATTTGCTGGTGGAAACCTCTATGGTGCCAGCAATGCCCAGAAAGATTTTGAAGCCCTGTTCGGTGCCACCGGCGCCACTGGCGAAACCCGCGTCGCAGGTGTTGTGCATCTAGAGCCGGAAGCCGGCAAATGACCCAGGAAGACATCGACGCCTCGGAAGCCCCGCTGATCGAGCATCTTCTGGAACTCCGCACCCGCCTCATGTGGTGCGTGGGCGGCTTTGCCATCGCCTTCATTCTTGGCTTCTTCTTTTCGTCCGATATCCTTCATCTCTTGAAGAAACCCTTTGAGTGGGGCACAGGCAAGGACGTGACGCTGATCAGCATCAAGCTGCTGGGCGTGTTCCTCGTGAAGCTCAAAATTGCCATGTTCACGGGCATGTTCGTGTCGTTCCCCTTGGTGGCCACCCAGATTTACAAGTTCATGGCACCGGGCCTTTACAAGCATGAGCGGCAGGCGCTCGGTCCCTATCTGGTGGCCACGCCGATCTTCTTCGTGCTGGGTGCGGCCATGGTCTATTTCATGTTGCTGCCTACGGCCATCCACTTCTTCTTCAATCTGGGCAGTGGCGCAGGCGTTGACCTCATGCCGGACATCGAGGCCTATCTCGATTTCGCCATGATGCTGATCCTGATTTTCGGCCTGACGTTCCAGCTCCCTGTGGTGCTGACGCTTCTTGGCCACATCGGTGTCGTGTCGGCCCAGCAATTGCGCTCCGGCCGCCGCTTTGCCTTTCTGGGCGTCTGTGTAATTGCGGCGATTATCACGCCGCCTGACCCCATTTCCATGATGGCCATGGCTGTTCCATTGGCGGCATTGTTCGAAATTGCTGTTCTTGCCGTTGCCTTCCTTGAACGCCGCCGTAACAAGGCGAAGGCGCGCGAAGAAGCAGAAGAAAAGGCCAAGGAAGCAGCTGAAGCAGCGGCTAAAAGTGCTGGAAATCTGCCTGCGCCCTGAACCCTTTGAGACGTGTTGAGTCCCGTCCGCCGCCTGCCTATAAGCAGGGCGAATTGACCGGTTTGAGGATTCCATGCACGACATCAAGGCCATCCGCGACAACCCCGCAGCCTTTGACGCTGGATTGGCCCGCCGCGGCCTTGCCGCTCAGGCAGCGCAGCTGATTGCCATCGACGAAGACAAACGCGCCTGCCAGTCCCGTCTGCAGGATGCACAGAACAAGCGCAATGCCCTGTCGAAGGATGTGGGTGCTGCCATGAAAGCTGGCGACAAGGACAAGGCTGAAACCATCAAAGCGGAAGTGGCCGCCTTGAAGGACGCAATAACCGCTGGCGAAGACGAGGAGCGTAAGCTCTCACAGAAACTCAACGACGAACTCTCACGCATTCCCAATATTCCCTTGGACGAAGTGCCGGATGGCACCGATGAACACGGCAACGTCGAAGTGCGTCGCTGGGGCGAGCCGCCGCGCATGAACTTTGAGCCGCGCCAGCATTTTGATGTGGGCGAAACCTTGAGGCTCATGGATTTCGAAGCAGCGGCGAAAATCGCCGGCGCCCGTTTCGTGGTGACAAAGGGCGCACTCGCCCGTCTTGAACGCGCCATTTCGCAATACATGCTGGATCATCAGACCGGCACGAATGGCTACACCGAGCATACAGTTCCGTTCATGGTCAACGACGGTGCGGTCTTCGGCACCAACCAGCTTCCAAAATTCGCCGAAGATCTGTTCCGCACCACGGATGGCCGCTGGCTGATCCCCACAGCGGAAGTCTCGCTCACCAATCTGGTGCGGGAACGGATACTGGAGGAATCCCAACTCCCCATGCGCCTCACAGCTTGCACGCCGTGCTTCCGCGCTGAAGCAGGTGCAGCAGGCCGCGACACGCGTGGCATGATCCGCCAGCACCAGTTCACAAAAGTAGAACTCGTGTCGATCACCACGCCCGAGCAATCTCGTGAGGAACTGGAACGCATGACCGCCTGCGCCGAAAGCATTCTGCAAGGCCTTGGTCTGCACTACCGGGTTATGCGGCTCTGCGCTGGCGACATGGGGTTTGGCGCCCGCATGACTTATGACCTCGAAGTGTGGCTGCCGGGCCAGAAGGCCTTCCGCGAAATTTCGTCCTGTTCCGTGTGCGGCGATTTCCAAGCGCGGCGCATGGATGCGCGCTACCGACCAGCCGAAGGCAAGGGCACACGCTTCGTCCACACCTTGAATGGCTCAGGCCTCGCCGTTGGCCGCACCTTGGTTGCCGTCCTCGAAAACTACCAGAATGCCGACGGCAGTGTGACCATTCCCGAAGCCTTGCGCGGATACATGGGCGGCATGACCCGGATCGAGGTGCAGTGATGCGCGTCCTCGTCACCAATGATGACGGCATTCATGGTCCGGGCCTCGCCATACTGGAAACCATTGCCCGCAGCCTCAGCGAGGATGTGTGGGTGGTCGCACCCGATGAAGAGCGCTCCGGCGCCGGCCATTCGCTGACACTTTCCAACCCCTTGCGTTACCGCAAACTGGGTGACCGGCGCTTCGAAGTGTCCGGCACGCCGACCGACTGTGTCGTCATGGCAGTGCGCAAGATTTTGCCCGGAATGCCTGATCTTATTTTGTCCGGCGTCAATCGCGGCCAGAATATTGCCGATGACGTCACCTATTCCGGCACAATTGCCGCCGCCATGGAGGGAACAGCGCTCGGCATCAAGTCCATCGCGTTGTCCCAGGTATCTGGCATCCACAACAACGGTGAAAGCTTTGCCGTCGCTGCGGCCCACGGGCCGGCCATCGTCAAGAAGCTGCTGGCCATGAGCTTCGGCCCGGGCACACTTGTCAATATCAATTTCCCAGATTGCCGCCCGGAAGACGTGGCAGGCATAGAGGTGACCCGCCAGGGCAAACGCGATCAGAATTTCCTGTTGGTGGATGAGCGCGTGGATGCGCGGGGCAATGCCTATTTCTGGCTGGGCTTCGCCCGCGAGAAAGGCAACCCGCCAGCGGGCACCGACATCGCCGCAATCTTCAACAGGCGCATTTCAGTCACGCCACTGCACATGAACCTGACCCAGGTGGACGCGCTTGAAAGCCTGTCCGCCGCACTGGCCTAGAGGCCATATATGGCTGACGCGGTTCCACACTGGCATGATGGTTACCGCAAGGACCTCGAATACACCTTAGGCGTCTACACCTTTCTCAATCCCGATCTGCTGCTGATGAATGCTGTAATGCGTGGCGTGCGGCCCTGTACCAGCATCACCGCGAACGATGAGGGCAATCCACGGCGGCTTGTCTATTGTGACCTCGGCTGCGGGCAGGGCATCACAACCAATCTGATGGCAGCCCGCGATCCCGATGGCCAGTATTTCGGCATTGATTACAGCGCAACGATGATCGCCAATGCGCGCAGTCTTGCAGCTGATGCCAAACTTGGCAACGTCACATTTCTGGAAATGAGCTTCGCAAACCTTCACAGCCTCGAT
This sequence comes from uncultured Alphaproteobacteria bacterium, assembly GCA_937864985.1. Taxonomy (GTDB): domain Bacteria; phylum Pseudomonadota; class Alphaproteobacteria; order Rhizobiales; family Aestuariivirgaceae; genus Aestuariivirga. The sequence continues at coordinate 10,298 of CALMEZ010000039.1, forward strand.
ATTCCCGACTGCGACGTGATCGTGCTGCATGGCATCTGGTCGTGGATTGATCCAGCGCTGCGCCAGCCGCTCACCGATTTCATCGCGCGGAAACTGAAGCCTGGCGGCCTCTGTTTTGTGTCCTACAATTGTGCCGTCGGCCGCAATGATGATCCCATGCGGCAATTGTTGCGTCTGGCTGAGCGCACCTCGCGCCAGCAAGGCGAGGCGCGCATCCTTGAAGCCGTGACGATGGCAAATGCGGTTGCAAAAGGTGGGGCCAAATTTTTCCGTCATAATCCTGGCACCGCAGAACGCCTCGCATCCTTGCCGGGGAAGGGCGCACGCTACGTCGCGCACGAATACCTCAACGATGCTTGGCACCCCACCTACTTCAAGGACGTGGCAGGGCAACTATCAAAAGCAGGTCTCGGTTATGTTGGGTCAGCCGACCTCGTCTGGAACCGCAATGACTTGTCTCTGCCTGATGAGGCCTATCCCCTGCTGCAGCGCCTTTCTGCTGTCGAAGACGTGGAATTCATCAAGGACATCTGGGCCGGCAACGCCTTCCGCAAGGATATCTTTGTAAAGGGCCGTACCATTCTTTCTGCTGTGGAACAGGAGAAACTCCTGGCACCCCTGCGCTTTGCTGCGATCCGCCCCCGTGATTTGCTCAAGACACAAATTGAAGTGCCAGTCGGCTTTGCCAATCTGGACCCGGCGCTGTTTGGAAAGGTGTTTGACAGGCTTCAGCAAGGTCCGGTCAGCGGCAATGAACTGGCAGACCTTGCACGCTCGCATGGCAGCAGTCTGTTGCAAGTTCTTGAGCCGTTACTCATAGCAAACTATATCGCGCTCTGCGCACCCGAGTCGGCCGGTCGTCGCATCACAGAGTCGCTGGCGCGCTTCGACGATGCCGTTCAGGCACTGAACCGGAAAGGCCAGGATCTGCACGTCGTTTCCCTGCCTGGACTTGCAACGGCAACGGCCCTCTTGCCACTGGATTATCTGATCTGGCAGGCAGGTCGGGAGGGCAGCAAGAACCGCGCTCAGGCGGTTTTCGACCAGATGAAGCGTGTCGGCCGAAAAGTGGTCCACAATGGCGACATCGTTGATGATGAAAATCAGGCCCTCAAGCTGCTTGCCGACACGGTCAAGCTTTATGACATGCACGTGGCACCCGTGCTGATTGCAGGATAAAGCACCAGCAGTCTGCACTGAAGATTTGCCGTATCGGCCGTTGTGCGAACTTAACTCACTGTCATATATCGATTTTAGACGGACAACGCCGATAAATTTGCGGTCCGTTAACCATAACCCATCAAAGTCAACCCACAGTTTAAGCGGGTAGCAGTCTCTGGGGAGAGTTTGCCTCCGCCACGCGTTGGGAGTTTGGGTTTGTACGGCACGGCAGGCGGCGTATTGAACAGTCTTCTTGGGAAGATTGTGTGTTTTGGTTGGGGCGGGCGGGGTGTGGGTGTCGCAGGGCGCCTACACGTCTTTATAGTCGCTTTTGTCCTCTTGGCCTTCACGACGATCTGCGGGCCATTCGATCGCGGCGCAACTGCGTCTGCGCTGGAACACACCGTCGCCGTATTTGACGCTTCTGTCCAGGACATTGAAACACTGCAGGCGGCACTGCCAAAAGGCACACGCAGCATCATCGTTCCGCAAGGTATTGATGGGGTGGAATATCTTGGCCAGGCCCTGCAAGGTGAGCGAGGCATCACCGCCTTGCACCTGTTCACCCACGGCGCTGAAGGTGAACTCGTGTTGGGGCGTTCAGTCCTCACAACCGAAACAATGTCCGGTCGTTATCAATCAGCGCTGCGATCGCTTCGGGGTCATTTCGCCACCAATGCTGTTGCGCTGGCCTATGGCTGCGACTTTGCAGCTGGCACCGAGGGCGCACGCGCTGTTTCCACTCTTTCTTCGCTGATGAATGTGACCGTCGCTGCGTCCACCGACAAGACGGGCGCGACTGGTCTTGGTGCGAACTGGCGTCTCGAAGTGAGCACCGGGCCGGTTCAAGTCGCAGCCATCACCGCACCGGCCTGGAACCACGCGTTGACTGTCACCATCACCACCACGACCAACCCCACAACCCTCACCAACGCCATTGCAGCAGGGTCAAGCGGAATCACCATCATTGGCACGCCAACAATCACCACCTCAGCCAACACGACCTTCGCTGGGACATTCACCACCAGCGGCTCTGCCTTGGGCATTGCCAGCGGCATGGTATTGAGTACGGGCAATGTATCGCTGATCCCCGGAACGCCGATTGGATCAGCAAACCTGAGTGCAGCAGGCACGGGTGTCACAGCAGGCACCACAGAATTCGACGTGGCCACACTGACATTCACGTTCACCCCGAACCCAGGCGTCACCAAGCTCTCAATTGCCAGCGTCTTCGCCTCAGAAGAGTACAATGAGTACGTCAACACCGCCTACACGGACAATTTTTCGATGGTCTTGAACGGTGGCGCCTATACGAACCTCAACATCGCAACAATCCCGGGAACCTCGATCGGCACCGATATCAATACCGTCAACAATGGCGCAAACGCCGGCTACTATCGCGACAACACTTCAACCACCAGCCCGCCGATCACCGACATCAAGTTTGACGGCGCAACAACCGTTTTTATCAACGCCTTCAACGTTGTGGCGGGCACCAACTACACCTTGACTATCCGCATCGCGGACGTCGGCGATGCGCAGTATGACTCTGCTGTCTTTGTCGCAACCTCGACAGTTTTGAACAACCCACCGGCCCTGGACCTTTCGGCCGCCCTCGCAGGCACGGGATACACTGCGACCTATGCCCAAAACGGAACGCCCGTCGCAATCGCCGCTACTGACGACACAATCCTCGACGACGGCACCACGATTTCCAGCGCGACCATCACTCTCACCAACAAGCAGGCCGGCGATCTTCTGACGGCGGGCACGCTGCCAGCAGGCATTTCGGCCTCGGCCTACAATTCAACAACCGGTGTCATGACTTTGACCGGCGTTGCAACACTTGCACAATACCAGACGGCTCTCCGCGCCATCACATTCTCAAACACAGGAACACCTGCAAGCCCTGATCGCATCATCAACGTCGTCGTCAATGACGGCTTTGCCGACAGCAATATCGCTGTTGCCACCATCAAGATGGCAACTTTGACAGTTACCAAAACAGCAGGTGCGCCCACCGTTGCGCTTGGCGCAAGCGCCACCCTGACGGATGCAGGCGACACAATCACCTACACCTATGCCGTGAAGAACACCGGCACCGTGGCGCTAACGGCCGCCGCTCCCATTGACCCGGGCCCCAAGTTCAATGGGTTCACTGGAACCGGCACACTCAGTGCCTTCACGCCAGCAACAGCCGCAATCGCTGTTGGTGCGACACAGAATTTCACGGCGACCTATACCATGTCTGCCGCCGACGTGGTGAATGGTGCAGGCACTGCGAATGCTGTGACAAACACCGCTACAGCGTCTGGCAAGGAACCGGGCGGACAAACCGCAACGTCTGGCCCATCAAGCGCTGCCACGACCATTACCTCAGCTGCGGCATTCACGATTACCAAGACAGCCGCGGCACCAACAATCGCCGCAGGCACTGACCCGACTTTCACCGACGCAGGCGACACAATCACCTTCACGTATGCGCTCAAGAATACAGGCAGCGTCGCGCTCACGGTCGCAACGGTGACCGACCCCGGCCCGAAATTCAACGGCATAGCCGGCACCAACGCATTGTCAGCCTTTTCGCCAGCCAGTACGTCTCTTGCCGTGGGGGCGACGGTGAACATCACGGCGACCTATACGTTATCTCAAACAGATGTCGCCAATGCCGTGGGCATCACCAACGGTGTCACCAACACGGCAGGCGCCACGGCCAAAAATCCCGCTGGCACAACCATCACCGCCACGTCGTCTTCGGCCGCCACAACAATCATCGCCGTGCCGAAACTGCAACTGACTAAAGTAGGTGTGCTGACCGACAACGTGGGTGGCACCGCCGCCAAGGCCGACCTGTCGGAACTGGTGACCTATTCCTACACCGTAAAGAATGCTGGTAACGTGCCGCTCACTGGCATCAGTATCACCGATTTGCATGGCACACCTGCGTTCACGGTGCCACTTGGGGCAGGGGGCATCACCAGTGAGACGTTGACCATTCCGGGCCCCTTCGGCGCTGGCGCCTCACCGGATACAACGGCCAATGATGGTGTTTGGACAACGCTTGCACCAGGCGCCACGGTGAAGTTCACATGGCCACACACCGTGACTCAGGCTGAAATGGATCACGGCTGAGCCGAAGGTCACCGTTCGGCGGCAAGTCCATTGAGGAACAGTTTGACCGCAGCTGGCACCATCGCTTCAGGGCGGCATCCTGCATTTTCATTCGGGCTGGCGAAGAGCAGGGGTTTCACCTGTCCGCACTGCACCAGCTCGATGTACTGCATGGCAGCCATCACAGGATCAACCCGCCGCAACGTGCCATCGGCGATCTTTCCGCGCAGGTAATCGGCAATCACGTTCACTGCATAGGCAGGGCCCGCCTCGTAGAAACTCCGTCCGATGTCCGGGAATTTTCCCGCCACAGCAATGACGGTCCGTACATATGAAACGGAGTCCGGTGCCGTAAACAGGCGCACCATGCGCAGCCCCAGATCAATCAGAACCTCATCGATTGGCCGTTCCGGCCGCTCGATCACCATCACCTGCTCGGCCTGCAGGCGTCGGTCGTGAAACACCAGCGCCTCGAACAGTTTTTCCTTGGATGGGAAGTACGCATAGACCGTGCCCTTGGAAACACCGGCAGTCTTGACGATGTCATTCATGCTTGCGCCATCGAAGCCCTGGGCGAGGAAACACTGACGCGCCCCATCCAGGATCTGCAACCGTTTGGCGTTGGAAAGAGGTTCATTGCCGTTTGCGGCCGTGCTGGGGAGGTTCATGTGACTCATTTGTAATGTGCTTCGCTGAAAAACAACGGTCAAAAAAGAGTGAACCGGACGGTTCGGTCTTGCGCTTAGCATCATTCACTGCTAGACGCAAGAAAAACCGAACCGTTCGGTTCGATGAATCGTGACCGGTACATTGAGATAAACAGCCCAGCCTTCAAGCCACTTCCAGCAAAAGCCGAAACAACCGGCGTTCCACAAAGCCCAGCGCCAGTAAGGACTGATCCACCGGTTCATGTTGTTCCGGTGCCCCAGCCATCACCGCCAGCCGCCAGCGAAAAAAAGCCGGATGACCCGAAGTCATCTCTGCCGCGCAAGATCACGTTGGGCTTCCTGCTGCTGGCGTCGCTTGTCGCAGCGGCCTTCTATGGCCACCAGTGGTGGACAGTGGGGCGTTTCGAAGTCTCCACGGATGATGCTTACGTCAAGGCAGACACCTCCATTCTTAGCGCAAAAGTGCCGGGTTACGTGAAGGCCGTACCTTTTTCAGACAACACAGCTGTGAAGGCCGGAGATACTGTGCTGCTGCTGGACGACAGCGATTACCAACTCGCCATCCGTGCCGCGGAAGCCAAGATCGCCACGCAACAGGCGCAGATTGCCACCATCAGTCAGCAGAAGATTGCACAGGGCTCTGCCATTGTGTCGGCACAGGCTCAGTTCGACAGCGCCAAAGCTGTTGAGTTGAATGCGGTGCAAACACAAAATCGCGCCAGCCAGCTTGTGCAGACCAACGCCGGAAGCCGTCAGGCTCTGGATGACGCCACGCGCGCACGCGCCACGGCTGAAGCAAACGTCAGCGCCGCCAGCGCTGGCATCGATGCAGCGAAATCACAGCTTGCGATTCTTGACGCTCAGCAACTTGCCGCAACGAAGCAGCTTGATGAGCTCAAGGTGGCACTCGACAAGGCCAAACATGATCTCGAATTCACGGCCATCAAGGCACCGTTTGATGGCGTTGTCGCCAACCGCGCTGTCGAGCCTGGCCAATTTGTCGGGGCAGGCACGCGCCTTCTGGCTGTCGTCCCGACGCAGCTTTCCTTCATCACTGCGAACTTCAAGGAAACGCAGATCGCGTCCATCCATCCCGGCCAGAGGGCAACCATTACGGTTGATGCCTTCAAGGGCGAAAGTTTTGAAGGCACAGTCGAGAGTCTCGCGCCCGCTTCGGGGTCCGAGTTTTCACTGTTGCCGCCAGACAACGCCACCGGCAACTTCACCAAGATCACCCAGCGCTTGCCCGTGAAGATTACACTTCCGCCAGAGCTTGCATCACGCATGCGTCCCGGCCTGTCGGCAACCGTCACCATCGACAGCCGCGATACTGGGACGAAATGACCGCCATCGCCCTCGCGCCACCGCGTCCGGCTGCCCCCGCAGTGCCGGTGCGCCATGTCGTGGCCTTCATTTTCATGATCTTCGGCATGTTCATGGCGATCCTCGACATTCAGATCGTCTCGTCATCCCTGTCCGAAATTCAGGCTGGCATTTCCGCCTCTGCTGATGAAATTTCCTGGGTGCAGACCAGTTACCTGATCGCCGAAGTGGTCATGATCCCGCTCTCCGGAACACTGACGCGCATCTTTTCCACACGATACCTGTTCGCCATGTCTGCTGCCGGCTTCACGGTTATGAGCCTGATGTGCGCCCTGTCGGACAGCATCAATTCCATGATGGTCTGGCGGGCACTTCAGGGATTTGTCGGAGGGGCCATGATACCCACGGTTTTTGCCACCAGCTTTTCAATTTTTCCGCCCGCCAAACGCGCCATCATTTCGCCGGTGATCGGCCTGATCGCCACGCTTGCCCCAACCATTGGCCCGACCGTTGGCGGTTACCTGACGGACCTGTTCTCCTGGCACTGGCTGTTCCTGGTCAACATCATACCGGGCATCATCGTCACCTTGGGCGCCTGGTTCCTGATCGATTTCGACAAGCCCGATTTCAAACTGGCAAAGACCTTTGACTGGACCGGTCTTGCCTTGCTGGCCTGCTTTCTGGGTACGCTTGAGTACGTGCTGGAGGAGGGAGCGGGTGATGATTGGTTCCAGAGCACTGTCATTTTCCAGTTGACGGTTGTGTGTGTCATTTCCTCTGTCTTTTTCTTTTGGCGCATGTTCACAAAAAGCAATCCATTGGTGGACTTCGCATCCTTCAGAAACCGCAACTTCACAGCGGGGTGCATTTTCTCTTTCACCATGGGCATCGGCCTCTATGGCCTAACCTATCTCTATCCGGTCTATCTCGCGCGCATTCAGCACTATTCCGCACTGCAGATCGGCGAAACGATGTTCGTGACAGGTGTCGCAATGTTCCTGACAGCACCGATCGCCGGACGGCTCTCGACACGGGTCGATCCCCGCATCATGATCGGTGGTGGCTTTGTGGGGTTTGCCATCGGCACATGGCAGGCCTCGGCTATCACGGTGGATTGGGGCTTCTGGCAACTGCTGGTGCCGCAAATCCTGCGCGGCGTATCGCTGATGATGTGCATGGTCACCGTCACCAACATTGCTCTCGGCAGCTTGACACCCATGCAATTGCGCGGCGCCTCCGGCCTGTTCAACCTGACGCGCAATCTTGGCGGTGCCGTGGGCCTCGCCATCATCAACACAACGATGAACCAGCGCTTCGATCTGCACATCCAGCGGCTGCATGAGGATGTGAACTGGGCATCCCCAACAGCCGTTGAACGCCTGAACAACATGACAGGCGCTTTCCAGTCCTTGGGTTCAAATGCGGGAGCAGCCGCACTTCAGCAACTTTCGGCGCTCGTCCGCCGTCAGGCTTTTACTCTGGCGATCGCTGACATCTTCCTGCTGCTCACGGTCCTCTTCATGTCAATCCTGCTGCTGATGCCGATCCTCGACAAATCGAAAGCTGCTGCCGCAGGGGGAGGTCACTGATTACTGCGCACCGATGAGCCGCTGCGCCAGAGGTTCCATCAAGGCACCATCCACATTGGCAAACGCAAAGCGCAGATAGTCCTCTTGCCCCGGCCCGAACATCGACCCCGGCAGGCACAGCACATCATGTTCCTGCGCCAGCCGCATGGCCACCGCTTTCGATGCCTCGCCAGCAAAGGGATGCTTAACGTAGGCAAAGTAAGCTCCGCTGCTGACCAACTCGAATTTCAGGGCAGGGTTCTGAAACGCGGTCCGGATGGCAGCCAGCCGCCCGGCCATGAGTGCCAGCTTCTCGCGCTTCCATGCATCAAGATGCGACAGCGCATAAATCACGCCACCCTGTGTGATGTGTGGCGGGCAGATTGTCATGCAATCGAGGATCTTGGCCGCTTCGAAGAGCAAGGCTTCGCCCGAGATCATGGCCCCGAGGCGATATCCTGCCAGCGCATAGACTTTCGAAAAACTGTAAAGCTGGATCAGCGTGTCCTGCCAGCCCTTTTCCGCGAATAAACCGTGCGCAGGCGCAGGGTCCGGCCGGAAATCCTTGTAGGTTTCATCGAGGATCAACGCGAGGCCCCTGCGCTTTGCAAGGTCGAAGAAGGCCTTGATCACATGTGGCGGATAAATGGCCCCCGTCGGATTGTTCGGCGTGCACAGCACGATGGCTTTTGTCGCAGGTGTGATGGCCGCCTCAGCATCTTCGGCAATGGGGTGATTGCGGCCAGCCGAAAACGCCGGAATCGGTGCGATTCCAATGCCCAGCATCGTCATCCACATCTGATGATTGAAGTAATAGGGGGCAGGAATGACGATGCTGTCACCCGGTTTGGCAACAGCCATGACGGCGGCTGCGAAAGCCTGGTTGCAGCCCGTGGTGACTGCAACATTGGCAGCCGGGATTTCAGCCTGATAGTCCCGGCCAATGGCCTCGGCATGAGCGGCCCGCAAGGCTTCAAGGCCGTAGATATTCGTATAGCCCCCAGTGCCGGGCGCTTTTGCAAGTCGCGCAAACTCGTCCTGCAGTGCCTCAGCAGGTGGATAGCTCGGAACAGCCTGACACAGGTTGAGAAATTCCCGGTTGCGCGCACCGGGCCTGACCCAGCTCATCGCCTCGGCAATGGGCGGGGCTTCCACCTGTCCGACCAGCGGCGACAACGGCATGTTCATAGTTCAATCCTCAGGGTTGAAACGGGACGCTTTAAGGTGGATACATCGGCCATGGCAGATCAATCAATAGAGGCGCTCCTACAAAACCGCGGCGCATGGCTGAAAGGCGGAAAAGGCAGCCACGAGAAGGCTCGGGCACGCGCTGACCTGACGCGCCGCATCAGCGATGACTATCAGCTGTTCGAGCAGGTGCGCGACCGCATTTTCC
>CALMEZ010000040.1 GCA_937864985.1 uncultured Alphaproteobacteria bacterium
AGTACGCTGGCCTTCATGTCTGCCGTGGCGGTGGCGAGGCCCAGTTCCTCATAAACTGCGGACAGGGCATCAATGCCGCGCTGGCGAACATCGAGCGCCTTGCCCTCTGGCACCGGTGTCAGCCCTCCATCAGCCTCGAAATCACGCTGCAGGACCAGATAGTCTTCCAGTTCCTCACCATTGAGCAGGGAGGGATTGAAGGAATTGTCGTATTTGAGGATCGAGCCAAAGCCGGAGCAGATGAGATCGGAACCAGCGATCAGGTATGGCATGATCTTGGCGCCAACACGCACTTCGGATTCCGTGGCGCGGGCATCGTTTCCAGAGGCGCATTCGAGATCGAGCCAAACTGCAAGGAGATTTTCTGCCATCAGTTCGCGCATACCGCCGGGCACCGTGGCGGTGACAGGCGCGCCATCAATGCCGCCATTTTGCGTGCCTTGCACACCCATGCCGCGCTGCAGGCAGAGGCAGCGGGCTTCGAGATAGAGCAGGGACTTTGACTCGTGGAAGCCCATGAGCAATTCAGAGCCGGCACCCGAAGTGCAGCGCATCTTGATGCCGCGCGAGGCATAGGCTGCCGCAAGAAACGCCTTTGACCATGGCGTGTCGTCGCCATCGACGAAGGTTTTTTCGGTGCCATAGACAGAGACGGTTTCGGCATAGGAGGTGAAGCCCGCCATGCCGATCTGCAATTCTTCCGCCTCTTCGCTGGAGCACTGGAACAGCGTGCCCCAGCGGCCAACGGCAGCGCCGACGGCACATGCCACCGCATTGGACCAGGCATTGCGCGCCACGCGCATGGTGGTTTCGACTTCATCGAAGCCCAGGGCCACGGCGGTGGCTGCATCCGCGGCGAGTTGCAACGGATCATCCTTTGCGTTCGTCACATGGCCCTGATTGCCTGGTGTCTTGCGGGCCCGCATCTTGGAATAGGCGAAGGCGATTTCCAGTGCATTGAGGCGCGACACCACATCAGCCAGCTTGGCGGGTGTGAGGCCGTGGGCGATGCGCACCAGCTGTTCGCGCGGCACATGCATGTCCACGAGCATACGGGCGATTTCACCGGAATTCATGGCCATGGCTTCAGGCGCGACTTCAGGATCAAGATGATAGGTGGCGACGAAGCGATCGATCATATCGAAGTCGCGCTCCAGCACTCCGTCAAGACTGATGACGCGCCCGCTCTTGATGCCTATTCCGGGTTTGGGATCAGCGGGGCTGGAAAAGGCTGAAAATCCGTTCTTCCAGTCTTCAACCGCAAACCTGTCAAGGCGAAGCGGCCTTGCATCCCAGTCGTCAAAACGTTTCCAGCGGTTGGGCGTGTTGGTCATGGCAACAACGCTATTCAGAATCTGCGGGACATGCAACACAAGTGAGCCAGCTTGGCGCCTGTGGAGATCGTAGCGCATTCCGCGTTGGCGTTATTGAGTCGCACCCTCGTCTGAGGTTTGCAACGGGTGATATCTGCGCGGGCGCCGAGCGCTTGGCCTGATTTCTATTGCAGTTCAATCCATGTCCCGCGCCTGGCTGAATCTGCAAAACCATGGATCACGCGCTCAATGATCAGCCCCTTAGCGAAATTCACCGATTGCGAGGGTCTGCCCTCAATGGCGTAAAGCAACTCTGCAAGTTCAATGACCTTGAGTTCGTTGAAACCAAGGCCATGACCGGGGGCGGGGCAGAATTTTGCATAAGCAGGGTGTTGCGGGGCCGAGAGAATGCGACGGAACCCCCGTTGCTCGGAAGGGCCTTCGGCAACAAAAAGGTTGAGCTCATTCATGCGTTCATTGTCGAGCCACAGTGTGCCCCGGGACCCGTGAACTTCAATGCGCAGGCCGTTCTTGCGACCATGCGCGATACGGCTCGAGGCCAGTGTGCCGCGTGCGCCGCTGGCAAAACGCACCAGCGCGTGAGCGATGTCGTCATTCTCCACTTGCGCCGTCTCGGACTTACCAGCCACAGGGCGCGTGGCATGCACCACATCAACCATGGCGCACAGGCTTGAAATGTCGCCCATCAACTCCTGTGCGAGTGAGATGAGGTGAACGGTGAGGTCACCCAGGGCACCGAGGCCCGCGTCTTTTTGGGTGAGCCGCCACGACCACTGCAGAGCAGGGTCGGCCATATAGTCCTCATCGACACTCCCACGGAAATCGAAAGGCGTTCCGATCACACCCTGCGCGATAAGCTGCCGGGCAAATTGCAATGCCGGATTTCTGAGATAGCCATAACCGAGTGCCGTTGCGCGCCCTGACTTTACCGCCGCCGCTGCCATGGCCTTTGCATCGGCAATGGTGAGAGCCATAGGCTTTTCACACCAGACATGTTTGCCAGCCTCAAGGGCTGCAACCGCCATTTCCCGGTGTAGCCCGTTAGGCGAAGTGATGGAAATGAGACCAATATCCGGGTTGGACAGGAGGGTGCGCCAGTTCGTGGTCGAGCCTTCGAAACCAAACTCTTCGGCACATTTTGCCGCATGGCCTGCGTCGACGTCACACAATGCAACGCGCCTCATATGAGGCACATCCCCGAACACCGCCTTCACTGCGCCATAGGCCATGGCATGGCATTTGCCCATGAAGCCTGTGCCGATCAAACCGACGCCGATCTTCTTCACGCTGGCTTGCCCCTGGCTGCCGCCATCTTGGCGATTTCTGCTTCGAGGTCGACGAGTTCCTTGCCACCTGCCATCAGCGCCAGCAGTTGGTCGCGGGTGATGTTGTCCTTTTCATAGGTGCCCGTACTGCGGCCGCGCTTCATGATGGTGAAGCGATCACCGCAAACATAGGCATGATGCACATTGTGCGAAATAAAAATGACGCCGATGCCACGTGCTTTTGATTGCACAATGAGTTTCAGCACCACGGAGGCCTGATGCACGCCAAGCGCAGAGGTTGGCTCATCAAGGATCAACACTTTGGCGCCGAAGTAAATGGCGCGCGCAATGGCGAGGCATTGGCGCTCGCCACCCGACAGTGTTCCCACAGGCTGATCAGCGCTGCGCAATTCAATGCCCATGTCCTTCATCTCGCGATAGGCAACATCATTGGCCGTGACGAGATCAAGCTGGCTGATGGGGCCGAATTTTCGTCTCGGCTCGCGGCCCAGAAAGAAATTTCGGGCCACGCTCATGAGCGGCACCAGCGCCAGATCCTGGTAAACCGTAGCAATGCCACTATCGAGCGTTTCTTTGGGCGAGCCAAAGCGCACGGCCTTCCCTTCAACCAGGATTTCACCTTCATCAGGCTGGTGAACACCAGACAGCGTCTTGATCAACGTGGACTTGCCGGCACCATTGTCGCCCAGCAGGCAATGGACTTCGCCTGGGCGCACATCGAACGATACGTCCTTCAGGGCAACGACAGTGCCGAAGTACTTGCTGACGTTCCTGAGCTCAACGAGGGAATGATCCATCAGCGGCTCCGCATGGCGCGCGTCCGCACATAGCTGTTAAACAGGACGGCAATCAGCATCATCGCCCCCATGAACAGTTTGAACCAGTCGGTATCAATGCCGGTGAAGAAGATGCCCATTTGCACCACACCGAATATCAGTGCGCCAAACAGTGACCCGACGGCGGAACCATAGCCGCCGGTCAGCAGCGTGCCGCCAATCACCACGGCAATGATCGCTTCAAATTCCTTTTGCGTGCCGCGCAAGGTATCGGCTGACCCTGTCACCAGAACCTGTATGGCGGCAAACAATGTCGCGGCCAGTGCCGTCATCACAAACAGGGTGATCTTGGTGCGGTTGACAGGCACACCCATGCTGCGCGCCGCATTGGCATCCCCGCCGGATGCGAAGATCCAGTTGCCAAAGCGCGTGCGCGCCAGCAGCCAGGCGCAAAAGATTGTGAGCCCCACCCACCAGATGATCGAAACCGGAACACCGCTGATGGCCGGAAGTCCGTCGGGGCGTTTGCCGATGATGCCAAGTTCAGCAAGCCAGGCCACGGTGCCCGTGAATACTTGTCCCGAGAACAGGCTGTTCAACGGATCATTTGCGGCAAGGTCATGCAAACCGGAAATCTGTGTGCGGCCCGATATGCCACGCGTCAGTCCCAGTGTCAGGCCGCGCAACATGAACAGGCTGCCCAGCGTCACAATGAACGAGGGAAGCCCGGTGCGCACCACGACATAGCCGTTGAGTGCGCCAATGACGCCAGCTGTACCAAAAGCAAAGACGAGGCAGAGCCAGACCGGCCAATGCCAGAACACGGCGGGAATAGCGATCAGGATGCCGGCAAAGCCAATCATTGAGCCGAGGGAAAGATCAAATTCACCTGCAATCATCAGCAACGCGACGGGTGCAGCCAAAATGCCAAGCTGGGCAGAAACTTCGAGGAAGTTGATGATGCCCTTGGCACTGAACAGGCCGCTTGACCCCGCAGTGATTGCAAAAAAGATGAATACCAGAATGGTACCGGCAACCGCGCCAAGCTCGGGCCTGCTCAGCAGCTGGCTCAGCAATGGCACACTTCGCACTCGATCATCTCTGACAGATGTCATGTTTCACCCACCCAGAAAACAGGCGGCCGGGGAAGGCCGGCCGCCTTGCTGCTTATCGTTTGCCTTGTTTTGAAAGCTCGATGACCGAAGCCGCGGTGTCTTTCGTCACGAAGCCGGGGCCGGTGGGATAGTCGGCGATCGGGGAAATCTTGTATTTCTTCCACAGGTCGAACATCGCCACGGGAATATAGCCCATGGCATATTGCTGTGTGTCGATGCCCCATTCCATTTTGCCGTCAACAATCGCCTGCAGAACGGTTGGCGAGAGATCGAAGGTGCCGGTTTTCACCTTGCCTTCAAGCCCGAGTTCCTTGAGGGCGGCAAGCATGGGCTCAGCGCCTGTAGCACCGACTGCGAGAATGAATTGTGTGTCCGGGTTGGCGTTCATATAGGCAATGACGCGGTTTTTCATCTCGGTTGGGTCCATGACACCGTTCAACACGGGAACGTCGACACCGAGACCCTGCTTGAAGCCGTTGCACCGGTCGTCAAGGCTTGAGTTGCCAACTTCATGGTTGGAACAAACAGCCTTGGTGATGCCAAGAGCCTTGATCCTCTCGCCCGCCATGACGCCAGCCTGAAATTCGTCCTGGCCCATGAACAGCAAACCGCCGAGTTCATGCGTCAGCTTCGAACCGCCGGAGTCGATGACGATCACGGGAACGCCCGCAGCCACGGCATTCTTGACCGGGCCAGACAGCGCTGCTGCATCTGGGATCGAGACGACAAGGCCGTCTGGTTTGGAAGCCGCAGCCGAGTCAATCATCTGGGCCATCTTGGCCATGTCGAACGTATCCGGGTTGATGTACTCGGCCTTCACGCCCAGAAGCTTGGCGGCATCATCCATGCCGTTCTTGACGACGGACCAGTAGGGATCGCCGCTCT
>CALMEZ010000041.1 GCA_937864985.1 uncultured Alphaproteobacteria bacterium
ACTTCAACCGGAACCGATGGACCGGCTTCCTTCACCTGCTCGCCCTTGTCGTTGACGAGGGCGCGCACACGGCCCCACGCCGAGCCGGCCACAAAAATGTCGCCGTGCTTCAACGTGCCACGCTGCACCAGAACGGTCGCCACGGGACCACGGCCCTTGTCGAGCTGCGCTTCCACCACAAGACCACCAGCCTCACGGTTGGGGTTGGCCTTGAGGTCAAGCACTTCGGCCTGCAACAGGATGGTTTCCAGCAGTTTGTCAAGGTTGGTGCCCTTCAGCGCCGACACTTCCACATCGAGAATATCACCGCCCATGCTTTCAACCACGAGGTCATGTTGCAAAAGGTCGGTGCGCACGCGCGTCGGATTGACGTTCGGCTTGTCGATCTTGTTGATAGCAACGATGATCGGAACACCGGCGGCCTTGGCGTGGTTGATCGATTCCACCGTCTGCGGCATTACGCCGTCGTCCGCAGCGACGACCAGAACCGCGATATCCGTTGCCTTCGCACCACGCGCACGCATGGAGGTGAAGGCCTCATGGCCGGGCGTGTCGATGAACGTGATGAGCCCGCGCGGCGTGTTCACCTGATAGGCACCGATGTGCTGGGTGATGCCACCGGCTTCGCCCGAGACCACATTGGTCTTGCGAATAGCGTCGAGCAGCGATGTCTTGCCGTGGTCAACGTGGCCCATGATGGTGACGACCGGCGGCCGTGGGCGTAGGGCTTCCGCTGCATCTTCATCACCGCCAAGATTTTCAATCACGTCGGATTCAGACACGCGCTTGACCTTGTGTCCCATTTCCTCGGCGATGAGCTGGGCCGTGTCAGCATCGATCACGTCATTGATCGTGTGCATCTGGCCCTGCTTCATCAGGAACTTGATGATGTCGACGGCGCGCTCCGCCATGCGGTTCGACAATTCCTGGATGGTGATCGCTTCCGGAATGACGATTTCGCGCGACACCTTTTCCGTCGGCATCTGGAAACCATGCGCCTGCTTTTTCAGGCGCTCGGTGCGGCGGCGGAAGGCCGCCACGGAATGGCCGCGTTCATTGCCGTCTTCATCCAGCGCATTGCCAACGGTGATGCGGCCACGCAGGCCTTTCTTTTCAATGTCGGCCTTGGTGCGCGTCGGGGCCACCACCTTGGTGACCTTGGGCGCAACGCCCGGGCGCACAGCGCTGGGACGTGCAACACCAGGACGGGCCGCTGTGCGCCCGCGCGGTGAGTCTTCGTCGTCCTCGTCTGCGCCGCGGCCCGTAGGCTTCGGTGCCAGCTTGCGCGCAGCCTCTTCGGCCTTGCGCTTGCCTTCATCTTCCTGACGGTGACGGGCGTCGTCTTCTGCCTTGCGCTTGGCCGCGGCCTCGCGCTCGATGCGTTCACGTTCTTCCTGGGCCTTGCGGCGAACGAGTTCTTCTTCCTGGCGCTTGCGCTCCTGCGCTTCACGCACGCGGGAATCGGCAAGGGCACGCTCTCGCGCCTCGCGCTCCTCATTGGTCAGTGTACGGAGCACAACACCTGAACGGGAAGGTGCAGCGGCAGGTGCCGGGCGCTGCGGGGTGGCAGGCGCATCCTGCCCGGCCACACGCGGGCGCGGCGCAAAACCGGTGGGCTTGGCCTCAGCCGCAGGAGCCGCAGGGGCTGCCGCTGCAGCAGGCTTCACGTCTTCGCCGAAGCGCTTGCGCTTGGTCTCCACCACAACCGTCTTGGTGCGGCCATGGGAGAAGCTCTGCTTCACACGTGACTGTTCAACCGCAGGCCTCTTCAGGGTCAGCGTGCCACCGGGCTTCTTGCCGTCTTTGTCCGTCGTATCGTTCATCGTCCTGCTTCTTGATCTTTCGGCTGGTCGTCTAATTTTTGGTCCAAATTCTCGTATTTTGCCACGCGCCGGAGATACCCCACCAGCCGCTCGGCCAAACCACCTGCCGCAACGGCAGCATGTATCACATTTGCACGGCCAAATGCCAAATCCATTTCAACCGACGTAAAGATGCCGCATGACAGGGTTGAGGGCCCCTTCAACCGGTCAAGTTTGCGGTTTCCATCACCGGAAGCCTCTGCCGCGTGGAGCAACAGCCGGACCGGGCCCTTTTGCAGCGCTTCTTCGACCTTGGTAAAACCACACACCGCTTCCCCGGCCTTGCGGGCCAGCGACAGGTGCGACAGGGCCTGCTGGCGCAAGAGAAGCCCCACCCTATCGGCCAAATCGGGCGGAATCCGGGCTTCGCCCTTGAACCCCCGGTTGAAGGCCCTCGTCTTGACGGCTTCGGCCAGTACCACACGATCCAGGCTGACCCAGCATCCCCGCCCCGGCAGCTTGCGCTGCAGGTCAGGCACCACCTCGCCATCGGGCGAAAGGACAAAACGCACAAGCTCATCCTCTGGCCCCGCCTTGCGGGTGACGATGCAGCTGCGCTCGTTCAATGCCTCTTCGGTCCCGGTGTCAGCGTGGCTCAGCTTTGCGCCTCCTCGGTGGCTTCCTCAGGTGCAGCTTCAACCGGCGCTTCGATCCAGCCCAGCTGGACTCGGGCCGCAATGATCAGCGCTTCAGCTTCTTCAGCGGTTACGCCATGGTCTGTGAGTGCGCCCTTGTGCTTGACCGTCGTTCCATCCTTGCGTTCGTTCCAGCCCGTCAGGTCGTCAGTGGCGCAATCGGCAAAGTCCTCAAGCGACTTGATGCCGGCTTCGCCAAGCGCAACCACCATTTCAGCCGACAGGCCTTCGAATGTCGCGAGATCGTCTGCAACACCGAGTGCCTTGCGCTTTTCCTCAAGCTCCGCGGCGCGGCGTTCGAGATAGGCGCGCGCACGCGTCTGCAACTCGTCGGCTGTGGCTTCATCAAGACCATCAATCGAGGCGATTTCATGGGCGTCAACCAACGCCAGTTCATCAACCTTGTCGAACCCTTCCGATGCCAGCAGCTGCGCCAGCGTTTCGTCCACGTCGAGGGCATCCACAAAATGCTTGGTGCGCGTTGCGAATTCCTTCTGGCGGCGCTCCGACTCTTCGGCTTCCGTCATGATGTCGATGTCCCAGCCCGTGAGCTGTGAGGCAAGACGCACGTTCTGGCCACGGCGGCCAATGGCCAGCGACAGCTGCTCATCCGGTACCACGACTTCAATGCGTTCCACATCTTCGTCGAGCACGACCTTGGCCACTTCGGCAGGGGCGAGCGCGTTCACCACGAAGGTCGCCACATCCGGCGACCACTGAATGATGTCGATCTTTTCGCCCTGCAACTCGTTCACAACGGCCTGCACGCGCGAGCCCCGCATACCGACGCAGGCGCCAACCGGATCAATCGAGCCGTCCTTGGAACGCACGCCAATCTTGGCGCGCGAACCCGGATCACGGGCCACCGACACCACTTCGACGACGCCATCATAGATTTCCGGCACTTCCTGGCCGAACAGCTTGGCCATGAACTGCGGATGGGTGCGCGACAGGAAAATCTGGGGCCCGCGCTGTTCGCGGCGCACGTCATAGACATAGGCGCGGATGCGGTCACCGGGGCGGAAGGTTTCACGCGGCAGCGCTTCGTCACGCCGCACAATGCCTTCGCCACGGCCAAGATCAACGATGACGTTGCCGTATTCGGCGCGCTTCACGGTGCCGTTGACGATTTCGCCAATGCGGTCCTTGTACTCTTCGTACATGCGGTCGCGCTCGGCATCGCGCACCTTCTGCACGATCACCTGCTTGGCCGATTGCGCGGCGATGCGGCCGAACTCGATGGGCGGCAGCGGCTCGGCGATGAAATCACCCACCTGTGCGGCCGGGTTTTTCTTCGAAGCTTCCTTCAAGGAAATCTGCGTGGCGTCATTTTCCACGGTTTCCACCACTTGCAGCAGGCGGTTGAGGCGCGTCTCACCTGTCTTCGGGTCGATCTCGGCGCGGATTTCGTTTTCAACGCCATAACGGGCCTTGGCGGCGCGGGTGATGGCGTCTTCCATGGCTTCGAGCACCACCGACTTGTCGATGGTCTTTTCACGCGCCACGGCATCGGCAATTTGTAAGAGCTCAAGCCGGTTGGCGCTGATTGCGGTATTAGCCATTGTCGTTTTCCTCTTCGTCTTTGGCTTCTGAGATTTGGTCTTCGTCGATATCGGCGCCATCGCCATAGCCCTTGGGACCATGGCGTTCCTTCGCCGCAGCGATCAATTCGTCGGTGAGAACAAGATGCGCATCGCCAATGTCTTTGAATGGAATGCCCACCAGCAGCTTCTCGGAGCCGCCTTCCGGATTGTCGATGTAAAGCCTGACTTCGCCTTCGTGATAACCCTCCAGAATACCGCGGAAACGCTTGCGGCCCGCAACCGGCACGGCCATTTCGATCTTGGCGTCATGTCCCGCCCAATCCTCAAAATCCTGGGCGCGCACCAAGGGCCGGTCAATGCCGGGCGACGACACCTCAAGCTGGTAGCGCGAAGAAATGATGTCAGCCACATCCATCATCGGCGAAAACGTGCGCGAGAAATTCTCGCAGTCCTCAATGGTGAACGTGCCATCCGGGCGTTCCGCCATGATCTGCACGGTGGAACCGAACATGCGCACGCGCACCAGCCGGAAGCCCATGCTGTCCAGCACCGGCTCTGCCAGGGCCGCCACGCGCAACGCCGGGCCTGTTTCTCGGGATAGTCTTTGCGTCTCTGTGTTCATCTGAATACAAAAAAAGCGGGCCCCTTTCGGGACCCACTCCATTTTCCGATCGCTCGGTTATGTGAGTGAATTCTTGGGTTCCGTATAGCTCAATTCAAAAAATCCACAACAGGTTTAAATTCTCCATATTTTGGCCATAGTCGAGGACTATATTGCTTTCAAAGGAGAGTTTGAGATATGGGTTTTGGCTGGTTTTTCAGGGGTTTGATGGCACTGCTCTGGGCTTTATCCCCATACCGGCAGGCTGATGAGCAACGAGGCGGCGATCAGCACCAGGCAGGTACGGCGGAAAAAAGTTTCGCTGGCCAGCCCGAACATGCAATTGCCACACCACAGGCCAAGGGCGAAACAGGGCAGCACCAGCAGGGAAATCTTGAGCACGCTTGCTGTCAACAAGCCGCTATAACCATAGCTCACCATGGTGGTGGCCGAGCCGATGGCGAAATACAGAAAGGTGCTGGCGCGCATGACGGCAGCTTCGGTGTTGCCACCCAGCCAATAGGCCACCACGGGCGGGCCACCGATTTGCGCAATGCCACTGAACAGGCCCGAAATACCGCCGACGCATGCGGTGAGGGTGCCATGCGGGCGGCCATGATAGCGCCAGCCCGACACCAGAAGGGCCAGCATGACGGCCGTCACGCCGGCAATGAGCCACCGCAGGAAAAACGTGTCTCCTGTCTTCAGGATGTAGGTGCCGATGGGAACACCCACAAAGCCACCAAGCGCCATCAACGCCACTTCCGACTTGCGCGCCTGCGGCCACATTTTGAAAATGACGGGGGCTGCAACAATGGCATCGGTGATCAACAGCACCGGCGAGGCGAGTTGCGGCCCAATGAAGCGCGCCGCCAGCGGCACAAAAATCAACGCGCCGCCGAAACCCGAAAAACCGCGCGCCATGCCGGCCACCAGGGCCAGCGGCAACAGCACTGCGATGACGTTAAAGGAAAGGCCGTCCATGGCGTGGCCTTACAGGTTTCTACCGCAAGGTCCAGCCGGTTCAGCGCCTGGCCAGTTTCAGGATCAGCTTGCGCAAGCCCTTTTCATGCACGAGTTCGGCAGCTTCCTGGGCCGGAAACCAGTGGCGCTGGCGCTCGTGGCGCTCAGGCCAGTCTCGCAACAAGGTCTTCACGGCGCAGGCATAAACATCAACGGAGATGCGCCGGGGAGCGCCGCCTTGCGAACGTTTCTCATATTCATAGCGGCCGAGGGATTTTCGCGTCATGCGGCCTTCAATCCCACCCTCTTCAAAGGCTTCCTGGCGCGCCGCATTGTAGTCAACGTAATGATCCATGGGCCATCCTTTGGGGATCACCAAACGCCTGGTCTCGCGCGATGTCACCAGCAGAATTTCCAGCCTGCCATCAACGCGCCGGAAAGGCAGCGCCGCCACTTGCCGTTTGCGCGCCTTGGCCATTCAGAGAAACGTCTTGCCCACCAGATAGAACACCGCGGCGAGAAGTGCCGCCGCCGGGATGGTGAACACCCAGGCCCAGACGATCTGGCTGGCAACCCCCCAGCGCACCGCCGAGAAGCGCCGTGCCGTGCCCACGCCAACAATGGCACCCGTGATGGTGTGCGTGGTTGAAACCGGAATGCCCAGCCACGAGGCGCCAAACAGCGTGATGGCGCCGGCCGTGTTGGCGCAGGCCCCCTGCATGGGCGTCATCTTGGTGATCTTGGACCCCATGGTGTGAACAATGCGCCAGCCACCCAGCAGCGTGCCAAGCCCCATGGTGACATAGCAAGACAGCACGACCCATCGCGGCACAATGAATTCCGGATAGACATGATTGGAGAACAGCAGCACCGCGATAATGCCAGCCGTTTTCTGAGCATCGTTGCTGCCATGGCCCAGGCCATAAAGTGCTGACGAGACAAGCTGCATCCAACGCCCAGCCTTTTCGGCAAACATTGGATGGGACCGGACGAAAAGCCAGCTGACAAGGATCATAAACAGAATGCCAAGAATGAAACCCGTCAATGGTGATCCCACAATTGCATAAAGGGTTTTTGACAATCCGCTCCAGACGATGGCACTGAACCCGCCCTTGCTGACGCCTGCTCCGACCAGCCCGCCCACCAGCGCGTGCGAGGAAGACGATGGAATGCCGCCCCACCAGGTGATCAGGTTCCACGAAATGGCCCCCATCAACGCGCCGAAGACAACGGCATTGTCGATCAGTTCGGCTGAAATGATCCCCTTGCCGATGGTGTTGGCGACATGGGATTCAAAAATGAAATAGGCAGCAAAGTTGAAGAAGCCCGCCCACAGCACCGCCTGCAGTGGCTTGAGCACGCGCGTTGAAACCACCGTGGCAATGGCATTGGCACTGTCATGCATGCCATTGATGAAATCAAAGAACAGCGCCACAAACACCAGCGCGACGAGCGTGACATTGATCGTGGCCATGTGCCGCGCCTCAGGCGTGTTCGATGACGATGTCACTCATCACATGAGCCACATCTTCAAACCGGTCGCAGACCTTCTCAAGGTGCTCATAAAGTTCCGAGCCGACGATAAAGGCCACGGGATCCTTCTTGGCCTTGCTTTTGAACAGGGCGCGCAGGCCCTCGTCGTTCAACTGGTCAGACTGTTCTTCAAGCCGCGAAACCTCTCCCACCAATGTATGCAGCTTCGACGAATTTGCGCCGACATTGCGCAACAGCGGCAGGCCTTCGGCAATCAGCTTGGCCAGCATGATGGCGCGGTCGGCCATGGCGCGCATGTTGGGCTCAAAGCTTTTGACGTCATAGAGATTGACCGTCTTGCCCGTCTTGTTCATCTGGTCCACCGCATCATCCAGTGTGGCGGAAAGCGCCTTGATATCGCTGCGGTCAAACGGCGTGATGAAGCTGCGGCGGATGGCCTGCATCACTTCATAGGAAATGTGATCGGCTTCTTCTTCCTGCTTGGACAATTTGGCAATCTGGTCCGCCATGCCCTTGCCACCATCCAGGATGGCGCGCAACGTATCCGCAGCTTCCTGGGCTTTCTTGGCCTGCGCCTCGAACAGGTCGAAGAACTTCTCTTCCTTCGGCATCAATTTGCGGAACATCGGCCACCCCTTACAGAATATGACAGTTCTATGACAGCCATAGCGAAGCTCGCTGGCGAAAGGAACCGAGACTTCCGGCTGTTCACCGTTTTCTGAAGGTCAAATAGCAGGGCACCCGGCCTTCGCGGAGCGCCTTGGCCTCGTAACGAGTCTGAATCCAGTTGTCATAGGGCTCAGGCGACTGGCGGACCAGCTCAAAGCCGCCATGACCGGCAACATGTTCAAGCGTCCAGTCGATATAGTCAGGAATATCACTGGCAAACAGGAAATCACCACCGGGCACCAGGATGCGCTGGAACTGCGACAGGTTTTCGGCGTTCACGAAACGCCGGCGCTTCTGGCGGTCCTTGGGCCAGGGGTCGGGGTAGAGCAAGAACAGACGCTCAATGGATGCGTCGGGCAACATCTTCAGAAGCGCCCGGGCGTCCCCGTAGTGGATACGCACATTCGAAAGTTTTTGTTCCTCGATATGGGCCAGTGCCTTGGCCACACCATTGAGGAAGGCTTCGGCGCCGATCACGCTGACGTCAGGATGCAATGCGCCTTGGTGCGCCAGATGCTCGCCGCCACCAAACCCGATTTCCAGCCAGCGGCGCGGTTGCGTGTTGGCCAACGGCTGGGAAAGATCCACCGCCAGATGTGGCAGCAGAATGTCCATCAGCTCAACATGATGACGGCGCAAAGGTTTCCCCTTGCGCCGCCCGTAAAACTGGAACTCAGGACGCGTCGACGTCACTTGCCCTTAACGGCCTTCTTCAACTTGGCGACGAGATCGGTCTTCTCCCAGGAGAAGCCACCATCCTTCTCGGGCTTGCGGCCGAAATGGCCGTAAGATGAAGTGCGGGCATAAATCGGCTTGTTGAGGTCAAGATGCGTACGGATGCCACGGGGGCTGAGGTCCATGACTTGGCGCAGCGCCTTTTCCAGCTTCTCTTCCTTCACCTTGCCGGTGCCATGCGTATCAACATAGATCGACAAGGGCTGCGATACGCCGATGGCATAGCTGAGCTGGATGGTGCACTTCTTGGCAAGCTTGGCCGCCACCACGTTCTTGGCGAGATAACGCGCCGCATAGGCGGCTGAACGGTCAACCTTGGTTGGGTCCTTGCCGGAGAAGGCACCGCCACCATGCGGCGCCGCACCGCCGTAGGTATCAACGATGATCTTGCGGCCCGTGAGACCTGAGTCACCGTCCGGACCACCGATGAAGAACTTGCCAGTGGGGTTCACATGCCACACCGTGTCCTTCTTGATCCAGCCCTTGGGCAATGCCTTCTTGACATAGGGTTCGACGAGCTTGCGCACATCAGCCGAAGACATGGATTCATCCAAGTGCTGGTGCGACACAACGATCTGCGTGGCACCAACCGGCTTGCCGTTCTTGTATTGCACTGTGACCTGGCTCTTGGAGTCTGGGCCCAGGCGCTTTTCGCCGCCATGGCGGGCTTCGGCCAGAAGCTGCAGGATGCGCTGCGAATAATACAGCGGCGCTGGCATCAGGTCTGGTGTTTCATCGCAGGCGTAACCGAACATGATGCCCTGGTCGCCGGCCCCTTCATCCTTGTGCGCGGCAGAGTCGACACCAACGGCAATGTCAGCCGACTGTTCGTGCAACAGCACTTCGATCTTGGCATCGCGCCAGTGGAAACCCGACTGTTCATAGCCGATGGCCTTGATGGCCTTGCGTGCCGCATCTTCGATCTTGGCGTGGGTCACTGACTTTGGCCCGCGCACTTCACCGGCGATGACAACGCGATTGGTGGTGGCCAGCGTTTCGCAAGCCACGCGCACCGCCCAGGGGTCCATGCCTTCGGCAAGCGCTTCGCGGAAAATCAGATCCACCACTTCATCGGAAATGCGGTCGCACACCTTGTCGGGGTGGCCTTCAGAAACAGATTCACTTGTAAAAAGATAATTCTTGCGGGCCATGGTCGGTCTTTCCCTTGCAGAGGTCGGCATCAAAAGCACATAAAGCTTTCTTTATGCGAATTTGCGCCTCCATTGCCAGCACGCGCCACAATGGTCAAGAGCCGAATGGTCGCCCATCCGGCTCTTGCACCCAAGAAAATCTAATGTCTGCTATTCGCCGCTTTCAGCAATCAGCCGGGCCAGCCCGACGATCAGCTTGCGCTTCGATGTTGAATCGGCAGCGCTGAAGGCCTTGGCCAGCTGCACGCCTTCCACATTCATGAGTGCTGAGGTGAAATCATCCGTGGGTGCGGTTTCGCGCATGACGGAATCGCTTTCGCCGCCCGGCAGCCCTTCAAAGAAGAACTGGATCGGAACACCAAGCGTCTTCGCGGTGTAGAACAGACGGCTGGCGCTGATGCGATTGGCGCCCTTTTCGTATTTCTGCACCTGTTGGAACGTTATGCCAAGGAGCTCACCCAAGCGTTCCTGGCTCATGTTGATCATTTGACGCCGCATCCGGATGCGCGCGCCGACGTTTACGTCGATGTAATTCGGGTCTCTTCTTGCCATTTTATCCTCAGACTGTTGCCCCCAGCCTGGCACCAGTGGATCAGCCCTGTCCCCCCGGACAATGGCGAGGACTGATCATTTTCCTTGCTGCTGCTAAATCGTTTAATGCACGGAAGGTTGCCGCGCAAACAAAAATTTTAAACCTTGAAGAATTTCTTCGGCTTTTGTCCTAACAAAAGCATAACTACCAACATTGCCGACAACCATGACCAATTACCGAAACGTGCAAAGATGGTCTCATCTCGCGCATTCGGCAATCTGGAGTCGAGCACCGCTTCCTCACCGAGCCGTGTCGCTGCAACAATGCGACCATTTGGATCAATGACTGCTGAAACACCTGTATTTGCGGCTCTTACCAATGGCAGGCCTTGTTCAATGGCCCGCATACGGGCCTGCGCAAGGTGCTGATAAGGCCCGACGGAGTTTCCAAACCAGCCATCATTTGTGACATTGACCAGCCAATGCGGCCGTTGCTGCGAATCCGTGATGTTTTCGGGAAAAATGACTTCATAACACACAAGCGGACCGGCCAATCCTGCCTTTCCAAGATCAAGCGAATGCGGACCAGCACCCGCGTGAAAGCTTTCTGGCAGGTTGGCAATGCGCGTGAAGCCCAAAGGTTCCAGAAGCCACGCTAGCGGCAGGAATTCGCCACCGGGCACCAGCCGCCACTTGTCATAATGGCCGGTCACCTCTCCCTGGCCGTTGATGGCAAGTACGCTTGTAAAATACCTATCCATGACACTGCCGGATTTTTCACGGCGGATGGCACCGGCGACCAGCATGCGATCTGGGCCCAACATGTCTCCAATTCGTGCCAGGCCTACGGGGCTTTCATCAAGCAGGAATGCCACGGATGATTCGGGCCACACGATCACGTTTGGTGACTGCGAAGCATTGGAAGCACTCAGCGCCAGCAGCTGATCGTAAATCTTGAGTTTGTTGTCCTCGCGCCATTTGTCACTCTGGCTAATGTTGGGTTGGACAAGACGCACAGAAACGTTATCGGCGAATGTCGTTGGAGATTGTGCAAGTCGCCATTCCCCCCAGAGCCATGCAATGGGCAGGCTGAGCGCCACTGCGGCAAGCCGCCAGATCGAACGTCTCTCATCATGCCATGCGCGCCAGAATGCCCACGGCAGCACCGACCACAGCACAACGCAAAACGAAACGCCGTACACTCCCATGACGCTCAGCAGCTGCGCCACACCGCCCATGGCATCTGTCATCATGCCGGGCGCCGCCCAAGGAAAGCCGGTGAACAAATGGCCGCGTAACCATTCTGCAAGTGACAACAACACGGGCAGAGACACCATCAGAGGAACATTGAGGCGCTGCGCATGCCAAGCGGCAAACATCGCGAGGCCCCAGTAACACGCCAAAAACAGGGCGAGCCCACCCACCGCCAATGGCATCATCCAGAGATCGTGCTTTGCATCGACAAAAAACGCAAAAGCAATCCAATGCAAGGCGGCCACAAAATAGCCAAAACCAAAAATCAGTCCCGTCGCAAACCAGGAACGTCCACCCGCAATTCGGGGGGACTTGAGGAGAAAGAGAAGTCCTGAAAAAGCCAGTGGGGCAAGAAACCACAAATCCAGAGGAGGCAATGCCAACGACAGGGCAATGCCACACAAAAGCGTCAAAAATCTCAACAGCAGCAGGCTATGATTCTTCATCGGAAATTGCTTATAAGCCCAGCCATGGGCCAATCACCAAAACAAAGAATATTCGCCCATGAATGGGATGCACAGAACCGGGTTTAACCCTCTGTTAAACCGCCAGTGTTCTGTCAGACAAGAACCGGGGAAGTGACAATTGAAGAAGCAAAAATCCAGTGATCCTGTGATCACGCCAATGGCTGTTAGGTTAACAGCTGTGAACAATCTCGAAAGTATCGTCGAGATACTGGCCAAACCCGGTGGCTTTGCCAAGTTGACGGCTGGCCAGCGCAAATATGTGCTGGGTGTGGCCTTGGCGGCCGTAGTGCCTGTGGACCTCAAGATCAAACATGTCGAAGTGGGACGTCTTCAACAGATCGTCACCACG
Source organism: uncultured Alphaproteobacteria bacterium (assembly GCA_937864985.1). Classification (GTDB taxonomy): domain Bacteria; phylum Pseudomonadota; class Alphaproteobacteria; order Rhizobiales; family Aestuariivirgaceae; genus Aestuariivirga. The sequence goes on from CALMEZ010000041.1 coordinate 12,256, forward strand.
CGGCTGAATTGCCCGACAACCATGGCTGAAGACATTCTCAGCCTGGCTTGCTCAAAGCCGCAGCCGCCGCAAATCACAGAAACCTTGGCCAAGGCGTTGCCAGAGCTTCTAGGACCGGAAGACCTTTCGGCTTTCATCGGCCATCTCTGGGAAGTCGCCATCGTTGACCGCGATCTCCATGCCAACGAAGAGCAGCTCGTCTACCGCATGGCTGACCTGGCCGGCGTGCCGAGAAAGCGCGTTGCCGAACAATTGGCCCGCGCCCAATCCCGAATCCATTAGCGGCGCTTGGCCACCGCTTCTGCCATGGAGCAGAGGATTTCGAACATCATCACAGCGCCGGCATAGGCCGTCATGCCCGATGGATCGAAGGGTGGCGACACTTCCACCACGTCAGCGCCAACAATGTTGAGGCCGCGCAATTCACGCAGCATCTGCTGGGCTTGGAAGGTGGTGAAGCCGCCCACCTCCGGTGTGCCTGTTCCCGGCGCATAGACCGGATCCAACATGTCGATGTCGAAGCTCACGTAGGTTTCGCCATCACCAACGATCTTGCGGGCCTCAGCCATGATCGCCTTGGGGCCTTTCTCCATCGCCTCCTCGATGCGCACCAGGCGCACGCCCATCTTCTCGCCCCATTCAAAGTCATCAAGATCGTACATCGAACCGCGCAACCCGATCTGGATCACGCGCTTGGGATCAAGAACACCTTCTTCGATGGCGCGGCGGAAGGGCGTGCCGTGCGTATATTTGAAGCCGCCGAAATAACCGTCATAGAGGTCGGTGTGGGCGTCAAAGTGAATCATGCCAACCGGCTTCTTGGCACCGATGGCCCGCAGGATCGGCAGTGAACATAAATGGTCGCCTCCGGCCGACAACGGCCTGATCCCCTTGTCGATGATCTTGCGGAAATGACCTTCCACCCGCTTCAGCGCGTCATCGACATTGGCAGGGTTGACCGGGCAATCACCAAGATCAGCCAAATTGGCAAGATCATAGGGAACCACATGGGTGGTCTGGTGCATGCGGCGCACCATCGAGGATTGGTCGCGCATCTGGCGCGGCGCATGGCGGGGGCCGGGGCGGTTCGTCGTGCCGCCATCCCAGGGAACACCCACAACACCGATATCAAGGTTCTTCGCGTCCTCCAAAGCCACATGGGGCAGCCGGAAGAAGGTGGCAATGCCGCCAAAGCGGGGTGTGACAAGACCGGAAACCGGCTGGTTGAACGGGGGCGTATTGGGCATGATGTCCTCGCGGGTGAATTGGCTGGTCAACTGGTACCATAAAGTGCCGCGCCAGAAACTGGCAATGATTTGGGCCATGGGTTATCGTCAGAGCATGGATCACTTTGACGTCGCTATCATCGGAGCCGGCATCGCCGGCGCATCGCTGGCCGGCCGCATTGCGGGCAAGCGCAAGACCATTCTTCTGGAAATGGAGGAGCGTCCCGCCTACCACACCACGGGCCGCTCGGCCTCGGCTTACGAACCAAATTATGGCACGCCAGCCATGCTGGCGCTGACCCGTGCTGGCGGAGATTTCTTCAAATCACCGCCGCAAGGGTTCACTGAGGCGCCCCTGTTCACGCCGCGCGGCTCGCTGTTCTTCGAAGCTGAAGGTCAAGAAGCACACACGGCGCGCCTGCTGCGCGAGAGTGCGGGGCTTTCGGAAATCAACGAGGCGGAAGCCCGGCAAATTTTTCCCATTCTGCGCGAAGGCTATGCCCAGCGCATTTTCCGCGACCATGGCACGGGTGACCTCGACGTCGACCTCATCCATCGCGGCTTCATGAAAATGTTCAAGGCTGGTGGAGGCACCGTTGCCTTGTCGAGCCCTGTTCAGGCTCTGGAGCGCAAGGGCAATGCGTGGGTCGTGACGCTGCCCGGGCGCAAGATCAGCGCAACGACCGTGGTCAACGCGGCTGGAGCCTGGGGCGATATAGTGGGGCAAATGGCCGGTGCAAAGGCGCTGGACCTCGTGCCCAAGCGCCGCTCCATCGCCGTCGTACCACCACCTGATGGCATGGCCAGTGATGGCTGGCCGATGGTCACCGATGTTGGCGAGACCTGGTATTCAAAACCGCAGAGCGGCAAGCTTCTCGTCTCCTCCGCTGATGCCACACCTGTTGAACCCCATGATGCCTATGCCGATGACATGGCCATTGCGGAAGGCATTGAGCGCATGATGAATGCCACGACAATCGAAGTGGAACGTGTTGAACACACCTGGGGCGGCTTGCGCAGCTTCGTGTCGGACAAAGTGGCCGTCGCTGGTTATGATCCGAAGCAGGAAGGTTTCTTCTGGCTGGTGGGCCAGGGTGGATATGGCATCCAGACCAGCCCGGCCCTGTCAGAAACCGCCGCAGCCTTGTTGCTGGGTGAAGCCATTCCGCAACGCATTCTCGATTTCGGGCTTGATCCCAAGGCCCTGTCACCCCAGAGGTTTTCAGCATGAGTGAACTGACAGTTGGCGAAGCCCTGGTGGGCCTGCTTGAGGCCTATGGCGTGGACACGGTGTTCGGCATTCCGGGCGTGCACAACGTTGAAATGTATCGCGCCCTGCCGCGCGCCAAGATCAAACACATCCTGCCCCGCCACGAACAGGGCGCAGGCTTCATGGCCGATGGCTATGCCCGCGCCACCGGAAAGCCCGGCGTGTGTTTCACCATCACAGGCCCCGGCCTTCTCAACATCCTGACACCCATGGGCCAGGCCTGGAGCGATTCCAGCAATGTGCTTGTCGTGTCATCGGCCCTCGACATCAAGGACAGCGCCCAAGGCCGTGGCCGCCTGCACGAAATGATCAGCCAGCACGATGCGGCAAAATCCGTGACGTCACTGGCCATGCGCGCCTACACGCCATTTGACGTGCAGGATGGCTTGGCCCGCGCCTTCTCGCATTTCGCGAGTGCCCGCCCGCGGCCCGCCTATCTTGAGATTCCGCTCGACCTGTTCTCGGATCCCGCCGGGCCGGGATGGAAGGCCAAGCCAGCTGGCAAGCTGCCTTTGGCATCGCCACAGGAAATTGCCGAGGCTGTGAATCTGCTTAAGGGTGCCAAGCGCCCCATGATGGTTCTCGGCGGTGGCGCATTGGCGGCGGGTGCCTCTGCCCTATCCATCGCAGAGAAGCTTGCTAGCCCCATCATCACCACGACGGCTGGCAAGGGTGCCGTTCCGGCAGGCCATCCGCTGTGTTGGGGCTATTGCCTAGCATCGTCCGACGTCCAGAATCGCCTCGCCGCTTCCGACTGCGTGTTGGCAGTGGGCACGGAACTGTCCGAAACGGATCTGTGGACCAGCGAATTCCGCCTCGACGGCAATGTAATCCGGATCGATATCGACCCATCATCGCTGGCCCGCCCGCACGCTGCCAAGCTGGCGATTCTCTCCGATGCGAAAGCAGCGCTGTCTGCCATCGACGCCGCTTTGAAATCAGGCTCGGCCAAGGCATCTCCTGCACCGGCCACAGGCGACGACGACGAGTTGCGCGTCATGCTCACAAAAGTTCTGCGCGTGATCCGCGACAGCCTGCCGGAGGAAACCGTGATCGCCTCCGACATGACGCAGATTGCCTATGCTGCCAACGTGATCTTCCCCGTCAGCAAGCCGCGCACCTGGATCCACCCTGTTGGCTTCGGCACGCTGGGCTTCGCTCTGCCCGCCGCCATCGGCGCGAAGTTTGGTGTTGGCACAACGCCTGTTGTGGCACTGGCGGGTGATTATGGCTTCCAGTACACGGCAAATGAATTGGGAACGGCCGTTGAACACGAATTGCCGCTGCCCATCCTGCTGTGGAACAACAATGCTCTCGGCCAGATCCGCGACAACATGGTGGAGAGTGGCATTCAGCCCAATGCCGTGACGCTGAAAAACCCGGATTTCATGATGCTGGCCAAGGCCTATGGCGCGGGCGCCGAACGGCCCGCCAACCTGAAAGCCTTGGCGACGGCGATCACAGGGGCCTTGAAGGCCAAAGGGCCAACCATCATCGAAATGACGCAAGCCATGGTGCAGGGCTGATCTCGCGTGAAAGACTGCGCCGTCATCTTTGATGTCGATGGCGTATTGCTGGAATTGACGCGGCCCGAGGAGGAAATCTTCTTCGAAGCCTTGAGCCGCTTCGTCCCGACACAAGACCTGTCGCGCGACTGGAATTCCTACCGCATCCGCAATGATGACGACATCATTGCGGAAATTCTGGAGCGCAACGGGCTTGCGCCAGCAACCAAGGCCGAGGTGATTGAACACTATGTCGGGCTGCTGGACGGTGCGCTTGCATCTGGCAGCCTTACAACTATGCCAATTAAGGGAGCGGCGAGCCTGCTGGGCGCGGTATCTGATTTCGCGGCGACAGGCATCGCCACAGCCAACTTGCGTGAAGCGGCACGGCTGCGGCTGGAAACGGTGCAGCTTTGGCCCATGGTGCAGAATCATGCTTTTGGTGCTGATGGCGGCGGCCACAAACACCAGATTTTGGCCCGCGCCATCGCTTCCACCGGGCTGCCAGCCCAGCGCATTGTCTATGTTGGCGACAACATCAACGACGTAATCGCCGGGCGCGAGAACAATGTGCATTTTGTGGGCTTCTCCACCGATGCCGGACGCCGGCGGCAACTTGCAAACGCAGGAACCCGCAATTTGGCCGAAAATCATGGGGAAACTTTAGGCTTTATTCGGCAATTCCTTGCTAGCTAGGCCGGGAGATGTCATTTTTCGTTAATCATTAAGGCCCCGCCCATGAATGCTTCCGGCACCAGCCAGTTTGCCCTGCTCAAGACGCGCCGCTTCCTGCCGCTGTTCGTGACGCAAGCCATCAGCGCCTTCAATGACAATGTCTATCGCTTTTCATTGTCGATCCTGTTGCTGACGACTTATGGCAAGGAACAAGGCGGTGTCCTCAACACGATTTCGGCAGCCCTGTTCATCCTGCCCTATTTCCTTTTCTCTGCCTTTGCGGGCCAGCTCTCCGACAAGTTCGACAAGGCGCTGGTGGCGCGGAGAGTGAAATTCATCGAGATTGGCATCGTGGCGATCTCGGTCTTGTCGCTGTTCACCACCAATGTTCCCCTGCAGCAATTCTGCATTTTCCTGGCGGGTACACAGGCCGCCTTCTTCGGGCCCATCAAATATTCCGTATTGCCGCAGCACTTGACCAAGGAAGAATTGCTCGGCGGCAACGGCATGGTTGAAATGGCAACATTCGTCGCCGTGCTGCTCGGCACCATCTTCGGCACGCTGGCCATCAACCAGGCAGGCGGCCACCACCTTGTCAGTGCTGTGATGATCGGACTTGCAATATTCTCTTACTGGACAGCCCGCCAAATTCCCGATGCGCCATCGGTGCAGCCCGACTTGAAATTGAACTGGAATATTTTTTCAGAAACCCTCTTCGTCCTGAAACAGGCCGCACAGCGCAGTGAGGTGTTTCAGGCGATTCTCGGAATCTCCTGGTTCTGGCTGCTGGGCGTCGTCTTCGTCACGCAAATCCCTCTTTTCACGTTCGATAGTCTCAACAGCCCGGAAGCCGTCGCAACAGTCATTTTCGCGCTGTTTTCCATCGGCATCGCTGCCGGATCGATTTTCTGCAACAAGCTTCTGAAGGGTGTAATCACCGTCAAATATGTTCCGGTCGCAGCGCTTCTGATGAGCGTGTTCATGATCGACCTCTATTTTGCGGCCCGCAGCGCCCAGCCGATTTTTGCAGGCGCAATGCCATCGACGTTCAACGAGATCATGCAACGGCTCCTGGCGATATTGAGTCACTTCGCCGGCCTGCGTGTCCTGTTTGACCTTTTCGCCGTTGCCTTCCTGTCCGGCCTCTATGTCGTGCCGCTGTTCGCACTGATGCAGGCACGCACACCTTACTATCTGCGGGCACGGATGATCGGCGCCAACAACATCATGAATGCCATTTTCATGATTATCGCCACGGTTGCGTCGGGTTTCCTGTTGAAGGCAGGTCTCACAGCCAAGGGTCTCTTCCTCTGCCTCGGCCTCGCCAACCTTCTGGCGGCGATCTATATCATCCGTCTTTTGCCACACGACATGCTGGCCTCGGTCGTGCGCACCATTTTCCGGGTGATCTATCGCATTGAAATCCGTGGAATGGATAATCTCACGGCGGCCGGCCGCAAGGCGCTGATCGTTGCCAACCACACCTCATTCCTGGATGCACCCGTCTTGTCGGCCTTCCTGCCGGACCGCGCCGCCTTTGCCGTTTGGTCTGGCTTCACCAACAGCTGGTGGATGAAGCCTGCCTTCGCACTCTACGATCTGTGCCCGATCGATCCTGGCAATGCCATGGCGCTGCGCACCCTTGTCGACAAATTGAAAAAGGGCAACCGCGTGGTGATTTTCCCGGAAGGGCGTCTGACCACCACCGGCGGCCTGATGAAGGTTTATGAAGGCCCGGCTGCTGTTGCCATGATGGCTGATGCCAAGATTGTGCCTGTGCGCATTGATGGCACCCAGCATTCACGTTTCTCGCGCCTTGGCAGCCTGTTTCCGGCCAAGCTGTTTCCACGCATTACCCTTACCTTCCTGCCCGCGATCCGCATGGAAGCGCCCAAGGAACTGAAGGGTGCGGCCCTGCGTCATTATCAGGCCGAGAAACTCTATGACGTCATGGCCGACATGATGTTCAAATCTTCCCACATCGACAAGACCTTGTGGCAGGGCCTGTTGGATGCCCGCAAGGCCTTTGGTGGGAAAAAACCTGTATTTGAGGATATCCAGCGCCAGCCCATGACCTATGACCGGCTGATCCTCGGCAGCCTTATCCTTGGCCGCAAATTGGCGACGTTGACGCAAAATCAGAAAAATGTCGGCCTCCTTCTTCCAAATGCAAATGGCCCGGTTGCGGCTGTCTTCGGTCTGCACGCCTTTGGCCGTGTGCCAGCCATGCTCAATTTCTCAACAGGTGCCGTCAACATGTCGGCCGCCTGCACGGCGGCACAGGTAAGCACCATTGTCACCTCGCGCAAATTCATTGAAGCGGGTGAAATGGAAGAGGACGTAAAGCTCCTCAGCCAGAATTGCCGCATCATCTATCTTGAGGACGTGCGCACGACGATCACTGGCGTTGACAAGCTTCGTGGTCTGGTCTCACGGTTCTTCGTGCGCTCGGCCCTCATCCACAATGGCGCATCGACCAATCCGCATGACCCGGCGGTGATTCTGTTCACGTCAGGCTCAGAAGGTGTGCCCAAAGGCGTTGTACTGTCCCATCGCAATCTCGTCTCGAATTGCGCCCAGGTGATGACGCGCATTGCCCTGAACCCGAAGGACATCTTCTTCACCGCCCTTCCCATCTTCCATGCCTTTGGCTTCCTGAGCCTTGTGCTTTCTTCGCTGCATGGCATGCGGGCCTTCCTGTATCCGTCACCGCTGCATTACAAGGTTGTGCCGGAGCTGGTGTATCAGACCGGCGCAACCGTGCTGTTCTCGACTGACACGTTCCTCACAGGTTATGCCAAGAATGCCCATCCCTATGATTTCCAGAGTGTGCGCCTGCTGGTGGGCGGTGCGGAACGCGTCAAGCCTGAGACGCGTCAACTCTGGGCCGATAAATATGGCATGCGTATCATTGAAGGTTATGGCGCGACAGAATGTTCGCCTGTCATCGCGGCCAACACATTCCTGCACAGCCGCATTGGCACAGTGGGGCGCATTTTCGATGGCATGGAATACAAGCTCGAGCCGGTTGAAGGCATTGCCGATGGCGGCCGCCTGATGATCAAGGGGCCCAATGTGATGCTCGGCTACTTGCGTGCCGACAATCCCGGTGTTCTCGAACGCCCCATGGATGGCTGGTATGACACAGGCGACATTGTGACCGTGGACGAATGGAAATTTGTCACCATCCTCGGCCGCGCCAAGCGCTTTGCCAAGATCGCAGGGGAAATGGTGTCACTCACATCAATTGAAATGAAACTGCAGAAGGTCCTGCCGGATGTTGCAAGTGCCGTCGTGGCAATCCCTGACGCCAAGAAGGGTGAACAGCTTGTGATGTTCACAACGCTGGACAAGCCTGACCGCAAATTCATTGCGGCAGGACTGAAGGAACTTGGCTCATCGGAGCTGATGATCCCAAAAACCATCGTTTCTGTTGCAGAAATGCCCGTTCTCGGCACCGGCAAGACCGACTATGTGTCTCTGAACAGGCTGGCCCTCGAAAAAGTGCAAGAATAGGCATTTCCCGCCGGTTTTAGACGGGCTATCAGGCTGCCAATCCAGAAGATTGGTGACCATGAGATACGCATCCATTTCCGAACGTCTGTCGAAGCTTGGCTCTGAAAAATGGGCTGTGCATTTTGAGGGCCGCCAGCGCGCCGCGCGTGGTGAGAAAGTGATCTTCCTTTCGATCGGCGAGCCTGACCTGCCACCGCCTGAAGCGGTTCTTGAAACGGCCCGCAAGAACATTCGGCCGGGCCGCCTGCGTTATTCTGGCGGTCGCGGCGAAGATGTGCTGCTGGAGGCCCTTGCAAAGTTCTATTCCAAGCGAACGGGCCGCACCATTTGCCCCATGCAGTTCCTGTTCTTGCCCGGCACGCAAACCGCACTTGCCGTGGCCTTCCTCGCCATTCTCGATTCAGGCGATGAAGTGATCCTGCTTGATCCCTATTATGCAACTTACGAAGCCGTGGTGACAGCCCCCGGAGGCGTGCCTGTGCCCGTGCTGCTTGATCCAGATCGTGGCTTCCACCCTGATCTCAAGGCCATGGAAAAGGCCATTACGCCACGCACCCGTGCCATTCTGTTGAACTCTCCCTCCAACCCCACGGGAGCGGTGTTCACCCCCGAAGAAATTGCCGCCATTTCAGCTTTGGCGAAGAAGCATGACCTTTGGATTGTCTCTGACGAAGTCTATGCCACACAAATCCACGGCAACCATGTCTTTGCCTCGCCCTTCTATGACAAGGACATGGAAGAACGCACCATTGTCGTGTCATCGATCTCGAAATCACACGCAGTGCCGGGTTTCCGGTGCGGCTGGATTGCGGCGTCGGAAGAGTTCTGCGCCCGCACCCTGTCGATTTCAGAAACACTTCTATTCGGTAGCCAGCCCTTCCTGAGTGACGCCCTGGCACACGCGCTGAGCGAAGAATTCAACGAAACAAAACACATGCGCGATGCCTATCTCTCGCGCGCCAAGGCATTGGTGGAAGGCTTGAAAGCCTGCAAATCCGTCAAGGCGACGATTCCGGAAGGCGGCATGTTCGTGATGGTCGACGTGCGCAAGACGGGCCTCTCCGGCGATGCCTTCGCGCGCAAGCTTCTGGCCGAGCAGGGCGTGGTCACCATGCCCGGCGAAAGTTTTGGCAAAGGTGGAGCGGGCCATTTGCGCGTGGCGCTGACCGTCGATGAGAAGACCATGACGGAAGCGGCACGGCGCATCGCCGCCGTGGCGTCAAGCATCAGTTGACAGGATCGACAAGTCCTGCCGGGCAACCAGCATCGGTGGGCGCAGACGCCGCAATCAAATCAGCCATGCTGGTGCCAGCTGAAATGTCGCCTTTCAGGCCGATGGTGATTTCGCTGATGCGCCCCTGCTTGTCGCAAGCCACACGCACGCGGGCGCCAGCACCTGCGCCAAAGGCTGCATCAAACTTTGCCTGCAAGTCGGTCGTCTGAATCGTCTTGCCCACATTGGCAGCCATGAAGTCACCGACGGCCGATTGATTGACAGCATTGGCCAGGCGCACCTGATCCTTGAAGAATGTGTCTGCCGATCCGCCGGGATAGCACGTGCCATGCTTGATCCACTCATGCCGTTGCAACAGCGATTGTGTACCAGGCATGACTTTCGAAAGGGCGGCCATCGTTTCCGCTGTCATCTGCGGTTCAGGTAAGTCTTCCCAGCGATGCTGGTCATCAAGAGCAGCTACTGCCGGGTCAACACCACAGAACACATTGCGGCGCGGCTGCGGCCAAAGGCCATGCAATGAAAACCGCTGGGCGGCGACGTCTGTCGGCTTCATCGTCTGGCATTCCGGCTTGCTATGCATGGTTTCGCAGAAGGCAGGTTCCCAGGACAAGGCTAGAATAAAAAAAGGAACACCATCGGACGGGCCTTTGGGATTTGGCTTCGGCTTCACAGTTCCACCCGGCAAGTTGACCGACGCCCCTGTTGGGGGAGCGGTACCAACTTGCGCGCCATCAATCGCACCACATGTTGCGGCGACCCAGCGCTGCCGGGGTTCAGCTCCCGGAACCTCGATCCAGTAGTGCGATGCCGTTTCCTTGTTCTTGCCGAGAAGGCGATAGGCCGTCCCAGCCGCAAGGGAAACATTGTCCGGATTGGTGCCCTTCTTGATGGAAACGACCGCCGGACAGGATTGGCTGGCTTTGAAGCTGCCCTCCATCTTTACCTGGGCGATTGCCGCCGTTGAGGCCAACATTGCGAAAATGGCAGTCAAACTTGTAGCGCGAAGATTCAAAGTGGCCTCCTGAGATCTTTTTGCTGGATAGCGGACACCCAGCCCACGTCAAGTCAAGGACGCCACCACCTGACAATAGGATTTTCCCTATAACAATCGAGAATTGACATCTCACGACATCGGAAATAGGAAACATCCTATCATGGATGAAGCCGCACGCGCCTTTTTGGCCGAAATCGAGACCCACCTCAGCCGAAACCAGCTGGATGCCAGCAGTTTCGGCAAGCGGGTTCTGGGCGATCCCAATTTTGTCTTTGATCTCCGCAAGGGCCGTTCGCCCTCCACCCGCACCATGGGAAAGGTTCGCACCGCCATGCGCCCAACAGTTGCCCCTGAAATCAAGTCCGCCGTTCCCGCTTCCAGGCCGCTTGGCGCCATGACGCACCTCGACCGCCTTGAAGCCGAGGTTCAGCGCGGCCACCGCCGCCACGCCCCACAGCGCGCCGCGGATCCAGCCGAGGCGGAGGTCCTCCCGACGCGCGCTGTGCGCTTCCAGCCAGGCCTGGTAGCGGCGGTAGCGACGATGCGCCAGCCACCAGTACGCCGCGAGCGACACGAGGGCGGCCGCGTTCAGGGCCGGCGCGACGAACGGCGCGTGCGCACGATCGCTCCAGGCCCACTTC
>CALMEZ010000042.1 GCA_937864985.1 uncultured Alphaproteobacteria bacterium
CGCGTCGAGCACCAGCGTGCCGGTCGACTTCTGGCGCATCAGCACCGTATCGCCCGGCGCGATCTTCTGCAGCTTCGAGGTCAGCGGACCGTCCGGCACCTTGATCGAGAAGAACTCCAGCTCCTCGTCCCAGGACGGGCTGGCGATCGAATAGGCGCGGAACACCGGCTTTTCGGCGTTCGGCAGGCCGATCATGACGAACTCGCCGGAGCGGAAGCGGAACGATTGCGGCCGCGTGATGCGGAAGCGGAACAGACGGTCTGTATAGTGCTGCACCTCCGTCACGGTTTCGGCGAAAACGCCGGACGGAATGGCAAAGGAGGTTGGCGGGGATGTGAGAATTTCGTTCATGCGACAATCTGTTCTTTTTAACGAACGCTTCATAGTCCATCTCATGCCGCAATGCAACAGAGGTGGCCCAGCAAAGGTTCATGCGCGAAGTCAAACCGGGCGCAGAAAACTGGCCCGGGCCCCAGCCACACTCTCGACAATCGCATGGTATGTCACGGCCACGCGGCGGGTTTCGTGGGTGTCAGGATGGCTCATCAGCCAGTAGGTGCGGTTGAAGCGCATGTCCGGCAGGATGCGCGTCAGGTCCGGGTAACGCGCGGCGGCATAGTCATGCAGGATGCCGATGCCTTCGCCGGCCCGCACCGCCTCCATCTGGGCCACGACGCTGCCGCACTCATAGTGGCGGGGCATGAGCTTGGCCAGGTCTGCGGTGTAGTCGAGGGCGCGGGAATAAGTGATGTCCTCGACATAGGTGATGAACAGCTTGTCGCGCAGGTCATCAGGCGTGGCGATGTTGCCGGTGCGATTCTGATAGGATTTCGCCGCGTAGACACTGAGCGAATAGTCGGTGAGTTTCTTGACGATGGCGCGGCCAAGCTTGGGGCGTTCGATGGTCACAACAATATCGGCCTCGCGCCGTGATAGCGAAAATGTGCGTGGCAGCGGCACCAGCTGGATGGTCAGGCCCGGGTGCTGGTTGGCGAGTTTCGCCAAAGCGGGTGCGAGGTGAAATGTGCCGAAGCCATCGGGTGCGCCGATCCGCACCATGCCGGTCAAGGCGGCCCCCGTCGCCGGCAGGCTTGCGTCGGCCTGCAGCAGTTCGGATTCCATGCGCTCAACACGCATCATCATATTTTCGCCATAGGATGTGAGTATCATCCCATTGGTGCGGCGCTCGAAGAGTTTGGTGCCCAGCTCTTCTTCCAGCGCATCCAGCCGCCGCGCCACGGTGGCATGGTTCAGCCCCAGGGTTTTTGCAGCCCCCAGAATCTGCCCGGCACGTGCAATCGCCAGAAAGATGCGCAGGTTGTCCCAGTCCATTTCTGAACTATAAATTTTGCACAACGAAAGCGCAATCCTTGATCTTGCTGTGCGTTTGGCAAAAGCGCATAGAGCCTGCATTCATTGGAGGAAACCATGGCAAAAGCAATTCATCACTGGATCAACGGCAAGGAAGTGGCAGGCAAGGGGCCGCGCAAGGGTGCCGTGTTCAATCCGGCCACAGGCGAACAGACCGGCGAAATCACCCTGGCCACGCCATCGGAAATGGACGCGGCCGTTGCCGGTGCCCGTGCGGCATTCCCGGCCTGGTCCGCCACCACGGCGCTGCGCCGCTCGCGCATCCTGAACAAGTTCCTCGGCATTCTGGAAGCGCGCTCCAAGGAATTGGCGGCAGTCATTACCTCCGAACACGGCAAGGTGCTGTCGGATGCGATGGGCGAAGTGCAGCGCGGTGCTGAAGTTGTGGAATTCGCAACGGCCGCGCCAAGCCTGCTCAAGGGCGAATATACGGAAAATGTCGGCACCAAGGTTGACTCGTGGTCGACGCGCCAGCCGCTGGGTGTTGTTGCCGGCATCACGCCGTTCAATTTCCCGGCCATGGTGCCGATGTGGATGTTCCCCACGGCGCTGGCCACCGGCAACTGCTTTATCCTGAAGCCGTCGGAGCGTGATCCCTCGGCCTCGATCCTGATTGCCAAGTGGCTGCAGGAAGCGGGTGTTCCCGATGGTGTGTTCCAGGTGGTTCATGGCGACAAGGAAGCCGTCGATGCCATCTTGAATCACCCCGGCATTGCAGCCGTGTCCTTCGTCGGTTCGACGCCGATTGCGAAATACATTTATTCAACGGCAACTGCCAACGGCAAGCGCTGCCAGGCGCTGGGCGGTGCCAAGAACCACATGATCATCATGCCGGATGCCGACATTGACCAGACCGTCGATGCATTGATGGGCGCTGGCTATGGCTCTGCCGGTGAACGCTGCATGGCCATTTCCGTTGCTGTGACGGTCGGTGAAGGCACGGCTGAAAGGGTTCTGGCCAAGCTTGAGCCGAAAGTCCGCGCCCTGAAGATCGGCCCCGGAACGGATGCCGATGCTGAAATGGGCCCACTCGTTACCAAGCAGCATTATGACAAGGTGAAGGGCTACATTGATACCGGCGTCAAGGAAGGCGCCAAACTGCTGGTCGATGGCCGCGGCTTCAAGATGCAGGGCTATGAGAAGGGCTATTTCCTCGGTGGCTCGATCTTCGACAACGTGACGCCTGACATGACCATCTACAAGGAAGAGATCTTCGGACCCGTTCTCTCTTTCGTGCGCGCCAAGAACTATGATGAAGCCGCCAAGCTGGTCAATGACCATGAATATGGTAACGGCACGGCAATCTTCACCCGTGACGGTGACGCAGCGCGCGAATTTGCCCAGTCGATCCAGGTTGGCATGGTCGGCATCAATGTGCCGATCCCGGTGCCGATGGCGTTCCATTCGTTCGGCGGCTGGAAAGCCTCGCTGTTCGGCGATCATCACATGCACGGGCCGGAAGGCATCCGCTTCTATACGAAGCTGAAGACCGTCACCGCGCGCTGGCCCACGGGCATCCGCTCAGGTGCCGAATTCGTCATGCCGACGATGAAGTAACACTCCTATACAAAGGTCACGTTCCTCCCCGTGACAAATCACCCGCCGGATGGCAGAAAGCTGTCCGGCGGTTTTTATTTGGAGGACGGCATGCGGCGGCTCTTGGGTGGGATTGCGGTTTCTTTGGCGTTGATGGCAGCACCTGCACTGGCGGCGCAGTGTTCTTCCACGGGTGCCAATTTTGAGAGCTGGAAAAAGCAGTTCGCGGCCGAAGCCAAGGCCAATGGCGTTTCCGCAAGAGCCATTTCAGCGCTGATGAGCACGCGCTATGCAACGGCGACGATTTACGCTGACCGGCACCAGCATTCTTTCCATCTGGGGCTTGGTGCATTCATGGCGAAGCGCGGTGCTCCCGCCATTGTTTCGCAGGGGCGGCGCATGAAGGCAGCCAATGCGGCCTTGTTCGCATCGATTGAAAAGAAATATGGCGTGCCGGCTGGCCCGCTCATTGCCATCTGGGGCATGGAGACCGGCTTTGGCCGCGTCACCGGCAACCAGAACACACTCTCTGCTGTGGCAACGCTTGCCTATGACTGCCGCCGCACCGATTTCTTCACCGAACAACTCTATGCAGCCTTGAAGCTGGTCGACCGCGGGGTGCTTTCCGCTTCTACGCGTGGTGCTATGCACGGCGAAATCGGCCAGACGCAATTCATGCCCAAGAATGTTCTGGCCTATGGTGGCGGCGGCAGCCTTGCCAGCAAGGAATCAGCCTTGACCTCCACAGCGCGTTTCCTGGTGGGCCATGGCTGGCGGCGCGGTGCTGGCTATCAACCAGGACAAGCCAATTTTGGTGCCATCCAGGGCTGGAATGCAGCGAGTGTCTATCAGCAGGCCATTGCCATCATGGGCAAGCAGATCGACGGAGACTGAGGCCGTATATGCCACGTGTGTTTGATTTCAATCGTGCCATTGCGCGCGCACCTTCGCGCAGTGTCGTCTCCGGGCTGCGCGCCGACAATAGGGGTGATCCGACTTATGAAGGCGTTTTGGCCGAGCATCGGGCCTATGTGGCGGCACTTGAGTCATGCGGTGTGAACGTCACCGTGCTTCCGGCGTTGGATGCTTATCCGGATTCCATCTTCGTTGAGGATCCGGCGCTCGTCTTCACAGAAGGTGCAATCGTGTTGCGGCCGGGTGCGCCGTCTCGGTTTGGTGAAAGCGCTGAAATGGCGCCGAGCTTGCGCAAGATTTTTTCAGCCGTGCATGAACTTCCTGCCCCAGGCTATGCCGATGGCGGAGACATTCTGGTGACGCCACGCAGTGTGATGATCGGATTGTCGGCGCGCACCGATGAGACCGGCGGCAAGGCGCTCATCGCCATTTTGGCAAAGATGGGCAAAGCTGCCGAGCTGGTGCGTACGCCCCCTGGTTTCTTGCATTTCAAGTCGGATTGTTCGCTGCTTGATGAAGAAACCGTGTTTTCAACCCGGCGTCTTGCCGCTTCTGGCGTATTTGGCGGACTCAAGGTGTTGCATGTTCCAGTGGGCGAAGAAGGCGCTGCCAATGCACTACGCATCAATAACACGGTGCTGCTCAGCAATGCCTATCCGCGCAGCGCAGACGTCCTGCTAAAGGCTGGCTATCACGTCAGAACCATGGCAACCGACGAGATCGCCAAGATTGACGCCGGCCTCAGTTGCATGTCGCTGCGTTGGTGGGATGCTGGCGCGCCGACCTGATTTTCAGTCGTCTTCAAAATAGCCCTTGGCCGCGCCGGCGTGGCAGGCCGCGCAATTTGATGCGGATTTGATTTTGTCGCTGGTGAAACGCTTGGGCGACACTTCGCCGTGGGCGCGTTTCCACCAAGGCAACTCGGTGATGCGCAGTGGCGTGTCAGTGTCCTTGATGCCGCGCATTACGCCTTTGCCAGCCCGGGCGGGATTTGCATCGGCGGCGTTGGCGACAAGGTAGTCCTGGATTGTTGCAACTGTTTCGGCGGGCAGGCTGGCATCTTCTCCGAAGTGATTTGGAAGGTCCGACATAATGGCCTGCCAGGACCGTTGCGGCAGAAATTGAGCCGGAAAGGCCAGATGGCAGGCCGAACATTCTTTCTGAACCGTTGGGTCCTTGACAATGGCACCCGAGACGCCGCCTTCCGCCCAGAGGATTGTGGACGTTGCAGCCAGCAGGGCGCCAGACAGGGCAAGAGCTTTGAAATGCTTCATGATGAACTCCTAGAGTGAAGACAAGTATGTGATGATGTTGCCGCGTTCTTCTGCCGTGCAGTCACGGCCCAGCACGCTGTTGCAGTTGCGCGTGAACCATTTTTCGATTGTTGCCTGATCGGTGAAACGGTCCGGATTGGCGGAAACAGCCATCGGCTTGATGGCCTTGCCAACGCGCGTTTGCCCGGATGCTCGCGGATCCTTCGTGTGGCAAGTGGTGCAGGACGGTGTATCCGGTTTGCCGCCGGTGTGGTTTGCCATGAAGAAGGCGTTGCCTGCCTTCGCGTCAAAGGCATTAAACGCGGAATTTTCGATTTTAGCCTTTGCAGCGAGGTCAGCGAGAATGGCGTCGCGGCGCGGGTCGGCCTGGGCGGTGCCCGCAACGGCGAACAACACTGCGGCTGTAAACAGGATCTTGGGTTGGAACATCTGGTACTCCTTCAGGGGGTCGTTGATGGGGGCGGAATGGAAATCTGGTCATCGTCAAAGCGGCCCGACGCTGCATCCCGGTGGCAGGCCTGGCAGTTTGATTTTGAGTTGATGGGCGCACGCTTGAACGTCTCGGCAGCGATAGCCTGATGCTTCATCAGCCAATACGGCGTTTGCGTGATGGTGAAGGGCGCATCTGAAGAAACACTGCGCAGGCGGTTGGCTGGTTCGCTGTCTGATGTTTCGGAGGCATTGGCCTGCAGGAAGGCTGAGATCTCTGCGGCTGTGGTGTCAGGCAGGCTGGCGTCCTCACCAAAATGATCGCCAAGCGAGGTCATCAATTTTTGCCAGGAAGCCCTTGGCAAAAGGGTAGACGGGAAGGCGATGTGACAGGCGCTGCATTCTGTTTCGTAGGTCGCATTCACCGCCTTCGGTGGAACACCGAGCGGGGGCAGGACGATGAGTTGCGCGATAAGATAGGTGAGTGCAAAGCCCAGTGCCCCGATCACCAAGGCTGCGGCAAGCGGTTTGGCGGGCCGCGTGTCCCAGCCTGGCATGCCGGGCGTAATTGGCAACTTGCCGGTGACCATCCCCCGTACCAGTGGCATGTGTTGCATCACTGTTTCGAAGGCTACGCCGGCCACGTGCACGGCAATCAGGGCCATGAGGCCATAGGCGAGCCATTTGTGAAGCTGGTGGGCGCTGTTACCCGTCGCAAAGCTGAGGAGGCCCGCCAGCGCACCGCGCTTTTCCTCGCCGCCTTCGACCGTCTCGAGCTTCACCCGCGCCGAGGCGTGGGCGTACTCCAGCCCGCGCAGGGTCAGCACGCACAGCGCCACCGGGCCGGACGGC
>CALMEZ010000043.1 GCA_937864985.1 uncultured Alphaproteobacteria bacterium
ACTTTAGAGAGCTGTTGCAAAGCAAACTCATAGATTCCTGGGTAGGGCTTGCCGATCCATGTCACCCTGCCGCCCAGACGCGCATAAACATCTGCAACGGCACCCGGTGCTGGCTGCAAACCTTGCGAAGTCAGCATTTGCTTGTCGGGATTGCAGCAGATGGCGGGCAGGGTCATGCCGCGAAATGCCTTCTCATAGTCGGCAAGGCTGGTCTTTGGTGCATTGGAGCCGAGGATCAGCATCACATCCGCCTGTGTCGGATCATCAACAAACCTGATCGGATCGAATCCATAATCCTCGCCATCCTTGCCGACGAGATAAGCCGTGTTGCGCGGCAACTTACTCTGCAGGCTTTGCCACGCCACTTCACCGGAACTCACGCAATCCACAAACTGATCACGGGGAATGCCCATCTTCACAATGCGCGCCACATTGGATGCCGCTCGTTTTCCGGAATTGGTCATGATCACAACGGGGATGCCGAGGGCTTTCAGCTCGGCGAGAACACGCGCCGCACCGGGATAAAGCTTCTGCCCATCATGAATCACGCCAAACTGGTCAATCAGCAAGGCATCGAACTGATGGGCGATGTCTTTCAGTCCTCTAATCCGCATGGCCTATTCCGCGCCA
Organism: uncultured Alphaproteobacteria bacterium; assembly: GCA_937864985.1. Lineage (GTDB taxonomy): Bacteria > Pseudomonadota > Alphaproteobacteria > Rhizobiales > Aestuariivirgaceae > Aestuariivirga. The sequence goes on from CALMEZ010000043.1 coordinate 631, forward strand.
GGCCAGCCGCGCCGTGCCCATGGCAGCATGGTCACTTGCTGATGGCAGCGCCTCGACACCAAGTGCTTTCAAGCGGATCTGTGTCCACACCGCATTGGCCGCGCCACCGCCGGCCGAACGGATGGAGCGTAGGGGCGAGGCACCCAGCTCCGCAAGCCGCCGGTAGCCCAGCGCCTCAATATTGGCGATGCCTTCAAACAGGCCTTGCAGGAATTTTGCGTCATCCTCCGGACGCGGTGTGAGCCGTGGAGCATAAGCAGGATCATTGATCGGAAAACGTTCACCCGGCTTCGGCAGGGGATAGTAGTCAAGGCCCATGGCAACGGATGGATCAATCCGGGCCGACAGCCGCTCAATATCATCTTTCGAGAAATACTGCCCCAGCACCACTCCGCCAGAATTCGACGCACCACCAGCCAGCCACTGGTCGCCAATGCGATGGCTATAGATGCCGTACTCAGGCGCAAAGACGGGCGTCGCCGAAAGCAGCTTCAGCGTCAGCGTTGTGCCAAGCGACGTCACACCATCACCGGGCTCTGATGCACCACTCGCCAGAAAGGCCGCACAGCCATCTGTCGTGCCGGTGACCACAGCAACGTCAAGAGGCAAGCCAAAAGCCTGCGCCACGTCGCGCAGGATGGTGCCAACACGGCTCCCTGCTGGCTTCACATCCGGCAACAGCGCCACATCAAGCCCGGCCGTGCCGATCCAGGCCGGCCAGCCGCGCGCCACAGGATCATAGCCTGTCTTCAAGGCATTGTTTTCATCCGACACATCAAAACGCCCGCAGAATTTGCCCAGCAGCCAATCCGCCTGATGCAGAATTCGCGCTGCCCCCTTCTGTATCGGAATCGCCCGAGCCAAAGGCGATGTTGAACCAAGTGCCGCCGTTTCCCGCGAGGCAACGGCTTTGACGGCCGCAATGCTTTCTGGCTCTGCAACGTCGTTGTACATGGAGGCAAGGCCGAGAGGTTGCCCATCCCTGTCCACCGGCAGGATGCTGCCTGAGGTGCCATCAACAGCAAGAGCCAGAATCTCGAGTCCATTGAGGTTCAGTTTCGAAAAGGCCTGGCCGATTGCTTCCCACCATAAGGCAGGGTCCTGCAGCGCCCGCCCTTCCGTGATCGGCGCGGGGATGACGGCCGTGGCAAAACCCAGTTCCGCACCATCGCGGCCGCGCGCCGCAATGCGTACACCGGATGTTCCAACATCAATACCCAATACTGCTTCAGCCATCACGACACCCGGTAGTTCAAGACATCACGCGCCGTCTTTTCGTCGGTCACCAGGATATTGGCATATTTCGAGCGCAGCACACCATGGATCATGGCAACTTTGTTAGGCCCGCCAGACACCAGCACGACGCGCGGCACATGCCTCAGGTGATCCGGCGGCAGCGCCACGGCCCGCGCATTGAGGTTGTGGTCAACCAGCTGCCCCTTGTCGTTCAGCCAGTGGGAGCACAAGTCACCCACCGCCCCCGCCGCTTGCAACTCCTTCACCTCTTGCTCAGTGATCAGGCCAATGCGCGCCATGGTCGATGCCTTGGACGCCTCGCCTACCGACAGGAAGGCAAGATCGACCTTGCTGCCGCGGTCAAACACCTCGCGCAACAGCGGCTGGTTCATCAGGATGGTCCGCGTTGCGGCACTGTCGGTGAAGGCCGGGCCGGCAAAATAATAGCACTGCCCCGCCACGATATCCGCGAGGTGAGAAGCCGTTTCGTGCGGATTGACCACGGAAGACCGCGTCAACCCGCCAATCAGCGATACAACCGAAAGCCGCTTGTAGGTCTTGTGCGGCACGGACCCCAAGGACAGCCGCAGCGTCTGCCCCCAGCCCACACCAACCGACATGCCATCACGCAATTGCTGCGACAGGTAATGGCCCGCCGCAGCCCCGATCACCAAACGAAGCTGCTTGCTGTCAACCGGTGCTGGTACAATCACGGCGTCCTTCAGGCCGAACTCCTTCTTCAGCCGGTCCTCCAGCGCGACCGCCTCGGCCCAGCGCCCCGACACTGTGACTTGCACCAACCCCGTCTTGCGCGCATGGGCCAAGAGGCGGTTGACGCGAATGCGCGTCATGCCCAGCGCCTTGCCGATTTGCGCCTGCGTGTTGCCCGCCACAAAATAAAGCCACGCCGCACGCGTGGCCAATTGCTCTTCCGGATCAACAACCGGCTGATGCGCGAGGGGCATGTCCAGGGTGTCGTCCATTCAGCACCTAGCCGAGATGAAACTGCCGCCACGGCGGCTCGAAAGGCAGGTTATTTTTCAGCGTCTGGATCAGCGCCATGGCCAGTGGCAAGTGTTTCGCATTCACAGCGCCGGACGCAGCCATGGCGGTGAGTGAGTCTGCAACCGCAAGGCCAAGCTCCGCACCCTCAACAGTCTCATCCTTGAGAGGGCCGGCCATGGCCTCTGCATAGGTCAGGCCACGGCCCAGCGCATGACCAAGCCGCGAATTGCGCCCGGCCTGGCAGGTGACATAAAGATCGCCTGCTCCCGGCATACCCCACACGCTTTCCGCAGCGCCCCCCAGCGACGCCGTAATCACCATCATTTCTCGGATTGCCTGATCAAACAAAATGGCAGCAGCATTGTTGTTGCGCGCCTTGTTTTCGGCTTCCGCCATCACCTCGTTGCGGCCATGGGCCCAGCCCACGGTGATCGCAAAGAAATTCTTGAAGGCCGCGCACACCTCAACACCCATCATGTCGGTGGAAGGTTGCGGCAGGTAGTAATCGCAGGCAAAGGATTGCGCGAGCCTTTCCGCCAGCGCCTTGTCACGCGATACGATCACTGTGCCGGTCGGGCGCCGCGCCGCAAGCTCACCTGCAATGCAGGGGCCGCCAATGGCCGCCACCGGAACCTCAAAGCCAAGCTGCAGCTTCAATTGTTCCGCCACATGATCAGGCAGGGACCGCATGGTGTCTGCCATGGGTTTCATGCCCTTGGTGATCATCACAACTGGGATGGGCCGCTTCAGCGCACCTACCAGCTTCTCAATGGCCCATTCCACACCCGCTGAGGACACACCCAGCAAGATCAGGTCCGTATCTTCGCCAAGTGCCGTGGCAAATTCGCCGTGGCTATAGGGTTTAATCTTTTCCGGCATGGTGACATTGAGCTTGGGATGCCGCCCATTGCCGCGAATGCTGCTGATGATCGCCTCATCCAGATGTGTTCCAACAAGACGCACGGCCTTGCCGGTGTCGCAGAATGGCATGGCCATGGATGAACCCATGACCCCGGCCCCCAATATGGTGACGGTCCGGATCAAATGACCTTTCCTGAAGCAGCGTCGAACACGTGCACTTTGTCGAGACGTGGTGCGAGCGAAACCTTGTCACCGCGCTTGGCCGGGATGCGTTCGCGCAGCACGGCACACACTTCATCTTCGCCGAGATCTCCATAAAGATGGATTTCAGGTCCGGTTGGCTCCACCACTGAAACCTTGAGGTCAATGCCCTTGCCGATTTCAAGATGTTCCGGTCGGATGCCATAGACAACCTCCTGGCCTTCCTGCACGGCACAACCCTTGGGCAAAGGCAGCTTGTCGCCACTTGCCGTTACCACGCTGCCCTTGGACACCTTACCCTTGATCAGGTTCATGGCCGGCGACCCAATGAAAGATGCTACAAACAGGTTGGCCGGATGATCATAGACATCGAGCGGCGAACCCTGCTGTTCAATCACGCCATCGCGCAGGATCACGATCTTGTCGGCCATGGTCATGGCTTCGATCTGGTCGTGTGTCACATAGACGGTCGTTGTCTTCAGGCGTTCGTGCAGCTCCTTGATCTCGGTGCGCATCTGCACGCGCAGCTTGGCATCGAGGTTCGACAACGGTTCGTCAAACAGGAACACCGCCGGGTCGCGCACAATGGCGCGGCCCATGGCCACACGCTGGCGCTGGCCGCCCGACAGTTCACGCGGATAGCGCGCCAAGTAAGGCTCTAGGTTCAGAATTCTGGCCGCCCACTTCACCTTCTCGTCAATTTCGCTTTGCGGCTTCTTTGCCAGCGTCATCGAGAAGCACATGTTATCGCGAACATTCATGTGGGCATAAAGCGCGTAGTTCTGGAACACCATGGCGATGTTGCGGTCTTTCGGATGCTCGTCGTTGACGCGCTTGTCGGCGATCATCACATCACCGCCTGTCACCTTTTCGAGGCCGGCAATCATGCGCAACAGCGTGGATTTGCCACAGCCGGAAGGTCCCAGCAGCACGACAAAGGAGCCGTCATCAATGTCGAGGTTGACGCCATGGATGACTTGTGTGCTGCCATAGGCCTTAACGATGTTTCGGAAGCTGACTGAAGCCATTTATGCCATCCTGCTATTGCGGATCTGAGGAGAGGAATGAATCGAGCAATCCGGCATCATCAGCCAGATCAAGGAAAGACCAGCGGTTGCGCACATCGCGCGCATGTTTCATCGCCTTGCGCCAGATGTCGCGGGGAAGGCCGAGTTCGGTTGCTGATGTGGGGCCGCCGGCAGCGCGGATGATGCGCGCAATTTCATCCGGTTCCATCATCATGGCCTTCAGCTCAACACGAAGTTCGGGCCAGACCTCGGTAAGCCGCCAGTTGAAAGCTGCAGCCCCTGCCGCGTCAAAAGCCTTCTTCCTGGCTTCGGCAAACATCATGCGGCCAATGTCACCGCCATAACGCTGCACGAATTCCCGCTCATCAATATGTGTGGGCTTGATCTGAGGGGGTTTGTCCAGCTCCAGCAGCATCTTATGCAGGCGGGCCAACGCGATCGACGCAACCCCAACCTGCTGGCCGTGCGTTGTGCCGGGATGGGCATCTCCGGCAAACATGTCGATCCAGTGCGACACCTGGTGTTCGCCCATCGAACCCGAATGTGATGAACCCACGATGTTGTTGCCGAAGCTCGCCTCGACCAATACGCGGAACAGATAGCCATTGGCCTCAACGCTATGCTGCTTCAGGTCTGGCGCGGTGCGGATCATCTCCGCCTCATCATTCTCCACATGGAACAGATCGAAGGGCGTCTTGGCGTAGGATGTGTCGAGCAGGCGGTGCGCGGCCCACCATTCGACCTGCGCAATCGGGCGGCACAGGCTGTCGCCAAGGCCAGCTGCAGCAAGCTTATGGGGTGCTGCCGCACAGACACCGAGATCAACAAACACGCCGCGTGGTGCATTTGATTTGAGCGAGGTTTTGTAGCCATTGGCAAGTGTCACGGAAGCTGTGCCCGCGCCATAGCCATTCATGGAGCCTGCCGTGGCAAAGCTCACAAACGTGCGACCATCCTTGAACATGGCATGGCGCACGGTGTCTGTCACCGAGCCCGAGCCCACAGCAACACAGGCATCGCAATGCCGTGTCAGCTCCTGCATCTTGGCGATGGTGGGTTCATCGCAATGGGTGTCGCCGGGTACGACGATTTCCTCAACAGCAGCCCAGCCGCGAAGCTCCTTTGCCACGCGGCGGCCCATGGCTTCAACCGTGTTGGTGTCGCTGACTACAGCCAGCTTGCGGCCAATGTTAAGTGGCGCCACCAGATCCGCCGCGCCGCCATCCAGCGTCTCCTCGATGCGGATGGTCTCAAACGGAACAGCACAGCGCTTGCCCGTCTCCGGATCGCGCCATTCCCCCGAGATCACCTCGCGGATCAGGCTGTTCCAGTCCTTGCGCGGTTCTGGCTTTTTCGCGGCGGCCCGGCTCATGCCTGCCTCCGGGCGAATTCCTGCATGCGCGCATTCCAGGCGCTCATCTGTGGCCACAGATCCTGATAGATCGACAGAAGTTCGGCATAGGCTTTCGATTCTTTCGTCCGTGGACGGAATGTCTTGACGGGCTTGCCGCTCATTGCCGCGGAAGCCGCAGCCACTGTCTTGAACCAGCCCGCACCCTTGGCGGCGGCCATACCAGCGCCCAGCGCCGATGCTTCAGGTGTTTCAAGCCGCTTCACATCCCGGCCTGATGCATCCGCCACAATCTGGCACCAGAGATCGGATTTGGAGCCACCGCCGACAATGGCAAAGTGATCGATGGGCGTCGTCACCGCCGCCACCCGGTTGGTCATCATCGCCTGTTCAAGGGCAATGCCTTCCATCAAGGCGCGATAGATGTCAGCGCGCGTATGACTGCCCGAAAGTCCGGCCAGAACGCCACGGCCATCCGCATCCCAATAGGGCGTCATGATGCCTGAGAAATAGGGGATCAAGACAAGCCCGCGCGACCCGATAGGCACGGCTTTCGCCTCAGCCTCCAGCTCGGCAAAGATCTTCGGATTTTTCGCCGGGTTCTGGTGGAACATCCGATCCACAAACCATGTCACGAGATAGGTTCCGGTACGAATGGCCGTTTCATAGCTGAAACCTGTTTCGCCGACGGCCACAAGGCTGCGGAACGATGGATCAACCGCATAGGCTTCGCCATAGCTGCCGGAGACGGCAGCCGTGCCGAGATTGAGATAGGCACGGCCCTTGAGGAAAGTGTTGGCACCCGCGCCGGCACACTGGCCATCACCGCCACCAGCCACAACAGGCGTGCCCGCTTTCAGGCCCGTGACTTTGGCGGCGGCTTCCGTCACCACGCCCATGACCTCCCCCGAAGCCACGAGTTGCGGAAGCTGTGCACGCGTCAGTCTGGCGGCCTTGAGCAGCACATCGGACCAATCATAGGTCTTGGCATCCAGAAGACCCATGGGACTGGCGGAGGAAACTGATGTTTTCCATTCGCCGGTCAGGAAACGCGCAACGACGCCGTGCACCTCAGCTGTCTTGGCTGTCTTGCTCCACACCTTCGGCATATTCTTGGACAGCCAGCGGCAGCGCGTGCGGCACGGCGTGACATCATCGGGTATGCCTGAAATCTCGTGCAGGCGCTTGGCGCCCACTTCGGCGGCAATCTCTTTCACTTCGACATGCGCCCGCTCGTCCAGCCACAGCGTGCCTGGACGCAATGCATGTCCCTTTGCGTCAAACTGCGCGAAGCTTTCGCGCTGGTTGGAAATGGAAACAGCCGCAATGCGGTCTTTCGAAACCTTGCGCATCAACTGCTTCAGCGATACCGCCACGGAGCCTGTCCAGTCCGCAACCTCCTGCTCAAACCAGCCCATCTGGGGGTTGGACAGCGGAACACTGGCGCGGCCTTCGGCAACAATATGTCCGCGCCTGTCAAAGGCGATGGCCTTTGTGGCGGTCGTCGATTGATCAATGCCGATGACGAGATCTGGCTTCATGGATTCCGGGAAAATTGCAGACAAAAAGGGGAGACAGGACGAGCCTGTCTCCCCGCAGCGTGATGATTACAGACCAGCGTCTGCCACGGCCTTGTTAATGGCGTCGGCAACCGTGTCCATGCACTTCTTGGCGTCGCCGCCGAAATCCTGGCCCGTTAGCAGTTTGCCGAGGTTCACAGGGATTTCGTTGTTGGAGAAGCCAGCCCACAGCGGCATGTCGGGTTCGGACGCCATGTCGTTGTCGATGATTTCCTTGACGACAGGCAAGTGGCGCGTCGTGCCGGGACCAACAACTTCCTTGGCCTTCACGCGCGGATCAGCAAAGGACGACAGGCGCATCGGGGCGAAACCACCGCCTAGCGTGCAGCGTGTCATGATGTCCTTCGAACAGGCCCATTGCATGAAGATCCAGGCAGCGTCGACGTTCTTCGAGTACTTCGACAGGCCAAGGATCGAACCGCCCTGATGGCCGGCGTTCGGGATTTCACCGAAGCCTGCATCAGCCACGGCACGGTAGGCTGCGCCACGGATCGGACGCTTGGCTTCCCACAGGCCCTTGACCTTCGAGTCGGCAGCATCCCAGCCTGGGAAGAATTCATCCCATGAGTTGATGAGCGCAACCTGGCCCGAAGCGCCCATCTGCCACTGGCCGTCCCACGTCGAGTTGGTTGATTCTGGCGGCGAGTACTTGAGCAGTTCCTGATAGAATTGCAGGCCCTTGATGCCGGCTTCGTCATTGCCCGAGAACTTCTTGTCCTTGGTGAAGATCGAGCCGCCTGAGTTCCAGACAACCTGCGTCCAGTCGCACTCCAGCGAGTAGTGGCCGGACTTGGCCTGCAGGCCGGTGCCGAACATGCCATTGGCCTTTTCGGCTTCCGTGATCATCTTCACCGCGGCCATGAATTCTTCCGGCGTGTTCGGCGGAGCGATCTTGTGCTTTTCCAAGATGTCCTTGCGGTACATCGTGGTCATGATCGGAATGTCGAAGGGAATGCCGACCCACTGGCCGTCATACATGGCAAGGCCTTCGACCAGCGGCTTGGAGAAGTCGTCCCAGTCCATGCCGGGCATGGCGAGGTCGGGCTTGTCCTTGTAGTAGGCGATCGGGTCGACGGTGTCCTGGGCGAAAGTAGCAACCCACGACTGGTCGAGATAGTAGAGGTCGTAGGAACCGAGCTGGCCCTGCACGTCCTGGGTGGCCTTGGCGAGCACCTGCTCGAGCGGAACGATTTCGATTTCCACTTCGATGCCGGTCGCTTCGGTGAATTCACCCTTCAGCTTGTCGAGCACGACGGTCGGCGGCGTGGCTTCCGAGGTGTAGCGGATCTTCGTGCCCTTGAAGGGGGCCGAGACGTCCTTCAGCCACTTGTTGACTTCGGCGTCCTGCGCCATGGCCTCTTCGCCGAGCGTCAGGCCGCGGTCGCGGCGGACGTTGCCGAGAAGAGCAAGGTTGAAGGCCGAGAAGCCGACGCCGGCCATCGCGGTCTTCTTCAGGAAGTCGCGCTTCGAGATGCGGCGGGCTGCGAAGTCACGCGCAGCGTCCGCAATGAAGGTCTTCTTGTCGTGATCTCTAAAACTCATGAATTTCCTCCCATTCAGTCTAGAGCAGTGGTTCAGTTCAGGTTCTCGTTCAAGGCCTACTCTTTCAGGGATCCAAGAGTGAGGCCGCGAACCAGATGGCGTTGCACCAGCAGGATGAAGATGAAGCTCGGAATGACGGCGGCTGTGCCCAGCGCCGTGATGAAGCCCCACTCGTTGCCGGTGGAAGTGACGAAGGTCTGGATCTTGACGGGGATGGCGCGGATCTGCGTCGTCAGGAAGAGCGACAGCAGGAATTCCGTCCAGGCGAAGATGAAGCAGAGCACGGCGGCGGCGGCGACACCGCCCTTCACCATGGGCAGCACCACCTTCGAGAAGCTTTGCCAGCGGGTGGCGCCGTCGATCATGGCCGCCTGATCGACGTCATGCGGCACGTCGTCGAAGAACGACTTGAGAAGGAGCAGCGCAATCGGCAAGTTCATCAGCGCATAGATGAGGATGATGCCGACGTAGCCAAGAACGAGGTTCTGGTTGTCGCGCATGCCGAGCCCGGCATAGATCGTCACCATCGGAACAAGGATGGCGATGGGCGGCATGAAGCGCTGGCCCAGCACCCAGTCTGCTGCCGCAGCAATCGTCTCGCGCAAAGTATCGAAACCGTGCCCCGCTTCAGAGCCGACGCGCAATTGCTCCATCCATTCGCACCACGCCACATCCTCTGGCGAGAGCGGAACGGGCGAGGCTGTCGCCGTATCGAAGATCGCCAGGGGCGGGTCAGGCTGTTGGCCCCCTTGGCACCAGCCCTGCAGAAGGAAGAGGATTGCCGCGGTGCCGAACGCCCCAACCCTTGCG
>CALMEZ010000044.1 GCA_937864985.1 uncultured Alphaproteobacteria bacterium
ATGCTCTTCGAACCAGGCGCCGAGCGCGTCGTTGACGTAGCTTTCGACCACGGGGCGCACTTCCGAAGAGACCAATTTGTCCTTGGTCTGTGACGAAAACTTCGGGTCCGGCACCTTGACCGAGAGCACGCAGGTCATGCCTTCGCGGGCATCATCACCGGTGATGGCGATCTTGTCTTTCTTGTTGGCGGCGGAGGCATAGTTGTTGATGACACGGGTCAGCGCGCCACGGAAGCCCGCGAGGTGCGTGCCGCCATCGCGCTGGGGAATGTTGTTGGTGAAGCAGAAGACACTTTCATTGTAGCTGTCGTTCCACCACAGGGCGCATTCCACGGTGATGCCGTCACGGTCACCGCTGATCATGATCGGTTCTTTCAGCAGTGGTGTCTTGGAGCGGTCGAGATATTTCACGAAGGCTGAAATGCCACCTTCATAGAACAGCTCCACAACAACGGGTTCAACACCGCGCTTGTCGGTCAATACGACGCGCACGCCGGAATTGAGGAAGGCCAATTCACGCAGGCGATGTTCCAGCGTGGCGAAATCAAATTCGGTCTTGGTGAAGGTCTCGGTTGACGGCAGGAAGGTCACTTCAGTGCCGCGCTTGCCCTCTGACGGGCCCACGATCTTCAGTGGTGCATCGGGCACACCATGGGTGAAGCTCATGGTGTGGGTGTTGCCATCGCGGTGGATGGTGAGTTCGAGTTTCACCGAAAGCGCATTGACCACCGACACGCCGACGCCATGCAGGCCGCCGGACACCTTGTAGGAGTTCTGGTCAAACTTGCCGCCGGCATGCAGCTCGGTCATGACGATTTCAGCGGCTGAGCGCTTGGGATCGTGATCGTCGTCGTCCTTGATGCCGGTGGGAATGCCGCGGCCATTGTCGGTGATGGTGGCCGAGCCATCGGCATTGAGTGTCACGGTCACCAGTGTGGCATGGCCGGCCAGCGCTTCGTCAATGGCATTGTCCACCACCTCATAGACCATGTGATGCAGGCCCGAGCCATCATCGGTGTCGCCGATATACATGCCGGGACGCTTGCGCACGGCATCAAGGCCTTTCAGGATCTTGATCGATTCCGCGCCATAATCCTGGGGGAATGGAGGGGTGTTCTGGTCTTTGGCCATTATGGGATGAAATTCACTTTTGTGATTCGGAGAGATGCCCGTTCTCCACCTGATAAACCACGGTTCCGCGGCCAATTCCATCGAAGAGTTCGGCCTCGGTGCCAGTCATCCAGACCTGCAATTGCAGGCTTTGCAGCAGGGCAAACAGCGCCTGCCTGCGGGCCTTGTCGAGGTGGGCTGAAACCTCATCCAACAGCAGCACGGGGGCCGCCCCCGTGACGGCGCGGATGGCCTGGGCCTGGGCGAGGATGAGGCCGATCAGTAGGGCCTTCTGTTCACCGGTTGAACCTTCGCTGGCGGGAATGTCCTTGGGGCCGTGATGCACGATGAGGTCGCTGCGGTGGGGGCCCTGCAGGGTGCGGCCGGCGGCCCGGTCTACCGCGCGCCCATCCATCAGCAGCTTGCGGTATTCGTCTTCGGCAGCGAGTGCCGGCAGGCTTGCCACAAGTGCTTCGAGTTCGCCTTCGACGGCAAGCTTCGACCAGGGAAAAGGGCCAGACAATTTCTCCGGCGTCAGGTAGGCGCCGAGATTGGCCAGTGCCTGCTGGCGGGCGGCGGCAATGGCCACGCCCAATTCAGCCATTTGCGTTTCAAGGCTCGCCGCCCAGGCGCGGTCGAGGCTGCCGGATTCGAGAAGTGCGTTGCGTTCGCGCATCAGCTTTTCGAAGGCATTGACGCGCGCGCCATGCTCCACGTCAAACAACGCGACCATGCGGTCGAGGTAGCGCCTGCGGTCAGAGGCCGCGCCACTGAACAGACGGTCGAGTGCGGGTGTCAGCCAGACCGAGCGCAAGAGGCCTGCCAGCGCGCCTGATGATTTTTCAAGATGGCCATTGACCAGCACGGCGCGGGCGGCGTTCGGGCCTTGCTCCTCGCTTTCCTTCCAGGCGGTGCCCAATTGAGTTTCGCCGAAGGGCCCATCCACAATGGCAGAGACCGCCCAGCCGCCCTTGCCACCGTGGCGGCACAGAGAGGGAAATTCCGCGCCGCGCAGGCCCCGGCCCGGCATCAACAGCGAGATGGCTTCGAGCAGGTTGGTCTTGCCCGCGCCATTGGCCCCGGCCAGCGCAATCAGGCCCGCGCCTGGGTCGAGCCGCAGAGAGGCGTAGTTCCTGAAATCCGTGAGCGTCAGGCGGGTGACGTGCTGGGAGGGGAGGGAAGTCATCTTGTTCATAAACTCGTGGCCAAGAGCCCTCACCCGCCCTGTCGGGCACCCTCTCCCATGCTCCGCACGGGTGAGGGCACGACATGGTTTGCGCCTTCTCCCGTTTGCCAGAGCGCAGCGGAGGCAAATGGGAGAAGGTGGCCGAAGGCCGGATGAGGGCTCTTTGTCACAAGCCCTGAATTACACCCGCATGGGCATCAGCACATAGAGCGACTTGTCGTCCTTGGGGTCGCGCACCACGGTGGGGGAACCTGCGTCGTTGAACTCGAAGCGGATGGTTTCGGCCGTGATTTGCCCCGCGACGTCCATCAGGTAGCGGGCATTGAAGCCGATCTCGATAGGGTCCTGCTCATACTCGACGGCCAGCTCTTCTTCGGCTGAACCTGAATCCGGATTGTTGACGACAAGGCCAAGCCTGTCCTTCGACAGGGCCAGTTTCACGGCCCTGCTCTTTTCCATGGAGATGGTGGAGACGCGATCAACGGCGGAAGCAAAATCCTTTGCGTCCGTCACCAGCACCTTGTCGTTGTTTCTGGGGATCACACGCTCATAATCCGGGAAGGTGCCGTCAATCAGCTTTGAGGTGAGCAGCAGGTTGCCAGCCCGGAAGCGGATCTTGGAGGAGGACAGCGACACCTCAACATCGCCCTCATCGCCTTCCAGCAGCTTGACGATCTCAAGCACGGTTTTGCGCGGCACGATGATACCCGGCATGTTGGCCGCACCCGATGGCAGCGCCACTTGCGCCTGGGCCAGGCGGTGGCCGTCGGTGGCGACAGCGCGCAGGCTGTCGGACTGCTTGGCGTGGTGCAGGTAAATGCCGTTGAGGTAATAGCGGGTTTCTTCGGTCGAGATGGCAAAGCGCGTGCGCTCAATCAGGAAACGCAGGGCCTGGGCCGAAATCTGGAAGGTGTTGCCGAAATCACCGGAGGAGAGGTCCGGGAAATCCTCGGCCGGCAGGGCCTGCAAGGCAAACTTTGAGCGGCCCGCCTTGATGTTGACGCGGCCACCATCCGTGGCGCGCTCCAGCTCCAACTGTGCCCCATCGGGAAGCTTGCGCACGATGTCATAGAGCATGTGGGCGGGCACGGTTGCCGCCCCCTTCACCGAGGTTTCGGCTGATAGTGTTTCGACGATCTCGATGTCCAGGTCGGTCGCCGTGAGCTTCACCTGGGCGCCATCGGCCTGCACCAGCACGTTGGAGAGCACCGGAATGGTGTTGCGCCGCTCAACCACAGACTGGACATGGTTCAAGGCCTTAAGAAAGGCTGATCGTTCAATGGTGACGCGCATGAGGGTGCCTGGACTTGACTGAAATGACAGAAAGAACTGGCCCCTGAAATGGGGCCAGCGGGTGAAAGACATTGACTCGTTGGAGGTTGAAATTCAAGCGGTTTGGGAGGATGTGTGGATAGATCGGACCAGCGCCAGTTCCACTTGCCTCGGGTGGTTTCAACCACCTGCCAGAGCTGCCTCATCCACCCAGCTTGATATCGACAGCCTTCACAAACTTCAGCTTCATTTTTTTCAGCGGATCAAGGTCACCAGCGGCGCAGGTGCGCTTGTCGCCGTCGTTGATCGTCAGTGTATTGCCTTCAACCAAGATGTTGCACGCGGTCTTGATGCCGTTGCCGGAAACCAGTTCCAGCGATGTCTTGCTGGTTAGTTTCCAGTTGCGCTGGGCAATCATGTCCTTGCGTTCGTAGAAATTGAAGGTGCCATCGTCGCGAATGACAACAAGGCCCTCCTGCACGACATTGAGCCCCGGCTTCATGTCTTCAACCGGAACCCAGATTCCGATCAAAGCTTTGCGGTCAGCCTCGGTTGCGGGTTCGCCGCAGGCCGCCAGCAGAAGCAGCAAGCACAGCCCGGCAATACGACGTGCGTGGTTTCCCAGGCATGTGGCCATGGCGTGCGTTTCCTCCGGTTCAGAATCTCAAAATCCCTAAATGGCCAAACGGCAGGGTGAAAAATTGCACTTCACCGCAACGTTCCGCTGCTATCGTAACACTTGAAGTCCAGTTTTCAAACGGTTACAAATAAAAGTTGTCTTGTCTATGTGCTTCAGCAGGCCGGCGCGGAGTGCAAGTCCTTACGCTTCTGAACCTCAATCCGTATCGCAGGAACGCACATGCTATTGGGCGATGTACTTCAGGCCAACCGCTACAAGACAAATGGATTTGATTATCTCAGGCTCGTCCTGGCGGCCGGGGTCATCATCTTTCACGGCTACACTGTTACCCACGGCAAGGATCAACTGCAGGCCTTGCAGCACCCCGTCTGGAAGCTCGTGGTTGGCCCCATATTGCCGCTGTTCTTCGCGTTGAGCGGCTTTCTTGTGTACGGCAGCCTGATGCGCTGCACGTCGCTGATCAGCTTTCTCGGCTACCGGGTGCTGAGAATTTTCCCGGCACTGGTGTGCGAAGTCGTGTTGAGTGCCCTCATCCTGGGTCCGGTTTTCACAGTGCTGCCGTTACAGGAGTATTTTGGGTCGAGCACATTCTACAATTATTTCCTGAATCTGATCGGCTGGATCCACTACGAGCTTCCGGGGGTTTTTCTCGACAACCCGCAGCCGGGGCGCATCAATGGCCAGTTGTGGACGATTCCCTATGAACTTCACTGTTACATTCTGCTCAGCCTATTGACTGTAACAGGGTTGGCCCTGCGCCGCCATTATTTCCTGGTTGCCATCGTCGCCATGCAGGTGGCGCTTGTGGCGGTCGTCTTGGCGTCACCAGCCAAGGACCACACGGGGAAAATGCTGCTGCTGGCATTTTGCTTTGGCGCTCTGATCCGGGCGCAAGCTGATGTCATCAAGCTCAGCGGCTGGTATTTTCTGGTCAGCCTGGCCCTGATGGGTGTCGCCCTGCTGGTGCCTGCGGCCCAGTGGCTGTTGCCGGCTCCGGCGGCCTATGCCGCTGCCTATGTCGGCGTGACGCAACCGCGAAAGCCGGGTTTCCTGTTTTCGGGCGACTATTCTTACGGCATGTACCTTTACGGATATCCGATTCAGCAGATGCTGGTTGTGCTCTTGCCGGCCGCCGCATGGTACAGCAATGCGGCCCTTGCTCTTGTACTTGCTTTCGCTGTTGCCCACCTGTCGTGGTATCTGGTCGAAAAGCCGACGCTGGCGCTCAAGCCGCGTGTCGACCGTCTCGAAGGGAACATGCTGGCGAAAATGCCAGCCTGGTTCAGCGCGTTGTGGATGTGCCGCCGCCCGCAGGCCACGTGAACCGCAGGTTGACGGTGGGATTCGGATGCCCCCGCGGGGCGCGTTCTATTGCTGCTGCTCCACCAACCTGATGAGCAGCGCCACGTCCTTGGCCAGCTTCTCATCGCTCCGGATCTGCTCGTCGATTTTGCGTACGGCGTGGAGCACGGTGGAATGATCGCGCCCGCCGAAGCGGCGGCCGATTTCCGGGAGTGAGCGCGTGGTCAGCTTCTTGGCGAGATACATGCCGACCTGGCGCGGCACGACAACGGTACGGGCCCGGCGCGGCGACAACAGGTCAGCCTTGGCGACGTTATAGTGCCGGCCGACGATTTTCAGAATGTCGTCAATCTTGATGCGTCCGGGATCATTCGAGCCCTGTGCCTGGGCATCGCGCAGCACCATGGAGGCAAGGTCCAGCGTGATCGGCTGGTTGTTGAATTGCTGATAGGCGATGACGCGGTTCAAGGCGCCTTCCAGCTCGCGGCAGGAGCCGGTGATGCGGTTGGCAATGAGATCCAGAATCTCCGGCTGCAGCTGCTGCGAGGGATCACGCGCCGTCATCACCGCATAACGGGATTCGACGATCTTGCGGCGCAGCGTTTCATCAGGTGCCTCAATG
This sequence comes from uncultured Alphaproteobacteria bacterium, assembly GCA_937864985.1. Lineage (GTDB taxonomy): Bacteria > Pseudomonadota > Alphaproteobacteria > Rhizobiales > Aestuariivirgaceae > Aestuariivirga. Next base: position 6,133 of record CALMEZ010000044.1, read on the forward strand.
TCAATGACAAGGCCGCCCATCAGGCGTGAGCGCATGCGCTGGTCAATGGCTTCAAGCTGCACCGGCGGCACGTCGGCCGCCACCACCACCTGGCGGCGCTGGTCCACCAGTGAATTGAAGGCGTGGCAGAATTCCTGCTGCGTGGCCTTGCCCTGCAGGAACTGGAAATCATCAATCAGAAGCACGTCAACGCTCTGGAACTGATCCTTGAAAGACAGCGTGTCGCGGGCGCGGATGGCCTGGATGAAGCCATACATGAAACGTTCGGCCGTCAGCATCATGACGCGGCGCGGGTTGCTGGTGGTCTTCATGTGGTGGGCAATGGCATTGAGCAGATGGCTCTTGCCGAGGCCCGCCTGGGCATGGATGTAAAGCGGATTGAAGCTCAACACCTGGCCGGCATTGGCCTGGGCGACACGGCTGGCGGCGGCATGGGCCAGCTGGTTGGCAGGGCCGACCATGAAATTGGCGAAGGTCTGGCTGTCGTCGGTGTCCATGCCCTTGGCCAGGGCCTTCGCCCCATCACCGAAACCTGCCCCCTGGCCATCGGCTGGCGGCAGCACGGCTGACATGGGTGTGAAAGGCCGTGACAGGCGTGGCACGGCGGTGACCGGGCGCTGGGCCTGGGGTTGGGCACCCCGCACTTTGAGGGTGACGGCTGTCAGGCCCTCAAACTCAGCAGCCGCCACCTTCTGCAGCTTGGCGCTATAATGGTTGTCGATCCAGCTCTTGAGGAAGCGGGTGGGCACTGAGACGTGCAGCTGGCCATTGCCGAAGGCCTCGAACTCGATGCGGGCAAACCAGCTGTTGTAGAGATCATCGCCCAGTTCAAACCGCAGACGCTGCAGGCAGCGCGCCCAGCTTTCCTTGAACAGAGACATATTACCAGTTCCGTCCTGGGGATGTTGTGATGGTTGCCGCTCAGATTGTGTCACGTCATTCGCCTCTCTTCTTCCCGACAAGCAGCAGGCAAGGTTTCACATCCCGATGAAAGGACTGAACACCCTCACAAAATGCGAAACGCCCCCGCGCCGCTACTACGCCGATCTTACTCCCGATCCCGCCGACCGATGCCCGAACACCTGTTGGCGGAAGTTCCTGCCAGTGAGGGCCGCCGTGGCCCCCGCTGTGAGGAAACCCTAGCCAGAAGCCGAAAATGGCTGCAACGGCATTCGGGCCGATTCCGTGTACGGAGGAGCTGGAGTTCGCCCGGAGAGCTTCACAAAGTTATGAAAATTCAAGTATAAGCCTTTGATTTTAAATACTAAATTTGCCAGTTGGTCGAGTCGGCCAAGGCTGTCAAGCCGCTGCAAAATTATCTTTCCGATCAAAAAACAGGGCTGGAACAGACCGAGATTCTGAGGATTAACCTGTGCATAACGGACGAAGATGCTGATTTAATTAAAGTTTTATTAACAGACTTGTCAGGGAACGGACAAAACCCCGGACCTGATTTGGCTCTATTTTGGGGATTTCAGCAAACGCAAACGCCGCCTGCTGATGTGGCAGGCGGCGTCGAAAACGAGTTCAGTGGAGAAATTCCAGCTGAATGCGATCAGCCCTTCATGGCGCGGACGCGGGCCGTGAGGCGGGAGACTTTGCGCGAAGCTGCATTTTTATGCATGACGCCTTTCTGGGCGCCACGGGCGAGCTGCGGCGCAGCGGCCTTCAAGGCTGCTTCAGCATCGGCCTTCTTGCCGGAGGAAATGGCTTCCTCCACCTTGCGCACGTAGCCGCGGACCATCGTCGTGCGGTTCTTGTTGACGGTGGCGCGCCGGGAAGCAACGCGGGTTGCCTTCTTGGCGGAAGAGGTATTGGCCATGAAAAATCCTGTTAAATCAGATCATTGAGTGGTTGCCATGGGCCAAGCCAGCGGGGTGCCGGAGTGCGCCAAAGGGCTGTTGGCGGGGCTTATAGACATGAAGTTTGCATTTCGTCAATTGTCTTGGCCTAGCACGGGCCATTGCTTTGTTCCGCCCTTCAGCACGGAGAGTCATAATGTACAGCGAAAACCGGCCCTGGGGCTCGTTCCATATCCTCGATGAGAAACCCGGCTTCAAGGTGAAGCGGCTGGTGGTCACGCCAGGTGGCCGCCTTTCCCTGCAAAGCCACAAGCACCGCAGCGAGCACTGGACGGTGGTCAACGGCACGGCGACGGTGACAATCGATGCCTCGATCCGCACCATGACGCGCGGTCAATCGATCGACATTCCCTTGGGCGCAAAGCATCGCCTCGAAAACCACGGTCAGGACCTCGTCGAGATCATTGAGGTGCAGTTCGGTGATTACCTCGGCGAGGATGACATCATCCGGTATGAGGATGTTTATAAGCGGGTGTGAGCTCGAACGCAAAACTCCAGTAGTGCACACCTCGGCTAAGCTCTTAATTGTGCCCTTCGCTTCTGAGTCAAAACCAAAACCATCAGACCAATAGAAAGAAGCGTAGCTGAATTTGGAATCGGCACGGCACTAACGGTCGACACTTTGAAA
>CALMEZ010000045.1 GCA_937864985.1 uncultured Alphaproteobacteria bacterium
TAATAGGAATGCGCCCAGCAGCATGGGACACGGCTGTCTTGATGAGAAGATGATGCTCTTCAAAATCAACTCGGACGAACGCTAAAGTTTTTAAGCGGCCAGGCTAAAATTCGGCCCGCGCATATCGAAGAAGCTTTAGAGCAAATCAAAACCGCCCTTCTCGAGGCCGATGTTCAATTTAAGGTGGTAACACGCTTTTTGGAGAAAGTTCGGGAGCGCGCGCTTGGATCGGAAGTCGCCCAAAGTCTCACACCTTATCAACAGTTTCTGCGAATTCTGAACAAGGAGATGCTTGAGGTCTTCGGACCTGAAGCGCTTCTGGATCTTTCCGGAAAACCACCCGTCATTGCGATGATAGTCGGCCTTCAGGGTACCGGGAAGACGACTTCGGCGGCGAAGCTTGCCCTTTACGCCAAGAAAAAATTAAAGCGAAAGCCTCTTTTGGTGAGTGTCGATGTGACACGGCCGGCGGCGATCGAGCAGCTGGAGCGAATGTGTAAAGAGGCGAAGCTCGATTATTTTAATTCACCGTCTCAGAAGCCGCTCGAGCGTGCCATCGGTGCTCTCAAATATGCGCAGACCTATGGTCTCGACTTTTTAATTATTGATACTGCTGGCCGACTTTCCATTGATCAGGAATTGATGGATGAACTCAAGGTTTTGAAATCGGAACTGAAGCCCCAGGTCATTCTTTATGCGGTGGATGCCATGAGCGGTCAGCAGGGGTTAAAAGTCGCCGAAGGTTTTTCGGAGCAAATTGGACTTACAGGTGCTGTGCTTACCAAGGCAGACGGGGACTCTCGCGGAGGGGTTGCGTTTTCAATTCGGGAGGCCCTTCATATTCCGCTTCAGTTTGTGGGTATGGGTGAAAAAGTGGATGCGCTTGAGGTCTTTCATCCTAGCCGCTGGATTTCTCGAATTCTTGGAATGGGAGATATGGAAAGTCTCTTCGAGAAAGCAGAGGAGCTTCAGACCGAGGCGGGAAAGCCAAGTGAGGATGAAGTTAAGCGACTCACCTCCGGTGAGCTTAGTCTCGCAGATTTTCAGAAGCAGATGAAGATGATGTCGAAGATGGGATCCATTGGCGGACTGATGCGAGTCACGGAGCAGGGCGAAGTGGTATCGCTCAAATTCGCCAACCGTGGCACCGCGCAAAACAACCTTGAAGTCTTGACGGCCAGCGTCCTGTTGCACACGTTGAAATCCGCCGATGACCGCGAACAGCGCATGGTGCCGGAGCACCAGTCAGCCGTTGAAGACATCGCGCGCCTCTCGTTCAAAGCCTATCGCAAACTGGCCGAGGATCCTGGCCTGCTTGGCTATTTTCAATCGGCGAGCCCCGTCGAGGAACTGGCGCTGCTCAAGATCGGTTCGCGTCCCTCGCGTCGCTTTGGCGCAAAAGGCATTTCCGATCTACGTGCCATTCCCTGGGTCTTCGCCTGGAGCCAGAACCGGCATCTGCTCACGGGCTGGTATGGCCTTGGCTATGCCATCGACGATTTCCTGTCGGCGCGCGGCGGCGATGGCCTGAAGCTGCTGCGCCAGATGTTCCTGAAGTCACCAGGGTTCCGGCTCGCCGTCGACGAAGTGGAAAAATCCTTGTTCCTCGCCGACATGAAAGTGGCCGAACTCTATGCCGGTCTCGTTCCGGCCCGCACCGATGCCGAGCGCATCTTCGCGCTAATCCGCCATGAACATGCCCGCACCACAAAGGTGATGATGGAACTTTCGGGTTCAAAGATGCTCTGCGAACGCTTCCAGGGCTTCCGCCGCCGCTTTGACCGCGTGCGGCCCATGGTGGATCAGGCCAATCGCTGGCAGGTGAAGCTGCTGCGCGAAACGCGGGAATCCAAGGCAAAGGATGCCATGAACATGCCTTTGCTCATGACCATGAACTGCGTGGCGGCGGGGTTGGGTTGGACAGGTTAGTCAGGCCACACCGCGCTCACGAACTTCACGCCGGTGGCCGGACAGGATCAGCCCATAGATTCCAAGTGTGGCCAGAACCATGGCCGCAATCTGATAGAAATGGACGGGCTGGCCAAGCCACAGCGCCGTAACCAACATCGTGATGGCAGGCGCCGGCACCGTGATCGAGCTGGCCAGCGACACATCAATGTGCCGCATCGCATAGAACCAGAACAGCAGCTCAACGTAATAGGCAAATCCGAGCCCCGCGGCGGTCACCATGAATTGCGGGTCTGACGTGACGGCAATCAGCGCCCCGGGCCCAACGAGGATCATTTGCGCGGCCAGCAGGAATAGTCCCGACAGGAAAAGCCGTGATGCAGTGACATGGGATGGCGAGACCGCAAGGGCCGAAAGAACGGGTTTCAGCATCATATGGGCAAGCGTCCACAGCACGGGGATGACCAGCGTGAACAACGTCCAGCCTGAGATGTTTGCGGCTGCAAATGTGCCACCGGTGACGAGATAGGCGAGAGCCAGCACCACAAGGCAAGTAAACCCGATTTCAGCGGCAGACTTGCGGTGGCCGAGAAACAGCGCCTCTGCCAGGAGAGCAATTAGGGGATAGGCCTGCAAGGTGATGATCATGTTGACGGCGCCAGCCTTTTCGGCGGCAATCACATACATGTAGGTCGACAAGCCGAACATGCCGCTGGTGATCAGCGCTACCATAATGGCTCGAAGGCCAAGCGGTCGCTTCTGTACTTGGGCCTTGCGCGCACGGCTTTGCTCCCACAACAAGAGCGGCAGGCTTGCCAGGAATTGCCAGAATGTAACCCAGATGGTGAATGCCAAGCCGTCCGACCCGGCCGGCCGCGCATTGGACATCAACGGCATCACGCCAAGGATCAGAAGGCAGCCGCCCGCAAACAGGATGCCGGTGGTTCGTGACGCGCTCATGAAATGCTCAGGCGGGCCCTAGGTGTTTTGTGCCGCGCTTCTGCGCCAGTTCAAACTGCCGCTGCCGCTCCCTGTTGGAAGCCTTCTGCACGTCGGTCAGGCTGTCGGCGCAGGCCGGGCAGCAAACACCTTCCTCATATTTCGGTGACAGCCGCTCCTCCGGCGAAACTGGCATCAGGCACCCATGGCACGTCGTGAAATCGGACGGCACTAGGCCATGCCCCACTGCCACACGCTCGTCAAACACATAGCAAGCGCCATCCCACAGGCTTTCTTCCTTGGGAATGACCTCAAGGTATTTGAGGATGCCGCCCTTCAGGTGATAGACCTTTTCGAAGCCTTCCATGCGCATGAAGCTCGTGGCTTTTTCGCAGCGGATGCCACCTGTGCAGAACGTGGCGATCTTCTTGCCCTTCATGTTGTGCAGGTTCTGGCGCACCCATCCCGGAAACTGGCTGAAACTGTCTGTATGCGGATCAATTGCCCCGCGGAACGTGCCGACGCGGTATTCATAGTCATTGCGCGTGTCGACGATAATAACGTCAGGATCACTGATCAGGGCGTTCCAGTCTTGCGGGTCAACATATTCGCCAACCACTTCATTCGGGTTGGCTTTGACCGGGCCGATGGTCACGATTTCCTTTTTCAACCTCACCTTAAGTCGCAGGAACGGGAGACGTTCGGCATGAGAGGTCTTGTAGTCGAGGGGGGCCGAACCGGTCGCCTGTTCGATGGCAGCAATAACATCGGCCAGCACCTCGGTCTTGGCGGCAACCGTTCCATTGACACCTTCCTCAGCGAGCAACACCGATCCCTTGGCCCCCAGCGCCTTGAGGCGCGGCAATAAGTTGTCCCGGATCGCGACGATGTTGGCAAGCGGCACGAACTTGTAAAACGCTGCAACGGTGATGGGGTTTTGGACCATGCCGGGCTGAATGGGGCAGGGCAGGGCTCAAATCAAGCCGTCAGTCTGTCGCGTGGGCAATCCGTCACGAATCCCGCATTTTTTGTGGGCACACCTCGTCCAATGAGATTTTCACCTTCCAAGGCTTGCATTTGGCCATCAGATTGTCTCTAATTCCAGTTAGCCAATAACAACAGGGGGTTCGCTCATGATGGCCGTTACCAGACGTTTCGCACTCGCAGCTTTTGCCGCTGCAGCACTTTCCACTTCCGCCATGGCTGCCGACATGATCGGCAATTGCGAAGTCACAGGCGCCAAGGGATCAATCCCGATTGCCAATCCGGCCAAGGCGGGGCAGTTGACGGTTGGTGTGTCATTGCCGGCGCCCATCTGGTGGAACGGCGACTCGCCTGAAGCCGTCAAGGACGGCATGGAATATTGCATGGCTGCCGAGATTGCCTGGCGCGCCGGTTACGACAAGCTGGAAGTTGTCAACCTCGGCTGGGACGCCATGATCTCCGGCCAGACCTCGGGTTGGGATCTTGCCATGTCTGAAATTTCCATCACCGAAGAACGCAAGGCCGTCCACGATTTCTCCATTCCCTATTTCAATTCGGGCATGGGCGTGTTGACGCGTGCGGATGCACCGGTTGATCCGGCCAACATCAAGGCCGCGAAGGTTGGCGTGCAGCAGGGCACAACGGGTGCCAACTTTGCGACTGAAAAGTTGGGCGTCTCCGAGCCGCAGGTCTATGATGATCAAGGCAGCATGTTTGCAGCGCTGCGCGCTGGCCAGATCGACGCCGCCATCACCGACACCTCGATCACACTGGCTGAAGAAGTGGCCACCGGCGGCAAGTCCAAGGTGATTGGCCAGTATGACACCGGCGAATCCTACGGTGCAATTTACCCCAAAGGCAACGCCAACAACGCCACCATCGACAAGATCATGAAGGCAATGATTGACGACGGCACCATTGCCAAGCTCGGCACAAAATATCTTGCCTCGGCCTGGGGCAAGGACCCGGCCTCTGTGCCGATGTTGAAGCCCTGATACGCTGGAGCCGCCGTTTTAGAACGGCGGCTCTTTTTTCCGTCTAAAAGTTCAGCGCCCATCTCAAGCGCCGGAGTGACACGCACATGGCTGCGCCTTCCTCAAACTTGCCCAGACCGCCGGATCGGTGGATTTACGGATCGCTGATTTTTTCGGCCTTCTGTGTATTGGCCACCATCGGTTCCATGCGCCTCATCACTGGCGCTGTCCAATCGCTTGGCGGCCCCGTCAGCATCGTGGCCTTGATAGCAGTCGTCATCATAGGTCTCTCCACCCTTCTTTTCTGGCCCGCCCTGCGCGCGCTTCGGCAAGGCCGGACAGCCGCTGCGGCCCGAGCCCAGAACAACGCTGTTGATGCGCGCATCGCCACGGCCGCGGCCACGGAATACTCACAAATAGCCATTGGCTGGGGTGTGTTCGTATTGCTGGTGGTCAGTTTCCTCGCCTTCATCTTCATGAATGACGTGGCTGTGGGCCGAACCTTCTTCCTGTTGCCGCTGATGCAAGCCAAATGGTGGCAGGTTGCCTCCAAGTTCTTCACCGTGAACATCACGGTCTTCGTGGTGGCCGAAATCCTGGTGTTGATTTGGGGGCTCGTCGTTGCACTGGCGCGCTTGATGCCGGGTGCGGCGGGCCAACCGATACGCGCGCTGGCAACCTTTTACTGCGACGTGTTCCGTGGCTTGCCAGGCATCGTGACGCTATATCTGATCGGCTTCGGCATTCCGACATCAGGCATTCCAGACCTGATCGCCCCCCATATTTACGGCTTGTTTTACGACATGTCGGCCATGAGCCCGCAAGAAATTAAGACAGCCTTGCGCATTCCCGTCTGGTGGTGGTGTATTCTTGCTCTCACCTTGACCTATGGTGCCTACGTTGCGGAAGTCTATCGCGCCGGCATTGAAAGCATCCACTGGAGCCAAATCTCGGCGGCGCGCTCCTTGGGCCTCAGCTATCTGCAGACCATGCGCTATGTCGTGGTGCCGCAGGCCGTGCGCCGTATCATGGCGCCATTGCTGAATGACTTCATCGGCCTGCAGAAAGACACTGCATTGGTTCAGGTGGTCGGCCTCACAGATGCCTTCAACCAGTCAAAGATCATCGCTGCCAATGCTTTCAATCTCTCGGCCGTCACCGTGGTCGCCATTCTCTTTGTGCTGATCACTATCCCGCAGGCCCGGCTTGTGGACCATCTGGTCGAGAGAGATGCCGCACGCATGAAGGCGGGGGGCTAACACCATGTCATTCCTCGAAGTCATCAACGTTGAAAAGCATTTTGGACCCGTGCAGGTGTTGCGCGGCATCAATTTCCGCGCCGAAGAACATCAAGTGGTGTGTCTGATCGGTCCGTCTGGTTGTGGCAAGTCCACGCTGTTGCGCTGCATCAACCAGCTCGAACCGATCCAGGGCGGCGAGATCCGCCTTGAAGGTGACCGTGTTTCGGGCCCCGGTGTTGATGTGAACCGCCTGCGCCAGCAGGTCGGCATTGTGTTCCAGAGCTATAACCTGTTCCCGCACATGTCGGTGCTGGAGAACGTGACGCTGGCCCCGACCAAGGTGCTGAAGCAGTCACGGCAGGAAGCAGAAGCCAAGGCCATGGTGCTGCTGAAGCGCATCGGCATGGATCACAAGGCCAAGGATTTTCCAGATCGCCTGTCTGGCGGACAGCAGCAACGCGTCGCCATCGTCCGCGCATTGGCCATGGAGCCGCGCCTGATGCTGCTCGATGAAATCACCTCTGCGCTGGACCCCGAGCTTGTGTCGGAAGTCTTGAACATCGTCCGCGACCTTGCCAACCAGGGCATGACCATGCTGCTCGCCACCCATGAAATGGGCTTTGCGCGTGAAGTGGCGTCAAAAGTGTGCTTCCTGCATCAGGGCGTCGTTCACGAGGAGGGACCGCCAGAGCAGATTTTCGGCGATCCGAAGGAAGAGCGCACCAAGGGCTTCCTCAAGCGGATTATTGAAGCCGGCCGCCTGTAGACAAGCGCAATCGTCGTTCATCTGCGGTTCAGGGTTGTGTCCGCTTTGCCATGGTTGCCCCACAGTTTGGCCCAACTGGCCTGCCATAAGCGTCTCACCAAATTTGGAGATTCGGGATGACTTTCAAATACAAATTCGGCGCCGCCAGCTTGTTGAGCCTGGCTCTGTTCACCGGACTTGCGCAGGCTGAGAGCGGCGGGAGCCAGCAGCAGCCACCGGTGGTGGATCAGTCGGCACAGCCTGCCGCCCAAGCCGTTCCAGACGAAGTGATGGCGCTGATCAATGACAAGCGTGCATCTTCCGAATTGTCTGAGGAGGATTTGATCCGCCGCCTGAAAGCAGCTCGCCGTGCCATGAAGATGGAAGGCCTCCCGGAAGATTTGCGCGGCCAGTTGCAAGCTCTTGCGGACGCAGACAAGGCTGAACTTGATAACCGCAAGGCGGCAGCCCAGCCACCGGCACCGACAGAACAGCCGAAGGCCAATGACGCCGCAGATCAGCAGCAACCCGCACAGCAGCCTGCCGCCGAACAGCCCACGCAACAGCCGGATGCCATTCCGGATCAAGTGCTGGCCCTGATGAAAGACAAGCGCCCGTCATCTGACCTCTCAGTAGAAGAATTGAGCCAGCGTTTCAAAGCGGCCCGGAAGGCGTTGAAAATCGAGGGCCTGCCAGACAAGGCGCGCGCATCGCTGCAAGCCATGGCGCAGGCCGACAAGGCGGAACTCGAAAGCCGCAATGCCGCCGCGCAAACACAGAAGCCGGCCGAAGCGCCAGCGGTGACAGAAGCACCAAAGAAGGCCGAGACACCCCCCGCGCCAGCTGAGCTGTCGCCGGAAGCCACCCAACTCATGGCAGACACACGTCCCGCAGACAGCCTGTCAGCCGACGAACTGATGGCCCGCATGAAGCTGGCACGGCGCCTTGCCCGGGAGGAAAGCCTGCCTGCCGATGCGCGCGACAAGTTCCAGGCCATGGCCACCGAGGCACGCAACGTGCTGATGGCCCGGGACACACAAGCCCAACCGCAAACGCAGCCCGCAACACCAGCCAAGCAACCTGAAACGGCTCCGGCGATCATCGCCAAGCCAACAACGGAGGCAGCAACAACAGCTCCGCCCGCGCCCGAACCGGCACAAACCGACAAGAAGCAAACTCAGGCACTTGATGGCAATGCTGGTGATCCTGTTGCTGAACAAAAGGCCAAGGCGTTTTTGAACGACGCGACACCAGCGGCCTCTTTGAATGATGACGCATTGCGCACTAAACTTGACGCCATGCGTGATCTCCTCGCTGAGAACGAACTCTCCGGCGACACCGAGCGCGCCTTGCGCAAGAAACTCCGAGACGAACGCGAGGTTCTGCGTGCCCGCCTGGCCGATGCCAAGGCGAAGGAAGAAGCCAAGGCCTTGGCTGATGCGCAGGCCAAGCAGCAAGCCCAACCCCAGGCACAGCAACCAGGTGTAACCAAACCGCGCAAGAAGTTTGATTTCAACATCGTGATTAATGCCGAAACGCCGCAGCAGGACATTCTGCGCGACCGCAGGCGTTCTGAAGACCTGGCACCGGAGGAATTGCGCCGCCGCATTCAGACCTATCGTGATGTGCAGGGCGACAGGCGCTATCTCGACTTTGATCCGGGCATGCGTGACTATTGGCGCCAGACCATGGCCCGCGACCGTGCCATTCTGCGCCAGCGCATGATGGAGGAGCGCGCCATGCGCGAAGCCGATTTGCGCAGCAGGCAGGAAGACTTCAGCATCGATGACATGGACTACGCTGGCCGCCGCCCGCCACAGGATGTGTTTGCAGCGGAAGTCGATGACCAGCAGATCGAAGATGTGATCGTGGCGCCGCCGCGCAAGGTTTTCAAGAAGCGGTTTACCGTTAATGACATTGCCAGCAACAGCCAGCTCCGCAATTCCGTGGGGCGCATCGAAGTGGACACCATCCATTTCGGTTTTAACGAAGCCTTTGTCCGCGAGGAGGAAGTGGACAGCCTCGACCAGGTGGCCTCGGTCATGGAAAAAGTCTTGCGCAAATATCCGCGCGAGGTGTTCCTGATCGAAGGCCACACCGATGCCGTTGGCTCCGATGCCTACAACATTAAGCTGTCGAAGGCCCGTGCCGAAGCCGTTAAGCGGACGCTCTCAACCTATTACCTGATCCCGGCGAAAAACCTGCAGACTGTGGGATTGGGCGAGCGCTACCTGAAAATCCCGACGGCTGATCCTGAGCCCGAGAACCGCCGTGTGTCGGTGAGCCGCATCACCTCGCTGGTTGGCGAGGTTCCATAAAGCGCCACTTGCCCTTGCAGCATTGCGATTGGCCCGCTAAAGAGCGGGCCTTTCCATATCAACGAGGACCATAATGGCTATCGAACGTACTTTCTCCATCATCAAGCCGGACGCAACACGCCGCAACCTGACGGGCGCCATCAACGCCAAGATCGAGGCCGCCGGCCTGCGCATCATCGCCCAGAAGCGCGTGAAGTGGAAGCTGGCCGATGCCAAGAAGTTCTATGCCGTCCATGCCAAGCGTCCCTTCTTCAAGGACCTCGTCAAGTTCATGGCCTCGGGCCCCATCGTCGTCCAAGTGCTTGAAGGCAATGGCGCCATCAAGAAGTATCGCGACGTGATGGGTGCAACCAACCCGAAGGACGCTGCCAAGGGCACGATCCGCAAGGAATTCGCGGAATCGATTGATGCCAACTCGGTGCATGGGTCTGACTCGGCCGAAAACGCCAAGAAGGAAATCAAGCAGAACTTCAAGAAGTCCGAGATCGTCGGCTGATGTCCAGGTTTGCCCGCGCAGGCATTGCGGTGGGGGCCTACATGGCCTTCATCGTGCTGGTGAATTGGCTGTTCATTCCGGACAATCTCATCGAAGGCGTGACCCAGTGGTCAACAAACACCTGGATGGGGACGCTGTATCTCGCCAATGTGATTGTCGGTTTCGTTTTCGTGCTGCGCGACTATGCGCAGCGCGAAATAGGTCACAAGGTGCTTCTGGCCACACTGCTCGCGGGCATTCCTGTTTATCTTTTGGCTGGTCCTGGCCTCGCCATCGCCAGCCTAACGGCTTTTGCCCTGTCTGAAACAGTGGATTGGGCCGTCTATTCCTTCACCAAACGCCCGCTGCAAAACCGCATCATCCTGTCGGCGCTGCTGTCGGTACCGGTCGATACATTGGCCTTCCAGCATCTGGCGGGTTACCTCACGCCAGCCGCTTTTGTGACCGAAGTGCTGTCAAAGGCCATCGGCGTGGCGATCGTCTGGTACCTGTTGAAGCTGCGCGTGGGCAACGCGGAAACGCCTGCAACGGCCTGAAAAGGTGCCTATACACGCAAGAAGTCCATCCGAGATCGCCTCTCGTCGTGGCTGGCCATAACTGGAATTTACACATTTTTATTGACTGCCGCGCAGCATGCAAACCCAGCAAAAGGGGTGAGCATGATGGGCAAAGGCAGACTTGAAGCTTTCTCAGATGGTGTGATTGCCGTTATCATCACCATCATGGTCCTTGAGTTGAAGCCGCCTCACGGCATTGAACCCCAGGTCCTGCTAGAAGACTATCCCGCGTTTCTTGCTTATGTATTGAGCTTTGTCGTTGTTGGTGTGGTGTGGGTCAGCCACCACCACTTGCTCCACGCCGTCGAAAAAGTATCTGGCAGCCTGCTGTGGGCCAACATGAACTTGCTGTTCTGGGTTTCGCTGATACCTTTCACAACAGCCTGGATGGGGGAAAGCCATTTTGCTCCGTGGCCGGTGTTCATCTATTCCCTGAATGCCTTCCTTGCGACGTCGTCTTACGCCCTGCTGACCTGGACAGCGGTGTGGGATCATGGTCCACAATCACGAATGGCCAAGGCAGTCGGCAAGAATGGCAAGAGCATTCTGACGATTGCTGTTTACCTCGCCGCGATGGCCACTGCCTTGTTCAGCCCCATGCTCGCCTGCGTGTTTCTGATCGCTGGCCCGGCGATATGGTTCATCCCGGACAGGCGGTTTGAAAACCGTTAAGTTATGCACAACCCATGGTGATGAGGTGGCAGGTCATAGACCGATCCTCTAAACATGTGCCTCCAATGATGAGGACAACATGGGCAAATCAAGGCTTGAAGCGTTTTCGGATGGCGTGATCGCCATCATCATCACCATCATGGTCCTCGAACTCAAGGTTCCGCATGGCGCCGAATGGGAAAACCTGAAGGAACTGGCACCGGTATTTTTCAGCTATGTGCTGAGTTTCCTTTACGTGGGCATCTACTGGAACAACCACCACCACCTGATTCACACCGTGAAAAAGGTCAGTGGCGGCATCCTGTGGGCCAACCTGCATCTGTTGTTCTGGCTGTCACTGGTGCCCTTCACCACGGGCTGGGTCGGGGAAAATGAATTCGCCAAATGGCCGGCATTCTTGTACGCCTTCAACCTGTTCATGGCGGGCGTGGCCTACACAATCCTGGCATTGCGCATCAAGGCCGTCGAAGGTGAAAACTCGGCGATTGCCCGCGCCTTGGGCAAGGACTGGAAGGGCAAGGCGTCGCTGGTCGGATATATTGCAGCCATGATTATGGCTCACTGGCAGCCAGTTCTAGCCATGCTGATCACCGTTGCCGTGGCGCTCATGTGGTTCATCCCTGATCGCCGGATTGAAAAAGCACTTGCCGATCAGTGATGTGCATCAAGGGGCAGGCTGGTGGCCAGCTTGCCCGCCATGTCGCTGTTGAACACGCCGCGCAGCGCAATGTTGATGGCGCTGTCACGTTGCATCAGTTGCTTGAGATCAGCACTTTTCCAGGCCACACATTCCGCATTGGGTTCAAGCGTCACAGTTGCACTTGCCGATGATCCGCTGAGAAACGCGATTTCGCCCAGGAAGATGCCGGGCTGAAGCATGGACGTGTGGTTCTGCTTGCTGATGCGCGCTTCTCCCTTCAGCAGGTAGTAAAGCCTTGCAGGACGTTCGCCTTCAATCAGGATGGGGACACCATCGGCTTGCACCCGTGTCGCCTTGGAAATCAGCTTGCGGAACTGTCCCGGCGTCAAAACCGCAATCGCATTGAACAGCGGCCGCAAATCTTCTGGCACACCAAAATCCAGCCGCCCGCCAAACACCAGAACGATCATCAGGAGATTGGCTGCGAAGGAGACAACTTTCCAGAAAAGCGGGTCGAACAGTGGGCCACCAGGAATGGAATAGTAATAGAGCCCCTGCATGAAAAGGCTCACCGCCATCAGGATCCGCAGCTGCAACTGATCGCGCAGCAGGAAGGCCAGGAAGGCCATCAGGTTCGCCGTGTGGAAAAGCACAGTGAAGATGGAGATGGATGCCACCGGCGAAACCCTTTCAGCACAATCCCATGGAACTAGTTGAACTTCCTGTCCCACCAATCGGCGGTGCGGAACCAGGCCCCCACCAGCGGCAGGAACCAGGGATTGCCGTTATAGAGGGGGCTCGACGGAAATTCCGGCGCATCAAAAGCAATTTGCCGGTTGGTTTTACCGGCTGCCTTTCGGGCCGTTTCCCGCCCCAGGTAACTCATCATCGCCACACCCGAGCCATTGCAGCCCAGCGCAAAATGCAGGCCATCAAGCTTGCCCATGTGTGGAAGCTCATCCAGCGTAAAGGCCACATTGCCTGTCCACACATGGGTGATCTTGAATCCCTTCAATTGCGGATAGCGGTCTGTCATGAAGCGATAGAGCAGGGGCGCTGTTTCGGTGGGTTCGGTAAAGCCGAATTTGGCCCGGCCACCGAAGATCATGCGCTTGCCATCCGGCGACAGGCGATAATAGGTCAGCACGCGCCGCGTATCCGCAAAGGAGCGGTTGCGCGGGCTGAGTGAGGCCGTCACTTCGGGCGGCAGTTCTTCCGTGGCAATGATGTAGCTTCCCACCGGAACGACGCGGCGCTTCAGTTGCGGTGTCACATCTCCCGTGTAGCCATTGGTGGCGACGATCACATGCCCGGCGCGAATGGTGCCGCGCGGCGTTTTCACCTGCCAGGTGCCACCGGATTCCTGGGTGAGCCCCATCACCGGCGTTTGCGAGGCAATGGGCACACCCGCTTTTTGCACAAGTCCGATCAATCCCTTGTAATAGAGGGCAGGGTGGATATGGGCGGCACGCTGCACCACCATTCCACCATGGTAATAGTCCGATCCGATTTCTTCACGCTGGCGCTCACGCGGCACAAGATAGGCATCTGATTGGGCCTCGGCATTCAGGAGCTCAACTTTCTTGGCCATGCCGTCGAAATGCGACTTGCTCCACGCGCCAAGGAAATAACCGGTCTTGTGCCAGCCGCAGTCAATCTTGTTGTCGCTGATCAGGCTTTCAATGTGTGTGAAGGCATCCACCGCATCATTCAGGAAAGGCTTGGCTTCTTCCGTCGTCAGCGCCCGATTGATGATACGTTTTCCCACATTGGCGCTGGCCGAAACCATGCCACCGCTGCGCGTGGACGCCCCAAAACCGGGTTCGGCGGCATCCAAAACGATGCACCCAACGCCAAGCTTGGCCAGTTCCAGCGCCGCGTTGAGCCCGGCATAGCCTGCGCCGACGATGGCCACCGGCACGTCCTTGGGCAAATCAACCTGTGGCAGGGCCGTGGGGGTATAGGCCTCCCACCAGTAAGGGCGCGCCTTGAAGGACGGGTGGAAAATCTCTGCTGCCACGTCAAACTCCTGAATTTCAAGGGATTATGGCCCAACCTCCAAAGCGCGCCAAGTGCCCCTCGACCTTTGCGGCGAGATAAAGTAGTTTCGCCGCCACTTTCACCATGGACCGGATTCTCAACATGCGCTTTCGAAGCCTTCTGACGCTCGCTCTTGCTGCTTTCGCCGCTGTTTTCGTGATGATCGGCCAGGCCAGCGCCACCAAAGTGTTGATTGTCATCAGCAAGCCAAGCCAGAAGATGACGGTTTCGGTCGATGGAGAGGTCAAATATGTCTGGCCGGTGTCCACCGGAGCAGGGCAATACGAAACGCCCACTGGTACCTGGCACCCCTTCCGCATGGAAGCCGAACATTTCTCCAAGGAATGGGACGACGCGCCAATGCCCCATTCCATGTTCTTCACCGGTGAAGGTCACGCAATCCATGGCAGCTATCACGTGAAGTCGCTAGGGCGGAAAGCCTCGCATGGCTGCGTGCGCCTCGCGCCGGACAACGCCACGATCCTCTACGGGCTGGTGCAGAAGGCTGGTATGTCAAACACCACCGTCACCATCAAGGGCGGCCTGTTTGACTTCGGCTATAACCCTGACCGCTCGTTTGCTGATGTGGGCCGCGGCATTGATAACGCCACCAACAATATTTTCAACGCGGGCTCCAAGAGAACGCAGCCCAAGAAGGTTGCCCTGAAGTGCACCATGAAGAACGGCAAGAAGGTCTGCCGCAAGCCCTTCTTCCTGTTTGGTTAAATCAGACGCAGGGCAAAGTGCCGGGCTTTCCCGGCAATCTTGACAAATCGGTTGCCGCATGCGCTTTAGCGCGGATTCCGGCGCGTTTGCGCGTCAATTTCGAAGGATTTCCGCCACCATGACTCACGCCTACCGCACCCACACCTGTGGCCAGCTCCGTCCTGAGCACAATGGCCAGGAGATCCGGATTTCCGGCTGGGTGCATCGCGTGCGCGATCACGGCGGCGTCTTGTTCATCGACCTGCGCGACCATTATGGTTTGACGCAGGTGGTGGCTGATCCCGACAGCCCTTGCTTCAAGGTCGCTGAAAAGGTGCGCTCCGAATGGGTGATCCGCATTGACGGCAAGGTGCGCGCGCGCCCTGCCGGCACCGAGAACAAGGAGATGCCCACGGGCCTCGTCGAAGTCTATGCCACCGAAATTGAAGTGCTGGGCCAGGCGGCGGAATTGCCGCTGCCGGTGTTTGGCGAGCCGGATTATCCCGAAGACACCCGCCTGAAATACCGCTTCCTCGATCTGCGCCGCGAAACCCTGCACAACAACATCATGACGCGCACCAAGGTGGTTTCCCACCTGCGCCGCAAGATGAATGATCTGGGTTTCAACGAATTTTCAACGCCCATTCTCACGGCTTC
Source organism: uncultured Alphaproteobacteria bacterium (assembly GCA_937864985.1). GTDB lineage: Bacteria > Pseudomonadota > Alphaproteobacteria > Rhizobiales > Aestuariivirgaceae > Aestuariivirga. The sequence continues at coordinate 14,877 of CALMEZ010000045.1, forward strand.
ATCGCCGGAGGGCGCGCGTGACTTCCTCGTGCCCTCGCGCATTCACCCCGGCAAGTTCTTCGCCCTGCCGCAGGCCCCGCAGCAATACAAGCAGTTGCTCATGGTGGCGGGCTTTGATCGCTATTTCCAGATCGCGCCGTGCTTCCGCGATGAGGACCCGCGCGCCGATCGCCTGCCGGGAGAGTTCTATCAGCTCGATGTGGAAATGAGCTTCGTTACGCAGGACGATGTACTCTCCACCATGCAGCCGATGATCTTGGACCTGTTCGAAACCTTCAACGGCGGCAAAACCGTGCGCAAGGACGTGCCGCGCATTCCTTACGATGTGGCCGTGCGAAAGTATGGCTCCGATAAGCCCGACTTGCGCAACCCCATTGAGATGCAGGCGGTCACTGAGCATTTCGCAGGCTCCGGTTTCAAGGTCTTCGCCGGCATGATCGCCAATGACCCAAAGGTTGAAGTCTGGGCCATCCCCGCACCCAAGGGCGGCAGCCGCGCCTTCTGCGACCGCATGAACGGCTGGGCGCAAAAAGAAGGCCAGCCGGGCCTCGGCTATGTTTTCTGGCGTGAAGGTGAAGAAGGCGGGGCAGGGCCGATTGCGAAAAACATTGGCCCCGAACGCACCGAAGCCATCCGCAAGCAGATGGCACTGGGCGTGGGCGATGCCTGTTTCTTCGTCGCTGGCCGTCCGGAGAAATTCTATAAATTCGCTGGCGATGCTCGCACCATCGTGGGCAAGGAATTGTCCCTCACCGATGAAAATGCTTTCGCCTTCTGCTGGATCGTCGACTTCCCCTTCTATGAATGGAGCGAGGAAGACAAGAAGATCGATTTTGGTCACAACCCCTTCTCCATGCCGCAGGGCGGTTTGAAGGCGCTGAACGAAATCAATTATCGCGAAGTCGGCGATCCTGAAACGCACACGCGTATCCAGCAATACGAACTCGCATTTCGGATGCAGGCCAGTGTGCCGGAACTCACCGCCATCACGAACGAACCGGAATCCACCTACGCGCTCTATGGTGCGGATGCGAAGAAACCGGGGACGTTTGCGAACACTGCGTTAATGGCGCGACGGTTGGTCGAGGCGGGAGTGCCGTTCGTGCAGGTCAACTGGAGCTCGCACGTCGAGCCGATCGAAGACACCGGCGACGGTGGCTGGGACATGCACGACCGGAACTTCGTGCAGATGCAGGACCGGCACGCGTGGATGCTGGAT
>CALMEZ010000046.1 GCA_937864985.1 uncultured Alphaproteobacteria bacterium
ATCATCGTCATTCTTCCGGTTATCCAGAAGGAATTCGGCGTCGATCGCGCTGGCGCGTCCTTCCCCTACACCATGACCATGATCGGTTTTGCCTGTGGTGGCGTGTTGATGGGCCGCCTTGCCGACCGCTTCGGCATCATGGTGCCGATGATTCTCAGCGCCGTCATGCTGTGCGTCGGATTTGTTGCAGCAGGTTTCGCACCCAGTTACTGGACCTTTGTCGTCGCCCAATCACTGTTGATCGGCTGCTTCGGTTGCGCCACGGCCTTTGGCCCTCTGGTGGCTGATGTCTCGCTCTGGTTCCAGAAGCGCCGTGGCCTTGCCGTCGGTATTGCCGCCAGCGGCAACTATCTGGCCGGCACCATTTGGCCGCCGTTCCTGACGCGCGCCGTGGACGCCTATGGCTGGCGCGATTCCTACATCGCCATCGGCATCCTCGGCATCTGCCTCATGTTGCCGCTCTGCTTGTTCCTGAAAGACCGTGCCAGCCATGAAGAACGTCCGGCCCCATCAAGCCGCGGCTTCGCCAGCAATGGCACACCTGTGCTACAGGCCATTCTCATGCTGGCTGGCCTTGCCTGCTGCGTGGCCATGTCCATGCCGCAAGTTCACATCGTCGCCTATTGTGGTGATCTTGGCTATGGCACCAAGGCGGGCGCGCAGATGCTGTCGCTCATGCTGGGCTTCGGCGTCTTTTCGCGCCTGGTCTCGGGTTTTATTGCTGACAAGATCGGCGGCACTGGCACATTGATCATCGGCTCCGTTTTGCAATGCCTCGCGCTCTTGTTCTACATCCCGTTTGATGGGCTTGTGTCGCTCTACCTCGTCTCATCGCTCTTTGGCCTGGCGCAAGGCGGCATCGTGCCGAGCTATGCCCTCATCGTGCGCGACAATTTCCCGGCCCGCGAGGCAGGCTTCCGCATTAGCCTCGTTCTCACCTGCACGGTGCTGGGCATGGCGCTGGGCGGCTGGCTTTCCGGCGTGATCTTCGATTTCACGGGCTCCTACAAGCTGGCCTTCTTGCATGGCATTGCCTGGAACCTGCTCAACATGGCCATTGCCGCCTGGCTGCTGTGGCGCAAACAGGGTGGCGGCAATCGCCTTGCACCCGCATAAGCAGCACTTGACGGCGCGCCGCCACTCGTATCTGTTGCACTGCAATAAGACATGACCGCAGACTCACCCATTTTAACCCTGCTGGGCCCGCTTGGCGGCATTGGAATTGGCTTCAAAGGTGACGCCGAGGCCAACACCTGGGGAGCCAAGGCCCTGAGCCTTGCCACACTGGAAAAGCTTGGGCTTCCGGTGCCACCGGCCTTTGTCATCGACGTTGAGGCCTGTCGCGTCGCCGGCGAAAAGGGCATCAATGCCCTGACAACCCAACTGGCGGATGCCCTGGTTGCCATTGAGGTCGCGACCGGCCGCAAGTTTGGTGACCAGCAAGCGCCGCTGCTTCTGGCCATCAGGCCCAGCGCCGCAACCACAATCCCCGGCATGGCAGAAGCTATTCTCAATCTAGGTCTCAATGACGAGACTGTGGCAGGCATGGTGGCGGGCGGGGGTGATTACCGCCATGCCCATGACTGCTACCGCCGCTTCATCCAGAACTACGCCCATGTGGTCATGGGCGATGACCCGACGATCTTTGAAGATGTACTCTCCCTCTACATGGAAGAGCGCGGCTTCGTGTCAGCCACCGAATTGCAGGGCTCGGACTCGGCAGAACTGGTGCAGCGTTTCAAGGCGCAATTCGAAAGCAACAATGGCGCCGCCTTCCCACAGGACGTCTGGACCCAGCTGCAGGACGCCTGCCAGGCCCTGCTGCGCGCCTGGAATGCGCCCCGCGCCAAGGCCCACCGCAAGATCCAGGGCATTGCGGCGTCAGGGCTCGCAATCCTCGTCCAGGCCATGGTGCAGACCGACGGCAATGAAAGCTCTGGCATCGGCCGCGCCACCACGCGCGATGCCGCCACCGGCAAGGAGGCCTTGTCGCTGGACTACATGGCTCAGGGCACGGGCCAGGACCTTGCACTGAAACTGAAAGCCGAAAAATCAGCCGATCGCGCAGCGAAAGCACAACTTGTCGATCTGCCGGATGCGCCGCGCCAGGTTCTGGTGTCGGGCCTCGCCGCTCTGGAGCATCACCTCTGCGATGCCGTGGATGTCGAATTCGCCCTTGAGAACGGCAAGCTCTGGTTCCTGCAGGCCAAGCCGCAACGCCGCAGTGCCTCAGCCGCACTGCACATGGCTGTCGAATTTGCCGAGCAGGGCTGGCTGACGCGCGAACAGGCGCTGATGCGCATTGACCCGCTGTCGCTTGATCAGCTGCTGCATGCCACCATCGACCCGGAAACCAAGCGCACGCTGATTGCCGCCGGTTTGCCAGCTTCGCCCGGTGCCGTCTCAGGCCTGATCATCTTTGACGCCGAAGAGGCCCGCACCCTTGCGGCCCAGGGCCGCCGCGTCATTCTGGTGCGCCCGGAAACCTTGCCTGAAGACGTGCGAGGGCTGCATGCCGCTGAAGGTGTTCTCACCACCCGCGGCGGCATGACCAGCCATGCGGCGGTGATCGCCCGCGGGCTCGGCCTGCGCTGACCGCAAGAGCGAAGGAGATCACATGACGTCAGCAGAGCAACCCGGCCGTGGCGGTCCCCTCGCCAGCGTGAAAGTGCTGGAGTTTGCCGGCATCGGGCCGGCGCCGATGGGCGCCATGATGCTGGCTGTATTCGTCTGCACCCTGGTTGCCGTTGAGCTCGATGCCCCGCATTGGGTGGGATCTTGGGGAGAGACAGTCGCCAGCATTCAGACCGCCGGCCGGTTGAGCTGGCCGCTTTCCTGCGCCATCGCGGCAACGCTGTCCGCCTATTGGCGGCAGCGACGGGCGACCTGGTTGCTCGAGACATCCGCGAGGCCAGCGGTGGTCGTGCACGGTGTCAGAGTCGTGTCGCTCTTCGGGGCCAGCGTCGCTGGAACACTGCTCGCTTCGATCGGTCCCTTTGTCCAAACGCTTGGTGCTGCAACGTACGGCCAACTGCCGGTGGCGGCTTTTGCCTCCGCGCTGATCACGCCGATCCTTCCGATTAGCTTCGGCTACGTGATCGGGCTTTGGATTTCTCTGCCTGTTGCCGTGCCCCTGTCCGCGTCAGTCGTCTACTTGACAATGGCATACCTCGACCCGTTCAGTTCACAGGCGCTGTTGCCGCTGACTCCGTTT
>CALMEZ010000047.1 GCA_937864985.1 uncultured Alphaproteobacteria bacterium
GCCTGGCGCTGACCGGGCTGGACCACGGGCCGGAACTGGCGGCCCTGCTGCCGCTGATCGGGCGGGCGCGGGCGGAACAACGCCTGTCCTGACCTTGCTCATCTCAGTCATCATCCCGACGCGCAACCGGCCCGAATTCTTGCCGGAGGCGGTGACCAGCGTGTTACGGCAGAGAGAAGCAGAGCTTGAGTTGATCATCGTGAATGACGGCACAATTCCTGTACCGGACTTTGATGACGCCCGCGTCATGACCATTTCCAGTAATGAAGAAGGTGCCGTGCCAGCCCGCAATCTTGGCGTGGCACAGGCCAGCGGCGATGCGATTGCATTTCTTGATGATGACGATCAGTGGACGGATGATCACTGGCTCAAGATGAGTACTGACGCGCTGACGAATGGAGCCGGCCTGGTGTTTGGTGATGGGCGCATGGTCTATCCCGATGGCAAATCCAAGCCGTTTCGCCAGGATGCAACAGCAGCGTCGCTGGCGCGCGACAACACCATCCTGATCTCATCGGTGTGCTATCTCAAATCCCTGCACGAAGCGCTTGGTCCGTTCGATGAGTCCCTGCCCTATTACTGGGATTGGGACTGGTACATCCGCGTGGCGCGCAGTGGCGCCAAACTGCAACGCATCGCATCGCCAGTTGTCGATATTCGTGTTCATGCGGACAACATGTCGGGCCAGCGGAACGCCGCGGCACGGCAGGAGAACCTCAACCGGCTGGCCCAAAAATATGAGCTGGGACAGCTCGAATTGAAGGCGCACGTTGACTTCATTTGACGCCAACCCGTTCAATTCACTTAGTTTTCTATCATTACCAAATCGTTAACAAAGAGTTAAGCGCGAAATTCAAGGGTTTTTCGCACTGCGAATCAAAAGAGGGCCGGAAATAAAGGGTTTTCACTCACCGCCGTCTCATGTATTCAAGATGCATTAACGATTCGCCATAACCCAAGGAGAGACCCATGGCTGACGAAAAGGTAGTAACAGTAGCCCTGTCCAAGATCGCCGCTGAACTGGCCGAAAAGCACGAAATGTCCAAGAAGGGCATGAACGAGCTGCTCGCCAACTTCGTTGAGCTGACCGTCAAGAACCTGAAGAAGGGCAACAAGGTGCGCGTCACCGGGCTTGGCATTTTCCAGGTGCGCAAGCGCCCTGCTCGCCTTGGCCGCAACCCGCTGACGGGTGAGCAGATCAAGATCAAGGCATCGAAGAAGCTGGCCTTCCGCGCTGCCAAGGAAGTCAAGGAAGCGATCTAAGCTTTCTGCGCTTCTGGATTTGAAGCCCTGCCTTTTGGCGGGGCTTTATTTTTTTGTGAAGACCGCGAAGGTGTCTTGCTTGCTGCGTTGCTCATAGCCTTGCCAGAAACGAGCGAAGCGCGGATCGTTTGACCAGAAGCCGATGTAGTCGAATTTGCCACCGGGTACATAAACCTGATCAGGGTCCTGATCCACGAAGATGATGTCGGGTTGGCCGCCGATCATATCAGTCACAGTGGCATCCAATGCCAATTGCACAATCCCATCTTCAGGTAGCGGACCGCCATGCCATTTTGCGGCGACATAGGGTGCTAGCCATTGCGTCGGCAATCGCGAGGACCATTCAAGCCCTTGCTCCTCGACAAAGGGGAAGCCATGCGAGAGCTTTGTAGATGCGATGAAAGCTGACTTCGCCTCTGGTGCGTAATTCATGAGGGCCTGACGGAGCACCGCATCATTGGGCACATACGTTTGCGGCTCTGTAGACAGGGTCAGCACGGCGAGCCCGGCAGCTAGCGGCACGAATAGGCGCTTGTCCTGCGGACCGGGCCAGCATCCGGTGAGGGACATGCCAAGTGCTGACCAGGCGCAAACCGTGGCGGGCAGTATCTGATAGCTGAAGCCCTTGTTCTGGATGGCATAGGAAATGCCAAAGCCGAATGCCGCCACGCCCAGAGTCAAAACATGTTCGCGCAAGGCTGCATTGAGCTTTGAGGCGAAAGCAAACACAACAACCAGGAGAATGATGCACCAACGGGCATTGTAAATTTGAACCAGCGCCGGATAGCCAATGAATGGCAAATAGGCTGTCTTGCCCAGTGGCACCATGGTGGTCAGGAATTCCGGTGCGAAAGCCCAGATTGCGGCAAACGCCAATGCCGCCGTGAGGACGGCAGCGATGTTTTCAATGGCGAACAGAGCAGATATTTTCCGGCTGCGCCACAGGAAGAATACTTCAACCAGCACAGGCGCGACCACAGCCTGCGGCTTGATGGCGATGGCCACAGCAGCAATTGCCCCAACTGCGGCCGTTTCCGGCCATGATATTGTTGCACCGCTGCGGCGGGCCATGCGCAAGAAGAGCCATGGCAGGAACAACACAATCGCCAAGTGCTCACGTTCGCAAAAATTTGCGGCGGGCAAAAACAGAAGCCCACCGGAAAAGATGACGAGATAGGCGTGACGCCGGGCGGGCAACAAGCCTGGAAGGAACTTGAGGTAACGATTCACCAGGCCGATGCAAGCTGCTGTTAATATGAAGAAAAACGCATAGTAGACCGTAACGCCAGACAGGCCCAGTTTGGCCGCCAGCCAAACGGAGGGAACGGTCAGCCAGATACCAATCGGCGGGTTGACTTCTAGAATATCCGAATACAGATGTTTTCCGGCCAGCAACCGGCGCGCCATGACGAGAAACCATGACGAGTCATGGTTGAGGCTGGAGTGGAAGCGCAAGATTATCTGTGTGGCAAACAGCGCGGCAATGACCAGCCAACTCCAGAAGGCCTGACGGCGCTGCATGAATGCACGCATTGCCATCTCAGCCGGTTACCTGTTGGCCGGGATTGGACTTTTGCTGGTTGCGTTTGCAGCGCGGGTGGTCGCCGCCGGGAAAACCCAAAAGCACAACAACACCAGATTGATCACCGGGATAAGAATGCAAACAACACCGAACGCGCAAATCGCGGGCAACGCCAACACATCGTGAATGACGTATGGCAATGCGCTTGAGAGCGACAAGCCCAATACGGTTGTCACAAGGAAGCGCGGCAGTCCTTCGCCGTGGGACTGGGAGGACGAAAATGTGAACCCGCGATGAGCGGAATATGAGAAAATCCCGGCCAAACAATAAGCCAAAACCGAAGCAACCAACGCCGTGGTTGAGGCAAAGGACTTGATGCTCATCGCAAGCCCCAGATAGAGCAACGTTGACGTTGCGCCAACGGCGCCAAATCGCATGAGAAAACCGAAAGGACCGGTGCGCACAAATGCCGGCACACGCGCAAACATGCGTGCGGCTGGCAGCAAAGCGGTTGCATTGAATGATGCATCGCCAAGGGCGCGGTTCCTCTCGGTCAATTGCGGTATCATGAGAGACGCTTTTCCTGCACAGCGGCGGGCCGGTCGGTGCTGCGGCGTGGCCGTTGCGTCAACACAGATTCAGCCGCGCTGTCTCTGCCGATCACATAGAGTGGGCGACGCTTCACCTCGGAGTGGATACCCCCGACGTACAAGCCGACGATGCCGGTCATGAACAGGTTGACGCCGCCGATGAACAGCATGATGACGACGATGGATGTCCATCCGTCCAAGCTGGCCAGGCCGGCGAGTTTGCCAATAACGGCAATGATGCCCATGACACCTGCCAGGCCCGAAATGGCGAGCCCTGCCCACAGCGCAAATCGCAACGGCTTTTCAGAAAAGCTCACAATGCCGTGGGTCGCGAGGCGGACCATTTTCCAGAACGGATATTTTGTTTCACCGGCGGCGCGAGCCTGCCGCTCAAAAAGCACTTCGGTCTGTCGGAACCCCATCCAGGCGAACATGCCACGCACGAAACGGTCGCGTTCTGGCATCATCTTGAAGGTGTCGAGTGCCTTTCGCCCGACGAGCCGAAAATCACCGACATCGCGCGGGATGTTCACCGACGTCATGGCAGCAAGCAAGCGATAAAAAAGATTGGCGGTCACGCGCTTGAAAGCCGTTTCGCCCTCGCGCTTGATGCGGCGCGCGTAAACGATCTCGTAACCCTGCTTCCATTTTTCGATCAGCTGGAGAACGACCTCGGGAGGATCCTGCAGGTCAGCATCCATGACGACAACGGCTGCCCCCCGCGCCGCGTCCATGCCGGCCGTTATGGCGACTTGATGACCAAAATTGCGCGACAGTTCGATGACACGAAAGGCCCGGTCCATTTCGGCGACATAGCGCATGTAGGGGACGCTCGCGTCCCGCGATCCGTCGTCAACAAGAATAACCTCGGTTTCGCCATCAATCTTGGCAATGAGTTCCTTGATCCGCTTAACGAGGATGGGCAGCACGGCCTCTTCATTGTAGATCGGAATGACCAATGAAATCTTTGGCCCGGCTTCGTTCACAAGTTTGAGGTTGCTCATTCTTCCACGCCTCTGATGTGATGCCCTCAGGGCTCGCGACAGCGAGGCCATGAAAGCTCCCATTCGTACCTTTGTTGCCGGGCAGGATTAGAAGAGAGCCATTAAGATTTGGTGCTGAATCCCTGCGAGATCAAAGCAATATGGTTAACAGCGGGTTTGAGTTGTGGTGCAAAACCATGTTGATGCGTCATGCAATTTCGGAACGCTTTTAGTGGTGAAGGCTTCTCACCAACGCGGCGATTGCGGCTTTTGGGCGGGAAAGCTAATCATTCCATCATCGAACCAGCTTGAGGAACATTATGAAAACATCGGCACGTGTGGTGGTGATTGGCGGCGGTGTGGTGGGGTGCTCGGTGCTCTATCACCTGACCAAGGCAGGCTGGAAAGACGTGGTGCTGGTGGAGCGCGACATTCTCACCTCCGGCTCTACCTGGCATGCGGCGGGCGGCTT
>CALMEZ010000048.1 GCA_937864985.1 uncultured Alphaproteobacteria bacterium
CGCCGGGGGCTTTTGCGCACCCGACGGTGCCATCAGCGCATCCTTATGTGTTGCTGAATTACCTGGGCAAGACGCGGGATGTGATGACGCTGGCCCATGAGCTGGGTCATGGCGTGCATCAGGTTCTGGCCGCACCGCAGGGCGCGCTGATGGCATCCACACCGTTGACGCTGGCGGAGACGGCTTCAGTGTTCGGCGAGATGCTGACCTTCCAGTCCATGCTGCGCGGCACGACGGATGCGAAGAAGCGCAAGATTTTGCTGGCTGGAAAAGTGGAGGACATGATCAATACCGTGGTGCGGCAGATTGCGTTCTACACCTTTGAACGCAAGGTACATGCGGCGCGGCGGGAAGGCGAACTGACGCCGGACCAGCTGAACGCCTTCTGGATGGAGGTGCAGGCGGAAAGCCTCGGCGATGCGATCGAATTCGGACCGGGATATGAGTGTTTCTGGACCTATATCCCGCATTTCATCCATTCGCCGTTTTATGTCTACGCCTATGCCTTCGGCGATTGCCTGGTGAATTCGATCTATGCGCGTTACCGTGAAAGCGCTTCTGGCTTCCAGGAGAAATATTTCGCCATGCTCAAGGCGGGTGGCACCAAGCACCATTCGGAGTTGCTGAAGCCGTTCGGCCTGGACGCCACGGACCCCGGCTTCTGGCAGAAGGGATTGTCGGTGATATCGGGTATGATTGACGAGTTGGAGAAGATTGGATGAGGCTGACGCTTGATCAATCCAAACTCATTAACCGGGCTTTGGTGATCATCTCAATCTGCGCAATCATTTTCGGTTGGGTGGTTCCTCTGTATCAATATCAGAAATTCATGTCGAATGGGCTTAACGACAAACTGGTCAGACGCAGTCCAAACTGGAACACCGATGCCGAATTGGAAGTACGTGACGTGTTTCCTTCCAAATCCACTTTCAACGATTTTGTTTTGATTGCTGATAATGCCGGATTTAAGTGCAACAATTCGATCGTACGAACAGCTGATGCACGCTCGATATTCTGTTCGCAGCGTGTACCACAGCGACGTTGGTATGGATTTTGTACGCATTGGATCGGGTTGGCTGCGGTTTTTGACAATTCTCATAAGCTTGCATCGGTGGCGGCGCGATATTCAAGTCAATGTTTGTGGTAAGACACCCTTCATGATCTCCGGCATTTCCCATCTCACCTTTGTAGTGCGTGATCTTGAGAAGATGTCGCGCATCATTGTTGAGGTTCTGGGTGGGGAAGAGGTTTATTCTTCGGGTGACAAGACCTTTTCGGTGTCGCGGGAAAAATTCTTTGTGGCGGGTGGCTTGTGGATTGCCATCATGGAAGGTGAAGCGCTGCCCACACGCACTTACAATCATGTGGCCTTCAAGGTGACAGAAGCCGAACTGGCCCGCGCCCATGCGGCGGTGCTGCAGCTGGGGCTTGATGTGAAGCCGCCAAGACCGCGTGTTGAAGGCGAGGGGCAATCGCTCTATTTTCATGACCATGACAATCATCTGTTTGAACTTCACACGGGCACGCTGGAGCAACGGCTGGCGCGCTATCGCGGAGCAGCTTGATGGCTGACATTGTGCCGGCAGACTTGATGCAGACGGGCCGCGTTGTGGCTCGCTTCCACACGCGGCCTGCCGAAATCTGGGCGATGGGCGGCGCGTTTGTGCCGCCGCTTCACATTGGGACGCGGTGGGGAAAGCGTGGTCTGTTTGTCATCTGCTTTGCAATCGGCATATTGATGGCGTTTGGGCAAGACTTTTTGTCCGGCTGGCCTGCCTGGCTGTCATGGTTTTTGCCGGGCATGGTCCTCGGTCTCTTCCTGTCGACAGCGCTTTGGTATGCCATGGGGTTGCGGAGCCGCCGCCAGATGGCTGTTCTGGGTCGTGAAACTGAAACACAGGATGTGACCGTCACCTGCCATGAAGCCGGCCTGTCGTGGGCCACGCCGGAGATCACGCATTATCTCGCCTATGATGGCTTGGACGAGGTCAAGGAGCAGAGCGGAACGATCTTGATCCGTTATAAGCTGTTCATTTTCTATGTTCCGCCGCGCGGTTTTGCCTCACCGGAAGACAAGGCCGCTTTCATTGATGCGTTGCGCAGGAATGTGCCTGTGGAGCGGCTCACTGGATTGGTATGAGTTTCAGTTTCAAATGCCTAGGGCTTCGCTGACCTTGTTTTGGAAATAATGCACGCCGCGTTCGTGGCGCGAAGAAAGTGGGCCGGTGGTGAAGAGACCCGTCTCATAATTGCGGTGGGTGCTGACGCAGACTTCATAATCCTCATGGACCACAGCGAGGTTGCGCTTGATGGTGTCGGTGCGTTTCGACTCCATCGCGTCTGACATGTCTGCGAAATAGAAATTGTAGAGCTGTTCGGTGCGGTTGACGCTGATCGGGTTGATGCGCGAGGTGTTCATGCCACCTTCGAACAGGGACAGCGTCCAGTTCGGCCACATCCACAACCATTTGCCGCGATAGAACAGGCCTTCACGCGGCGGGCATGTCATGCGCACATAGCCCTTGTGGGCGGTGGTGGCGAATTGCTTGAAATCAATGGCGGCGTGGAAGGCGGGGTGGATGCCGGGGATGTGGTAGCCCTCAACGAAATTGTCGGTGTAGACCTTCCAGTTGGCGTCAAAATCCACCTTGTCCTGGCGGTCGAGGCTGTAGGATTCGATGGGCTCATCGGCAAGCTCGGCGGGCAATTCGCCAAGTTGATCCATGAGGCTCTCTTCGGGGGCGATGGCGGCGAAGAGCAGGCCGCGCCATTCGCCGACATGGATGGGTTCGAGCGGCCAGTCCTCAACCTTGATGGGTGGATCGTCGCCGAACCATGGGGCGCTGAGCAGTTCGCCCTTTTCGTTGAACAGCCACTGGTGATAGGGGCAGCGCACGGCCTTGCACTGGCCGGTGCCATCGGCCAGCAGCTGGGCGCCGCGATGGCGGCACATGTTCTTAAAGCCGCGCAGCACGCCATCTGAGCCGCGCTGGACGAAAACCTTGTATCCCGCAATATTGGCGGCGAGGTAGGCATGGGGTGCCTTGAGCTGGGAGACGGCCCCCAAGTGCTGCCAGGTGCGGGCGAAAATGGCGCTGCGTTCGCGGGTGAAGGTGTCGGGGGAGACGTAGTAGCGGGCTTCGAGATTGAGCATGGGAGCAAGTTATCAAATGCTGCGCGCGCGGCAAGCCGAGATCATCTGCGTGGCCTCCACAAATGTCGTTTGTGAGATGGGCGCAACATCAAAGACTTAGAAAATCACAATTCGGACACGAAACTTATGAATGCATGGCCACATGCTTGGTTTCGCACGCTTTCAGAGTTCTATCGCGCTGGTTTTGACAGTTGTTCTTGCTGGTTGTGCATCGCGCTCTGCGGCGTATGTGGACTATGCTGAAACATATCGTCTCAAAGCGGTCTCTGCATCGATCGTGAATGCTGGCAGCGGCCAAAGAATTTTTGAATTACAGGTTGCCCCACGGTCTGATGTCTTGGTTCCTATGCTGGCCGAAAGCAGGAATTTCACTGTTTCGCCTAAAGATGACGTTATTGTTTCTGCATCTGTGGGTTTTGGCAGCCCGGGCATAGGTTCTCCATCAGTCAAAGTTATTGTTGATGACAGGAGTTCGAATGACGTTCTGGCATCAAAACTCTTTGAGAATCTTGATCTGAAACAGAATGGGCCAGATATGACTTTGCAAGTTGCAGTGCCACATGCGGCATGTCGCGACCTGAGAATATCGGTGAGGGACGGATATTCTGAACTTTTTCTTGCCGGCCGGCGCAACAGCATTGTGATGATGCATTTGTGTGACCCATAGCATCGCTTTGGAGAGCATACGAGACGACAGTACCTGTCAGCTGAAATTGCGCTTTCTTCCCGCTGCATCTAACGCTAATCGCTAGGTATGTCTCACGGTTCTGCCCCCTCCCAACGCATGCTCCGCGCCGGAGAGTTGATCCGCCATGCCTTGGCGGAGGTGTTCTTGCGCGGCGAAACCGGCGATCCGGAACTGGAGAAGATCCAGTGCAGCGTGGTTGAGGTTCAGATGTCGCCTGACCTGAAGATTGCTACAGCCTTTGTGCGCCCGCTGATCCTGGGACAGGAACAGAAGCTGCTTTACGCCTGCACCCGGAACCAGAAATATATCCGCGGGCTGATCACGCCGAAGGTGGATATGAAATTCATGCCGCAGCTTCGGTTTCGAATCGATACGGCATTGAACTATGCGGATAAGATTGATGCCTTGCTGCACAGCCCGGAAGTGGCGCGAGACCTCAAGAAGGATGAGACGTGACGCGCAAAGCGCGGGAGCGAGTTCACGGCTGGGTGGTGCTGGACAAGCCTTTGGGGCTGGGGTCGACGCAGGCTGTTGCGAAAATTCGTTGGCTTTTCAACGCGGAAAAGGCCGGGCATGGTGGCACGCTGGACCCTTTGGCGACCGGCTTGCTGCCAGTAGCGCTAGGAGAAGCCACGAAAACCGTGCCCTTTGTGATGGACGGCATGAAGACCTATCGCTTCACGGTGAAGTGGGGAGCCGAAACCAGCACCGATGACCTGGAAGGCGACATCACCGCAAAATCAGATTGTATTGCATCGCACAATGATGCAGCATTAGTGCAGCAAAAGTTTATTGGTGCAGTGCGGCAAATTCCGCCAAGCTATTCTGCCATCAAGGTTTCTGGTGAAAGGGCCTATGACCTGGCACGGGCAGGCGGCGAAGTGACACTGGAGCCTCGAATCGTTAATATCGAGTCGATACATTTAATCGCGCATGGCGATTCTCAAACCACCTATGAGGTTCGCTGCGGCAAGGGAACCTATGTCCGGTCCTTGGCGCGAGACATGGGGCGGGCCATTGGCTGCCTTGGGCATGTCACCATGCTGCGGCGGGTGGCGGTTGGGCCTTTTTCCGAGGCTGATGCGATTTCGCTGGAAAAGCTGGAGGAATTCAGCCATAGAGCGCCCAGCGAAAACAGCCTTTGGACCTTCCTTCGCCCCATAGAGACCGTGCTGGACGGCATCCCGGCACTGGCCGTCTTGGAACCGGAAGCCAAACGTCTCAAGCAAGGCCAACGTGTTTGGTTGCCGGAAGCCCAGGCTCTCGGAGAGACGGAGGCGGTTTTGATCACCCATGACGGACGGCCGCTTGGCCTGTTCCGGATCGAAAACGGGGTGCTCAAAGCCATACGGATGTTCAATCTGGATGCACGGAGTTAAATCATGACGATTACGCCAGAGCGTAAGACTGCTGTTATCAAAGACAACGCGACCTCGAAGAACGACACCGGTTCACCTGAAGTGCAGGTGGCCATCCTGACCGAGCGCATCACCGCTCTCACGGAACACTTCAAGACACACAAGAAGGACAACCACTCGCGCCGCGGGCTTCTCAAGCTTGTGTCGCAGCGCCGTGGCCTGCTTGACTACCTGAAGCGCAAGGACGAACCGCGCTATCAGGCCCTGATCAAGAAGCTTGACATCCGCCGTTAAGGCAAATGGCCTTCGCCGGTTGGCGGGGGCCTTTTCGTATGAGCGGGCGGACACCGGATTTCCGCCCGCGTCCCCGATTCAGGCATTGCGGCAATGGGGCCGCAGCCAGACGTCCAAAGGGGATGCCATCCAAGAGACGGTGCTGAAAGTGGTGGCGAAGGACAATAAGGAAAAAGATACATGTTCAACATTGATGTTGAAGAACTGAATTGGGGCGGCAAGCACCTGCGCATGGAAACGGGCCGCATTGCCCGTCAGGCCGATGGCGCCGTTCTGGTGACGATCGGCGAAACCACAGTGCTGGCGACTGCCGTTGCTGCACGGGCCGAAAAGCCCGGCGTGGATTTCTTCCCGCTCACCGTCAACTACCAAGAAAAGACCTATGCCGCGGGCAAGATTCCCGGCGGCTATTTCAAGCGTGAAGGACGCCCGACAGAGCGCGAAACACTGATCTCGCGCCTGATCGACCGCCCGATCCGCCCGCTGTTCCCCGATGGCTTCCGTATTGAAACACAGGTCATCGCCACGGTCGTTTCCTATGACCTGGAAAACGACACCGACATCGCCGCCATGGTGGCATCTTCGGCGGCGCTGACGCTGTCCGGCATTCCGTTCATGGGCCCGGTCGGCGCGGCGCGCGTCGGCCTGATCGACGGTGAGCTGGTGCTGAACCCGACCATCGAACAGCAGAAGGTTTCGACGCTTGATCTCGTCGTGGCCGGCACGCAAGACGCGGTGCTGATGGTGGAATCGGAAGCCAAGGAGCTTTCGGAAGAAAAGATGCTTGAGGCCGTGATGTTCGGCCATGCCGGCTTCCAGCCGGTGATCGAAGCGATCATCCGCCTGGCCGAGCGGTCCTCACGTGAGCCGCGCGATTTCACGCCGCCGGACCGTTCAGCGGTTTATGCCGCCGTGAAGAAGCAGGCGGAAGCCGACCTGCGCAAGGCCTATGCCATCGCCAAGAAGGAAGACCGCCAGAACGCCGTGGCTGCCGCCAAGGACGCCACCAAGGCTGCGCTGATCAACAAGGAAGACCCGAACGCGCCGAGCGAACAGGCGGTGGGCGAGCAGTTCAAGGAACTGGAAGCACATATCGTGCGCAACAATATCCTCGACACGGGTAAGCGCATTGACGGCCGCGACACCAAGACGGTGCGCCAGATCATTGCCGAAGCCTCCGTTCTGCCACGCACGCACGGTTCGGCGCTGTTCACGCGCGGTGAAACGCAGGCGCTGGTTGTCACCACGCTGGGCACCGGCGAAGACGAGCAATACATCGACTCGCTCGATGGCCTGACCAAGGGCAAGTTCATGCTGCACTACAACTTCCCGCCCTTC
>CALMEZ010000049.1 GCA_937864985.1 uncultured Alphaproteobacteria bacterium
GGGTTCCGCCGTCTGCCTGCAACACGTCGCAATCGAGCGTGATCTGGCGTTCGCCCAATGCGACGAGATCCACAACGGCGCGCATTGAGCGGCCGATGAGGCGCTGGATTTCCTGGGTGCGGCCAGACTGTTTGCCGGCCGCCGCTTCACGCCGCGTGCGCTCATGGGTGGCGCGCGGCAGCATGCCATATTCTGCGGTCACCCAGCCCTTGCCTTGCCCCTTCAGCCATGGCGGCACCTTCTCATCCAGCGATGCGGTGACGAGCACATGCGTGTCGCCGAATTTGACGAGGCATGAGCCTTCGGCATGCTTGGTGAAGCGCCGCTCAAACGACACGGGACGAAGCTGGTTGGGCTGGCGGCCGGATGGGCGCATTCTTCAATATCCTTTGCTGTGATCCACGCGCTTCTAGTCAGTTTTCGCGATGGCTTGAAGCTTTCTTTTTGCTCCCCATATCGTGCTAACATGGCGCCCATGACCCAAGACATCGATCACATTCTCAACCATATCTCCCTCAAGAAAAGCCGCCGCCGCTGGCGCTGGATTGCCATTGGCGCAGCGCTGCTTGCGCTGCTGGTCATTATCGCCAACGCCGGTGGCAGTGGCCCCTCTGGCCCGCATGTGGCGCGGCTGTTTGTGGATGGGCTGATCACCGGCAATGACGAATTGCTGACGCGGGTGCGCGCCATCGCCAAAGACGACAATGCCAAGGCGCTGCTGATCCGCATTGACAGCCCTGGCGGCACGACCGCCGGTTCAGAAGCGCTTTACACGGAAATCCGCAAGGTGGCGGCCAAGAAGCCTGTTGTTGCTGTCATGGATACCGTCGCCGCGTCCGGTGGCTACATCACGGCCATCGCTGCCGACCATATTGTGGCGCGCGGCAACACCATCACGGGTTCCATCGGCGTCATCTTCACCTATCCTGATGCCTCGAAGCTTCTCGATACCATCGGTGTCAAGATGGAAGACATCAAATCCGCTGAATTGAAGGCAGAACCTGCGCCCTATCACCCCACCAGCGACAAGGCGCGCGCCGTGATGCAGGAAATGGTGGCCGACGGCTTTGACTGGTTCAAGGGTCTCGTCAGCGAACGGCGCAAGATTGCGCCAGACAAGACGGCTGTGCTTGCTGATGGCCGCGTCTATTCGGGGCGGCAGGCTGTTGCGAATGGCCTGATCGATGAACTGGGCGGCGAAGACGAGGCCATGGCCTGGCTGGCCAAGGAAAAGAAAATTAATGACAAGCTTGAGCTTGTCACTTGGTCGGCGCCCAAGACATGGCAGCAGGAATGGTTTGGCGCGTCGGCTGGCAATATCATTCTGCGTGGACTCGGCCTCGGCAAGCTCACTCAGATTGCCGGCGAAGCGAAGCTTGACGGGCTGCTTGTGCTTTGGCAGCCTTCGCTCTAAACACATGGTATTCAAGGATTAAGCGCCATGATCAAATCCGAGCTCGTGCAGAAAATCGCTGACAAAAACCCCCATCTTTACCACCGGGATGTGGAGCGAATCGTCAACCGTGTTCTGGATGAAATCGTTGATGCGATGAAAGGCGGATCGCGCGTCGAGCTGCGCGGCTTTGGCGCCTTCTCGGTCAAGCAGCGGACCGGCCGCACGGGCCGCAATCCGCGTACCGGCGAGAGTGTCGAGGTCGATGCCAAGCGTGTGCCGTTCTTCAAGACGGGCAAGGAACTGCGCGCCCGCCTGAACAAGAAAGACTGAGACTTGCGCCGCGTGCTTCGCTGGGTGGTGGGTGTGCCCATCGCCATTCTGGTTGTTGGCTTTGCCATTGCCAACCGCCGCTGGGTGACGCTTTCACTTGATCCATTCACGCAGACCGAGCCTGCCGTTTCGCTGGACCTGCCGCTGTGGATCCTGTTTTTCCTCGGCATTTTTGTGGGCCTCGTTGTAGGGTGGATTGCGGCCTGGTTTGCCCAGGGCAAGCACCGCAAGGCAGCGCGCGAGGCGCGCCACGAGGTGAGCCGCCTGCAGGGTGAATTGCTTGAAGCGCGCAAGGCCTTGCCGCCAGAGCCACCGGTGCAAGATGTGGTTCCACTGACGGGTGGCTTCCTGTGAAAGTCTTTTCCGCCAGTGATGTGGCGCGGGCCTTGCCGTACAGGCCGTTGGTGGAAGCATTGCGCGAGGCCTTCCGGGGCGAAGTGACAACGCCGCACCGCATCGTCGGTGAAACGTCAGACACCTCAACGATTTTGGTCATGCCGGCCTGGAACAAGGCCTATGCCGGCATCAAGACGGTTACGGTCAAGACCGACAATGAAGCGCGCGGGCTGCCATCGATCCAGGGATCATATCTTTTGATCGACAATGTCACTGGCACGCCGCTTGCCGTGATGGATGGAACGGAGCTGACGCGGCGGCGCACGGCGGCGGCGGCGGCGCTTGCTGCCGACTATCTGGCGCGCAAGAATGCATCAACGCTGGTGCTGGTTGGCGCGGGAAGCCTTGCTACACATTTTGCACTGGCCCATGCCGCCATTCGCCCGATCAAGCATGTGCTGATCTACAACCGCACCCATGACAAGGCGGTGCGCGTGGCGCGCGAGCTGCATGCCGATGGCCTTGCTGCCGAGGCGGTGACCGACTTGCAAGCGGCGATGGCGAAAGCAGACATCGTCTCCGGCGTTACTTCTGCGACGGGTCCGGTGATCAAGGGGGCCTGGGTGAAGCCCGGCACGCATATTGATCTCACCGGGTCCTACAAGCCCACGGCGCGCGAGACAGATGCCGCCGCTGTCGGCATGGCGCGTGTATACGTGGATACTTATGAAGGCGCGCATGCAGAGGCCGGGGACCTGCTGCTGGCCCAGAGCGAAGGCCAATTCTCCATGAAGAACATTCAGGGCGATCTTGCGCAGTTGTGCAAGGGCGTGGTGCAGGGCCGCAAGAGCGATGCCGAGGTGACGCTGTTCAAGTCCAGCGGCACGGCGCTGGAAGACCTCGCAGCGGCAGCAATGGTCTATTCGCACTAAGACGGCCCAGCGACCGGTTGCCCTGCTCCGCAAGAGGCGCTAGGCCATTTTCATGAGCATCACGAATCCCATCTGTGTGGCACTTGATACGCCTGACCTGACGCGGGCCGTTGACCTGGCCAAACGACTGACAGGCCATGTCGGCATGATGAAAATCGGCATGGAGTTTTTCTATGCGCATGGCGCGCATGGCTACGCAGCCGTGGCTGAAACGGGGATGCCGATCTTCCTTGACCTCAAGCTGCATGACATTCCCAACACCGTGGCACAGGGCCTGACATCGCTCATGCGGCTGGAGCCTGCGATCACCAATGTGCATGCGACGGGCGGCCTCGACATGATGAAGGCGGCGCGGGATGCAGTGCGGGGCAAGACCAAACTCATTGCCGTCACCATTCTCACCTCGCTGTCGAACGACAACATCTGGGCGGCTGGCTTTGATGCGGCGCGCGCCACGGACGCCCATGCCCTGAACCTTGCAAAGCTAACGCACGCGGCGGGGCTTGATGGCGTGGTCTGTTCCCCACTTGATCTCGCCAACATCCGGCGCGAACTGCCGCGCTCTTTCCTGACGGTTGTTCCCGGCATCCGTCCGGAAGGCGCTGGCGCACAGGACCAGAAGCGCATTGCCACGCCAAAGGCTGCTGTTGCGGCGGGTGCGGACGTGCTGGTGATCGGTCGCGCCATCACGGGTGCGGCAGACCCTGTGGCTGCGGTGCAAAGCATCACAGCGAGCCTGGCATGACAAAGGTCAAGATCTGCGGCCTTTCCACGCCGGACACGCTGGAGGCGGCCATTGCCCATGGCGCTGATTTTGTGGGGCTGATGTTCTTTGCCAAATCACCGCGCGCCGTATCGCTTGACAGGGCGGCGCACCTCGCTGAGATGGCGCGCGGCCGTGTCAAGATCGTCACGGTGACCGTTGATGCAGAAGACGGCCTACTTGCAGATATTGCACAGACGGTGAAGCCGGATCTGATTCAATGCCACGGCAAGGAAACGCCAGAGCGTCTGGCCGCCATAACAGCCCGGACTGGCATTACCACGTACAAGGTGTTGCGGGTGGCCACGGCAGAACAGGTGGCACAGGCCAAGTTCTATTCGCCGCACCCCTTCATCATGTATGACGCCATGCCGCCCAAGGACTCGGTCCTTCCGGGTGGCAATGGACTGGCTTTTGACTGGACGATCCTCGGGGGTGCCGCTCATCCCTTCATGCTGGCTGGCGGATTGACTCCCGGCAACGTGGCCCAAGCCATCCGCGTCACGGGTGCCGACATGGTTGATGTGTCTTCCGGTGTTGAAACATCACCGGGCGTCAAGGACGTGCACCTGATTGCGAAATTCATTGAGGCCGCCAAGGCGGCCCGCTAAAGGTTTTCCCATGAACACATTGCCCCCCAATTCCTTCCGCACTGGCCCCGATGAACGCGGGCTGTTTGGCATTTATGGCGGCCGTTTCGTCGCCGAAACGCTGATGCCGCTGATCCTGCAGCTGGAGCAGGCCTACAAGGATGCCAAGGCTGATCCGTCGTTCCAGAAGGAGCTGGATGGATTTCTCAAGCATTTCGTCGGACGGCCTTCGCCGCTCTATTTCGCCGAGCGCCTGACCGAAAAGCTGGGGGGTGCAAAAATCTACTTCAAGCGCGAAGACCTGAACCACACGGGCGCCCACAAGATCAACAATGTGCTGGGGCAGATCCTGCTGGCGCGGCGCATGGGCAAGAAGCGCATCATCGCCGAAACGGGGGCTGGCCAGCATGGCGTGGCCACGGCAACGGCCTGCGCGCGCTTTGGCCTCAAGTGCATCGTCTATATGGGCGAGGTTGATATCGAACGGCAGAAGCCCAATGTGTTCCGCATGAAACTGCTGGGGGCCGAAGTGGTGCCTGCCAAGTCCGGCAGCCGCACGCTGAAGGATGCGCTGAATGAAGCGCTACGCGACTGGGTGGCCAATGTCGAGGACACCTTCTACTGCATCGGCACGGTGGCAGGGCCTGCACCCTACCCCGAGATGGTGCGCGATTTCCAGTGCGTGATCGGCAATGAAACGCGCCGCCAGATGCTGGAGCAGGAAGGACGCCTGCCGGATTCGCTGGTGGCGGCGATCGGCGGTGGCTCGAATGCCATGGGCCTGTTCCACCCCTTCCTCGATGACAAGGACGTGGCGATTTATGGCGTCGAAGCCGCAGGCCTCGGCCTCAACACGCGTGACAAGCATGCGGCCTCGATCACCGGCGGCAAGCCCGGCGTGCTGCATGGCAACCGCACCTATCTGCTGATGGATGATGACGGACAGATTCTTGAAGGCCATTCGATTTCGGCCGGCCTTGATTACCCCGGCATCGGCCCGGAACATGCCTGGCTCAACGACATTGGCCGCGTGAAATATGTGGCGGCGACCGACAAGGAAGCGTTGAAGGCCTTCCAGTTGTGTTCGGAGCTTGAAGGCATCATTCCGGCACTGGAACCATCGCACGCCATTGCCCATGCCATGAAAATCGCACCCAAGCTGCCCAAGGATCACCTGATGGTCATCAACATGTCGGGCCGCGGCGACAAGGATATTTTCACGGTGGCCGATATTCTGGGAGTGAAGCTGTGAGCACACGCATCGACCAGAAATTTGCCGATCTGAAAAAGGAAGGCCGCGCGGCGCTTGTCACCTTTATCACGGCGGGTGACCCAGACTTTGACACGTCCCTCAAGATCATCGAAGGCCTGCCCAAGGCGGGTGCTGACGTGATTGAATTCGGCATGCCCTTTACAGACCCGATGGCCGATGGCCCGGCCATCCAGGCGGGCGGGCTCCGGGCGCTGTCTGCCGGAGCCACAATGAAGAAGACGCTGAAGCTTCTGAAAGCGTTTCGCGTCAAGGACAAGACCACGCCTGTGGTGCTGATGGGCTACTACAATCCCATTTATGTTTATGGTGTTGAGGCCTTCCTGAAAGATGCCAAAGCGGCCGGCGCCGATGGACTGATCGTTGTCGACCTGCCACCGGAAGAAGATGACGAGTTGTGCCTGCCTGCCATGGCAGCCGGCATCAATTTCATCCGGCTCACCACGCCGACAACTGATGATGCGCGCGCCCCCGCCGTGTTCAAGCACACCTCGGGCTTTGTCTATTATGTTTCGGTGCTGGGCATCACTGGCACCAAGGCACCTGACCTCAAATCGGTGAAGGCCAATGTGAAGCGCTTGAAGAAACACACCACACTTCCCATCTGCGTGGGCTTCGGCGTCAAGACGGCGGAACAGGCCCGCACCATTGCCGAAACGGCAGATGGCGTGGTTGTGGGTTCGGCGCTGGTCAGTGCGGTTGAAAAGAGCCTGGACAAAAAGGGCAAGGCCACAGCCAAGACGGCAAAGGCCGTGCATGCGCTGGTGTCGGAGATTGCCCAAGGTGTGCGGAGTTAAGAGATGAACTGGATCAAGAATTACGTCCGCCCGAAAATCCGCTCGCTGCTCGGCCAGAAGCGCGAGACACCGGAGAACATGTGGATCAAGGATCCGGATTCCGGGCAGATGGTGTTCTACAAGGATCTGGAAGCCAACCAGTTCGTCTTTCCGGGCTCTGGTCACCACCACCGCATGCCGGCAGATGCGCGCATGAAGGAGATCTTTGATGATGCCGCTTGGGAGAAGATCCCGTTTCCGGCGGTCAGCGTTGACCCGCTGAAATTCCGCGATGAAAAGCGTTACAGCGACCGCCTGAAGGATGCAAAGGCCAAGGGCAATGGCGACGATTCCATTCACGCGGGCTTTGGCCAGGTGGGCGGGCAGACCATGGTGGTGATCGTCCAGGACATGGGCTTCATCGGCGGTTCGCTGGGCATGGCGGCCGGCGAAGCCATCATCGCCGCGATGCGCAAGGCTGTGCAGCTGAAATGCCCCTGTGTGATTTTCGTGGCATCGGGTGGTGCGCGCATGCAGGAAGGCATTCTCTCGCTGATGCAGTTGCCGCGCACAACGGTTGCCGTGCAGGAGCTTCGCGCCGCCAAGCTTCCCTACATTGTTGTTCTCACCAACCCGACGACGGGTGGTGTCACGGCGTCCTATGCCATGCTGGGCGATGTGCATCTGGCAGAACCCAATGCGCTCATCGGCTTTGCCGGGCAGCGCGTCATCGAGCAGACGATCCGTGAAAAACTGCCGGAAGGCTTCCAGCGCGCGGAATATCTCAAATCCCATGGCATGGTCGACATGGTGGTGCCGCGCAGCGAGATGAAGGCGACGATCATGCGCATTGCCCGCATCCTGATGAAGCAGCCTGCCGCTTCGACACCGGGAACAGCCCTCGTCACTGCCTGACGCAAGATGGCCCTGAGCGACACCATCCTGACGCGGCTGTTGCAGCTGCATCCCAAGGTCATTGATTTCAACCTGGAGCGGATGCATCGCATCCTCGCCAAGCTGGGCAACCCCGAACGCAAGCTGCCGCCCGTCATCCATGTGGGCGGCACCAATGGCAAGGGATCAACGCAGGCTTTCCTGCGCTCCATGATGGAGGCGGCAGGCTTGACTGTTCATGCCTATACATCGCCACATCTTGTGCGCTTTCATGAGCGGGTGCGGGTGGCTGGCGCATTGATCAGTGAAGAGAATCTTTCGGCATTGCTTGAGGAATGCGAGGCGGTGAATGGTGGCGAACCCATCACCTTCTTTGAAATCACCACAGCTGCAGCTTTCCTCGCCTTCTCGCGTACGAAGGCAGATTACCTCCTGCTGGAAGTGGGGCTGGGCGGCAGGCTGGATGCCACCAATGTGATTGATCATCCCGCTGCCTGCTGTATCACGTCGATCGGCCTCGATCATCAGCAATATCTGGGCGAGACACTTGAACTCATCGCTGGTGAAAAGGCTGGCATCATCAAGCGCGGTGTGCCTTGCGTGCTTGGTTTCATGCCGCAAGCGGCACGCGATGTGATTGAGGCGGTGGCTGACAAGGCGCGCGCACCGCTTGCCATCGCCGGGCAGGATTGGGATTGCTTCAGCCAGCACGGCCGGTTGGTGTTTCAAGATGCCGACGGCCTGCTCGATCTGCCGCTTCCTGCCCTTCCCGGCCCACACCAGTTCCAGAATGCTGGCAATGCCATCGCCATCTTGCGCGCCCTCAAAGATGCCCGGATCAACGACGAGCATATTGCAACCGGATTGAAAAACGTGACGTGGCCTGCCCGCCTGCAGCGCTTGTCCAAGGGTGGGCTGTCGCGTCAACTGCCGGAAGGCTGTGAGCTGTGGCTGGACGGCGGACACAATGCCGATGCGGGCGTGGTGCTGGAACAGGCGCTCAAGGCCATGCCGCAGAAGCCGCTTGCCATTATCTGGGGTATGCTCAACACCAAGGATGCCACGCAATTTTTCCGGCCGCTGGCAGCGCTGGCCCAGCAGGTGTTCACGCTGACCATTCCAGGCGAACCCAATGCGATCCCAGGTGAGGTCTTGGCAGAGACGGTGCGCAAGCTCGGCACGCCAGCAGAGCCCGTGAATGACCTTCAAGACGCAATGCGGCGGGCGTCATTGCTGCGCCCGCCTCACCGCATTCTGATTTGTGGTTCACTTTACCTTGCTGGCCATGTTCTGGCCGCCGAGGAAGGCACCTCACCATCCGCCATCAGCGGAACGGCCCGGCGTTAGATCGATTCGTTGATCCAGCTAGCGAGCTGGTTCTTCGGCGCTGCGCCAACTTTGGTTGAAGCCAGCTTGCCATCCTTAAAGACCATCAAGGTGGGGATGCCGCGCACACCATACTTGGATGGCGTGTGGGGATTCTCGTCGATGTTGATCTTGACGATCTTGGCCTTGGGGCCAAGCTCCTTGGCGATCTCTTCCAGGGAGGGGCCAATCATCTTGCAGGGGCCGCACCACTCCGCCCAGAAATCCACGACCACAGGGGTGGATGACTTGAGGACGTCAGCTTCGAAAGAGGCGTCTGTGGCTTTGTGGGTCGACATGGCAGAATCTCCTGGTTCCTAGATCCCAGAGGTAGTGACGAAGGGCGGGATGGTCAAGATGGCGTTTCGTCCAACCGTTCAATTGCCTGTGACAGCAGCGCCTCCGACAGCCATTCCAGCGCACCGGTCTGCGTCCACAGCAGGGCTGCCTTGACCTCTGTTCCGGGCTGGGCGGCGCGCAACAGCCAGACATATTTGGCGAGCTGCCTGACGTAGTCATGGTCCGGTCCGAGGTGTTGCGGCCGCCCCGATTTGTAATCCAGCAGCCACAATCCATCAGGACGTTCCACGAGACGGTCAACGCGGCTGTTAACATTCTTGCCGGATGGCGAAATGCCACGCACCTCCACTTCAGCAGATGACGTTGGCCCCAGGAAAATGCGGGCTTCAGGCGAGGCCAGGAAGTCCATCACCCCTCTGATATCATCGGAGCCAAGACCTAGCCGAGCGGCATGGCGGTGCAGGGTATCACGACGGCTGGCTTCCGGCGCGTCGCCGGCCAGTTCGAGGATGCGATGGATGGCAATGCCGCGACGCGCCTCATCGCGCGCAGTGCTGCGCTCATACACAAAGGCCGCAGAGTTAGGCGTGGTTTGGTCTACCGACGACACAGGCATGGTGGCCCACGCCAGCAGTGGCACCTCGGCCTGCCGGCCATCCGGTTTGGCGGCGATGGGAATCACCGGTGCACCATAGCGGCGGATTGTTCCGTGGTCTGATGATCTCTCCGTCATTGGCAGGTTTGTGGCTGCGCTTTCCAGTGCTGACGTGATGACAGCGTACCAGTTCTTGTCCTTGTCGGCCCGCTTACCGACGCTGCCGAAGACATAAAGCTCGTCGCGGGCCCGTGTCATGGCAACGTAGAGGAGGCGGTAGCGTTCGGCCAGGGCGCTGACGTTGCGGGCCTCCTTCCATGAGGTGACAACATTTGGCGTGACGATGGTCTTGGGCACGAAGACAGGAAAGCCTTTCATCTCTCCCGCGTCATCCGGCAAATGAAGAATGCTGTTCTCTGTTTTCTCTGGCTGGAAATGTGCCGCATCCGCCAAGATGACGATGGGCGCTTCCAGACCCTTGGCACCATGCACTGTCATGATGCGTACTTCGCCCGAGGCCTGTTCCATCTCGCGTTTCACCACCGTGTCGGCGCGGGCGAAGTGGCTGAGGAAGGCTTCCAGCGAAACATCGTGCTGCAGCTCATGCTCCATGGCGATGTTGAGAAACTCAGCCACGGCGTCTTCCGCCTCGCTGCCCAGACGCTCGCGGATGACGCGGCTGGCGCGCTGGGTCACACGCGAGAAAAAATCAAAGGGACTGAGGCGGCGTGAAAGACTGGCAAGGTCTTTCAAATATTGTGCTGTCTCTGTGTGATCAGCAACCGCATTCAGGCGCTGCCACAGGCTTTGGCCCTGGCGGCCATAGGCGAGGTGCATGAGTTGATTTTCATCGAGCGGCTTCGGCACCAGCGGGCTTTTTAGCACACAGGCCAGAGCATAGTCATCCTGTGGCAGGCGCAACGCCTGGCCCAGCGCCAGCAGGTCATGGATGATCAGGCTTTCCTGCAGTTTCAGGCGGTCAGCGCCGGCGACTGGGACATCACGCTTGCGCAGTTCGGCAATCAGCTGCTGGAACAGCACGCCACCCCGGCGCTGCACCAGAATCAGAATGTCCCTGGCCGCCACCGGCCTTCCGGTGGCAGCAATCTGGCGCTTGCCGATCCATGACTTGACTTCGCTGGCAATGAGGCGCGCCGCCTGCATGTGGGGCGAGCCTTCGCTGACGCGATCAACGGGTGCTTTCCAGTTGTCGTCTTCCGTTTCCTTGGGCGGCCCGATGAGAGGCCAAATCTCGAAGACGCCCGGTTCCGATTTGCGCTCGGCCACGTGGTCGCGCTCATGGGCCTGGTTTTCGCCATAGCCGAGCCGCGCCGCATTTCCGCTTGCGAATACCATATCAACAGCACGCAGCACTTCCGGCGTGCTGCGATAGGACACAGCGAGGCCGACCGCGTCGAAGCTGTTGCCTGCCTTGCGCCGGAAGAAGCTTTGCGCCTCGGCGAAGGCCCGGGTGTCGGCGCCCTGGAAGCTGAAGATCGACTGCTTGGCGTCACCCACGGCGAAAATGGTGCGTGGTTCGGGACGCGGCCGGCCTGCGCCTGAGAAGAATTCCTCGGCGAGTGACTTGATGATCTGCCATTGGGCCGGACTTGTATCCTGCGCTTCATCCACAAGGATATGGCTGATGCCGGCATCGAGCTTGTTCAACACCCAATGGGCGCTTTCAGCGGAAGACAGAAGCTGTGCCGTGCGGGCGATCAGGTCATCAAAATCATAGAGGCCCCGCTTGCGCTTTTCCTGCGCGATGCGCGCCTGCCCTTCTGCAAAGGCCGAGACGGCCAACACATTGGCATCCAGGATCTGGCGCAAGGCACGTTTAGACAGAAGATCGAAGATACGGTCCTTCTCGGTGTCCAGCCATGCTTTGTCTTCCGGATGATCAGTGGCAAAGTCTTTCGGAGAAATGCCCTTGCGCAGCGTGCCAGAGCCCGTAATAAAAATGTCCGTCAGCGCCTGGAGCGTTGGTGAACCTGATGCTGCGGCCCGCAGGGCAACAGGTGTTTCCTTGTGCGTCTTGTAGCTTTCCAGCTTGCGGGCAAGCTCAAGATAGCGCGGCCGATCGATAGCGACCACTTCAGCATCGAGCGCTTCCACGCTCCGCTCATCCACGCCGCCCATCGCGGCTGAGAGACTTGGCTCGAGGG
Source organism: uncultured Alphaproteobacteria bacterium (assembly GCA_937864985.1). Classification (GTDB taxonomy): domain Bacteria; phylum Pseudomonadota; class Alphaproteobacteria; order Rhizobiales; family Aestuariivirgaceae; genus Aestuariivirga. The sequence goes on from CALMEZ010000049.1 coordinate 11,713, forward strand.
TGGCCAGGAACTGCGGGTCCGTCAACCTTTGCGCCAGGCCGGCACGGTCCGAGAGGAAGGCGCGCGCTGCCGCTATGAGAGAGTCAAGGCTTGCCACATCGCCCTTGTCGAGGAACGACCAGGCGGCGCGGCTGCCTTCACCAGCGTCGGTCAAAGCGTCGCGGAACACGCGCTCTTCCAGCTCCTTCTTCTCATCATCGGTCATGACGCGGAAGCCGGGGGCGAGGCCGGACTCGACTGGAAACAACTGCAACAGCCGTTCGCAGAAAGCATGGATGGTCTGGATGCGCAGGCCACTAGGCGTTTCCAATGCGCGGGCAAAGAGCTTGCGGGCTTTCGCGCGCATTTCGGCATCTACACCAGTTTCGCCGAGCAGCCGCAATTCTTCATCAAGGGCGGCATTGCCCATCGCCACCCAGCCGCCGAGACGCTGGAACAGGCGCGCCGACATTTCAGCCGCCGCCGCCTTGGTGAAGGTGAGGCAGAGGATGGCCTGTGGATCAGCACCGGCCAGCAGCAGGCGCACGACGCGATCAACCAGCACGCGCGTCTTGCCGGATCCGGCATTGGCCGCCACCCAAACAGACCGTTCAGGCTGAGCGGCACGGCGCTGTTCCGGTGTCGGAACAGGTTTTTTTGAGGGCAGAGAACTCATGGCGTGTTCTTTTCCACCTGCCGCCATTCCTGGTAACGCGAGAGGTGATCGTAGTCTGATGCCTCTTCCTCATTCTGCAGATTGTGGCGGGGAAGATAGGCTGTACCCGGATCGAGATACGCAGCCAGTAATTCCTGCAATTTGGCAAACTGGTGCGCGGCCAGTTCCTCGATTGTGCCGCCTTCTGATGTCGCCCATTTGACGGCAACACCTTGCGCGGAACCGCCCACCTGCACATAAGCGGCATCAACAACCTTCAGCGGAACATTGCCGCCAAAGGCCCCATGCTGCACCAGAGCCGCTTCCAACGGCAGTTGTGGTGCAAAGCCTGATTTCACCTGCTTGCCTGATGGCACAGCACCCGACTTGTAATCATAGATGGTGACGCGCCGTCCCTGCTGCACATCGATGCGGTCGGCGCGGGCAGTCAGCTTGTGCATGACGCCCGCAATAGGGAACTCGTGTTTTGCATTCACTTCCGTCAGCGTGGCTTCCGTCTCGGCACGCAATGTCGCGTCCAGTTGCACAAATTCCTCCGCCATGCGCCTGAAGCGCGGCCACCAGAATTTTGAAACCTCGGGCATGTGCATGTATGGCGCGAACACCTGCTCGCCCTGTGACAGCAGCAGTTGGAAATTCTGTTCCGGTGTTTGAACGCGGCCTGCCCTGGCCCACACATTGAGCGCTTCATGAATGAGGCTGCCGCGCAGGCTGGCGTCCAGTTCGGTGTTGAGATCCGGCAAAGGCTCAAGTTCCAGGATGCGCTTGGCGTAGATGGCATAGGAATCGCGCACCAGTTTTTCCACGCCGGTGACACTGAAGCTGCGGGGCCGCCAATCCACTGGCGGGCTTGGCCGTGGCTTGGAAACAGGCTTGAAGTCCGCGGGACGGTCAAGCGCGCAGGCCAGGGCTGGCAGGCTTTCGTCAAGCTGCTGCTCCATGGGTAGGCCCAGCGCCGCCAATACCATCCGTAGACGGACGATCCAGCGCGAGGGGATGGCCGGACTGCCACCCAGCTTGCGCGGCCAGGTGATGATGACCCTGCGGTGCCCCAGCGCCTGGCAGAAGTCATGGGCGGTTGTGCCGATATCGCGCTCGGGCTGTTGCAGGCCGAATGTCTCACGCATGGGGCGGTTCAGCCACGGTCCGGCATCGGGAACTGCAGGCCAGGATTTTTCGGTAAGACCGCCGAGAATGGCAAGATCAGGCGAGACAAGGCGCGCTTCAAGAAGACCATAAATGGCAAGGCGGACGCCCTTGATTTGGGGCCGCCGCAAAACGTCGGTCGAAATGGCATGGATGATGGTGTGGGCAGCGCGCGCCAATGTTTCGCGGGGATGGGCATCCGACGCCTGCCTCAAGCTTTCGAAGACCTCCAGCAAACGTGCCTGTTCCGGCGCGTCTGGCGGCACCTCCGGGGCCAGGTCCTTGATCGCGCCGCTGAGCCGGTCGACATGCCCACGCAGCGTGTCGGCTGCGTGATCGAAGGGTTTCAACAGGGATTCGACCTGCACTGCCAGTCGTTTCAGATTGTCCCAGTGTTCCGCCGTGAGATGCCTGATGACGGGATGCACATGTGGATCAACAGAGGCCTGGTGGCGGGCGGCATCTATCATCGCGACCAGGTTGGTGAAATCGGTGCCCGCCGTCATGCCACGAATGCAGGTGATTTCGAGATGCTGCACTGCCTCTGCAATATCGGCGCGCGGCCAGCCCAGTGTGCAATCGGGATGGGACAGCAAAGCCAGCAGCGCGTCTGTATCATCTGGCTGGATCAACAGCCTGAGCAGCAGGATGGCCAGTGCGCCGGTGCGCTGGCGCGACAGGGCTTCGCCGCTTGAATCATCAACGGCCATGTTCCAGCGCGCGGCTTCCGCCATGACGCGGCGGGCAAGATCGCGGTCTGGCGTGATCAAGGCTGCCGTGCCCGACCCCTCGGCTAGGTGGCGGCGGAAGGCCAGGGCGATGACACGCGCCTCTTCCTGCCGGTCGGCGGCTTCGATCAGCGTCACACCTTCCATCAGCGCGCTTGGGGGTGTGATACAGGCAGCGATGGCATCGGCCCAGGAGTCCGTCGTTGCTGCCGGCCGCAAGGCGAGACTCGCCAGCCTGGCGCGGTTGGCAGGTGGTGCACCAAGCGTCCCCACCTCCTGCCGCTTCACCTGCCACTGGGCAAGCAGTGTCTTCAGGGCAAATTGCGGATGTTCCGGCGTGATGGCGGCCCAAGAGTTGTCATCCAACTCCGTATCGAGGCCGGGAAGCACAACAGCTCCTTGCGGATGGCCAGCGATGGCCAGCAGCAGGTCGCGCGTTGCCGGGTTGGTGCCGGTTGAACCTGCCGCAATGATCGGCCCACGCTGCTTGCCATCGCGGATGCGTTTTGCTTCCAGCCGGATCATGATGTTGCGGCGGGCATTGGGCCCCAACAGGTTTTGTGCGGCCAATTCTTGCGGCATGTCTTGCGCCAACACGTCGAGAAGGCTGAGGATCGCCGTGCGGTGGCCGGCGAGATCAAGGCCATAGAGATCCGGCAAGGCCGCAAAGCCTTTTTCCTCGGTCTCGCTTTGATGCTGCAGATCAAGCAGGCTGAGCGTCAGATGGAAGGCTTGTGCGCCTGAAGCGATCACATCCTGTGCAATGGCGTAGTGCGGATTGGCAGCGGCCCATTGATTGACAAGATTGAGGAGCAGCGACACCTCACCGTGTTTCGAAATGGCGTCTGGCACACCTTCCTCGGGCAGGCTGTCGTCGAGGAAATCTTCGTCAATGTCACCGATGGGCTTGATGCGCGGCAGGATCACGGCACGGCCATCCGCCAAACGCTCAAAGGCATCCTGAAGCCCGCGGGCGGCGCGGCGCGTGGGCACAAGAATGGTCCACTGCATGAGAGGCGGACGCTGCGCTGATGCCTGCAGCGGGAAACCATCGCGCACGGCCCGGGCCAGCACTTGCAGGAAATCATTTTCGGGCGCCATGGTCCAGACGGACAGTGGCATCGCTTCACCTGTGTTTCAGAAATTCTTCCGCTTCGGCAATGGCCGCAACCGTGCCAACGTGCAGCCAATGGCCGTCATGGGCAAGCCCAAAAAGGCGCCCCTGCGCGATGGCGCGGTCCCACAGCACGTTCATGGAGAATGCACCTTTTGGTGCATTTTCAAACAGGCGGGGATGAACGAGATAGCCGCCGATATAGGCGAGTGCCTTGGCCTGCGGCGTGAGTCTGGCGCGGCTGATGCGGCCATCATCCGCCAAGACGAAATCCCCCTTGCCGTCATAGCCTGTGGTTTGCGCGGGGTCGCAAAGCAGCAGCAGGCAATCCATTTCGGCATCATTCCACGCATGGCGCAACCTCTGCAGTGCAGGCGCCTTGCCATCAATCCAGAAGCTGTCGCTGTTCATGACGAAAAAAGGATCGTTGCCGAGCAATGGCAAGGCGCGGGCAATGCCACCACCTGTTTCCAGAATGGCATCGCGCTCATCGGAGATGGTGATGGAGGGTGTTGCAACCGTATTGCACCAGTCTTCAATCTGCTCCGGCAGGTAATGGACGTTGACCACGGCGCGCTTCACATCGGCCTCGCGCAGGTGGTCGAAGACATGACCAATGAGCGGCTTTCCGGCGACGGGCACCAGCGGCTTTGGCATGCGGTCGGTCAAGGGCTTCATGCGGGTGCCAAAGCCTGCGGCGAGGACCATGGCCACTTCACCCACACTCATGGCTTCACCATCAAAGCTTCAGGGATGTTCTGCAGATACCAATCCTTGAGCGGCTTCAGCTGTGGATGTTCCACATTGCGGGCAAGGTAACGCGACACGCGAGGCATGTGCTTGAGATAGGCCGGTTTGCCGTCGCGCATGTTGAGGCGCGCGAAAATGCCGAGGATCTTGGTGGCGCGCTGGGCCCCCAGCACGGCATAGGCGGCGCGGAAGGCGGCTTCATCGAATGCGCCCTGCCTGTGGCGCAGCGCGCAATAGTGATCGACCACTAGCTTTTCCAACTCCGGCGAAACATCGACACGTGCATCCTGGGCCATGGACACGAGATCATAGCCGGGGTGGCCCAGAACCGCGTCCTGTGTATCGATCAGCCCAACACGCCTGCTGCCGTCGCGTTCCGGCATCCAGAGAAGGTTCGGCGAATGGAAATCACGCAACACCCATTGCGGCTTTGCCGTTGCGACAAGGGGAATGATCTTGCGCCAGACCTGCTCAAAACTTTCATTGAGTGACTGAGGCGCGTGGCGGCCATGGATGTGACGATAGAACCAGGACGGCAGCAGATCGACTTCGATCAGCAAGGCGTCTTCATCATAGGGCTTGAGTTCGTGCGCGACGCCGGGTCTTGCTTCGGGGCGCGGCGGCCACTCCCGCAATGCCATGTCGGCGAGCAGGCCCGCAGCCTCACACAGCGGCACGCGCATGTCTTCGCCGGCCAGCATCATGCGGCCATAGAC
>CALMEZ010000050.1 GCA_937864985.1 uncultured Alphaproteobacteria bacterium
CGGCAAGGATGCAGCCGCTGTAGGTCTCCAGCTTGTTGATGATGCCGGTGGCCGCGTCCCTCTGGTAGTTGAAGAGCTTGTTCCAGATCAGGGTGTCCTGGTAACCGGTGCGGTCGTTGGGCAGGACGTCTTCGTCGATGTCGGCGGGCGCACCATCGTGTCTGTCACCCATGACCGCGTGCAGCAAAAACCAGGCTCCGACATTTCCGTAGCCATTGATCCTGCCGGCCTTCACATCTTCGATACGGCAAGCGGCAAAGCCCTCGCCCACGGAGGCAAGGTGGCATGAGCGCCAGCCCCAAAGACGGCGTGCTGATCGGCATTGATGCAGGCACATCAGTCATCAAGTCGGTGGCCTTTGGAGTGAATGGTGAGCAGCTGGCTGTCGCTGCGATTCCCAACAGCTATGTGACCTTGCCGGATGGCGGTGCGGAACAGGACATGGCCCGCACTTGGGCTGATGCCGCGGCAACGCTCCGCCAACTGGGCGAAAAGATTCCAAACCTCGCATCGCGCCTCGTCGCCATCTCGGTGACGGGGCAGGGCGATGGCATGTGGCTGATCGACAAGGCAGGTGCGCCGGTTGCGCCAGCCTGGTTGTGGCTTGACGCGCGTGCGGCGGATATTGTCGAGGAATTCACCACAGCTGCAAACTATGCCGACCACTATGCCAGAACCGGCACTGGCGTGAATGTCTGCCAGATGAGCGTGCAACTGGCCTGGATGCAACGCCACCGGCCAGAGGTTCTGGCCAAGGCCACCCATGCCTTTCACTGCAAGGACTGGATCTATTTCAATCTCACAGGCGATCGCGCCACTGACCCGTCGGAAGCCAATTTCACCTTCGGCAATTTCAAGAGCCGCACCTACACACCGGACATTCTGGATCGGCTTGGGGCAGGCAATGCCAAGGCGGTGATCACACCGATTGTCGATGGCACAACGACATGCGGCCACCTCACCGACGTAGCGGCCAAGGTCACGGGTCTCAAAGCTGGAACACCGATCTGCCTAGGTTATGTTGATGTTCTCTGCACGGGCCTGGGCGGCGGGCTTTATGATCCCAGCGGAAAATCGGGTTGCACCATCGTTGGTTCAACAGGCATGCACATGCGCCTGCAGCCGGACGTCAACAAGGTGAAGCTCAACGCTGAGAAGTCTGGTTACACCATGGCTTTTCCCGCCCCCGGCATGGTGGCACAAATCCAGTCCAACATGGCGTCGACCCTCAACATTGATTGGCTGCTCGACATGGCGCGCGGCATCTTGAACGACAACGGCATTGAAAAAAGCCGCGGTGACTTGCTGAATGGCCTCGATGACAAGCTGATGGCGCGGGCACCTGCAAAGCTTCTCTACCATCCCTACATCTCAAAGGCGGGTGAACGCGGCCCGTTCATGGAACCTGCTGCCCGCGCCATGTTCAACGGCCTGGACACAACAGCAGATTATTTCGACATGATGCGCGCTGTTTTCGAAGGCCTCGCCTTTGCGTCGCGCGATTGCTACGGCGCCATGGGCGAAATTCCAAAGGAAGTGCGCATCACCGGCGGTGCGGCCCGGTCAAAGGCCTTGCGCATTATTCTCGCCAGCGTGCTCAACGCCGATGTACGCAGCGTGGCGCGCGAGGAAGCGGGTGCCGCCGGAACCGCCATGATCGCCGCCGTGCAGCAGAAACTCTTCCCCGACATGACCGCTTGCGCCAACACCTGGGTTGAGCCACACCTCGGCGCCGCCACAAAACCGGATTCGCAATTGGCCCAACGCTACGAAAAAATCTTCCCGCTTTATGTTGAAATCCGCAAAGCCTTGCGCCCCGTCTGGCGCGGCCTTGCCGCTGCGGGAGGTTCAGCATGAAGCGCGGAGGACGCAAAATTTCGGTGATCGGCGACCGCTTCATGCTCTCCAGCATGTTTGAGGCGGCCTTGCGCGAACATTGCAGGCTGCATGAACTCGATATCCGCACCCATGACCTGCCCTGGCCCGACCAGCCCATGGAACATGGCTATGCCGTTGCCGGCATGGCAGGGCTCAAGGAATACATGGGAACCGCAGAGGAAACCGTGCGACTGGTCGGCGATGCGGAAATTGTGGTGACGCAACTCGCACCTTTTTCCGCCGGCATCATGGATCAGACGCCGAATTTGAAACTTATCGCCGTGTCGCGTGGCGGGCCCGTGAACATCGACATGAAGGCGGCCCGCGACCGCGGCATCACCGTCGTCAATACGCCCGGCCGCAATGCCAGTGCCGTCGCCGAATTCACCATCGGCGCCATCCTTGCCGAAACGCGCAACATCACCAAGGGCCATGATGCCCTGCGCAAGGGTGAATATCGCGGCGACCTTTATCGTGCCGATGTGACAGGGCGCGAGTTGAGCGAAATGACAGTCGGACTGATTGGCTATGGCGAAGTAGGCCGCCGCGTCGTCAATTTCCTGAAGGTCTTCGGCTGCCGCATTCTGGTCTGCGATCCCTATGTGCAACTGTCGGCACAGGACATGAAGGACGGCGTCATGCAATGCGATCTCGACAAACTTCTGGCAGAGTCGGACGTCGTATCACTGCACCCACGCGTGACGGCGGAAACCACGCGCATGATGAACGAAAAGACTCTGCGCAAGATGAAGAAAGACGCCACGCTGGTGAACACCGCGCGTGGGCCTTTGATGGACTACGACGCCCTGTACGAGGTGATGAAGTCTGGCCATCTGCGCGGTGCCATGCTCGAAACCTTTGCCATCGAACCCGTGCCGCCTGATTGGCCATTGCTGCAATTGCCGAACGTGACGCTGACGCCGCACATTGCCGGTGCTTCAGTGAGGACCGTCACCTATGCTGCGGGCCTCGCTGCCGCAGAGGTCAACCGCTATCTCTCGGGCCAGCCGCTGGTCCATGTCTGTTGAGGCGTTGTGATGCGCGACCTCGGCTCAGTGGATTGTGTCATCATTGGCGGCGGCATCAATGGCGCTGGGCTGGCGCGTGATGCTGCGGGCCGTGGCCTGTCTGTCATTCTCTGCGAGAAGGATGATCTGGCGCAAGGCACATCGTCACGCTCCGGCAAGTTGATCCACGGCGGCCTGCGCTATCTCGAATATTATGAATTCCGCCTGGTGCGCGAGGCGCTGATTGAGCGCGAAGTCTTGCTGAATGCCGCGCCACACATCGTCTGGCCCATGCGCTTTGTGCTGCCGCATTCGCCGGAACAGCGCCCGGCCTGGCTGATCCGCCTGGGCCTGTTCCTTTATGATCACCTCGGTGGCCGCAAGAAATTGCCGGGCACGCGCAAGCTTGACCTGCGCACAGCACCCGAAGGGCGCACCATCAGGGATGCCTATGCAACAGCCTTCGAATATTCCGACTGCTGGGTCGATGACGCGCGTCTTGTTGTATTGAATGCGCTGGATGCCGAACAACGTGGCGCGCAGGTTTTGACACGGGCTGCCGCGACATCGGCGCGCCGTGTCGATGGTGCGTGGCATGTAACGTTCACAAAGGCTGACGGTGAAACGCTGCTGGCCCGCGCCAGGGTGCTGATCAATGCGGCTGGCCCCTGGGTCGATACGGTCATCAATGGAGTGGTCGGCGCCAACGCAAAGCCGCGCGTGCGGCTTGTCAAGGGTTCGCACATCATCGTGCCGAAATTCTGGGAGGGGCCGCAGGCCTATGTCTTCCAGCACACTGACAAGCGCCTGATTTTCGTCAATCCCTATGAGCACGACAAATGCCTGATCGGTACAACAGACATCCCGCAGGATGGTTCACCCAATGATGTGAAGGCGAGCGAAGCTGAGATTGATTATCTGCTGGGCGCGGTGAACCGCTACATCAAGCATCGCCTGACGCGCGCTGATGTGTTGCACAGCTTCTCGGGCGTGCGGCCGCTCTATGACGACAATGCTGAAAACCCATCCGCCATTACGCGCGATTATGTGTTCAACATTGATGGAACGCCGCCATTGCTTTCAGTATTTGGCGGCAAGATCACTACCTATCGCAAGCTCGCCGAACATGCGTTGCAGAAACTGATACCCTATTTCCCAAACATGAAGGGGGACTGGACAGCAGGTGCCGTGCTGCCGGGCGGTGACATGCCCAATGCCGACTTCACCGCCTTCATGGATTCCATGTTACTGAAATATGAGTGGATGGAACCTGAACTGCTGGTACACTTCCTGAGGCTTTACGGCACGCGCGCTGTAAATGTCATCGGTGGTGCCACGTCACTTCAAGACCTGGGCCGGCATTTTGGCGGCGAGTTATACGCGGCTGAAATTGATTATCTGATGAAACATGAACATGCCGAGACGGCAGAAGACATCCTGTATCGCCGCACCAAGCACTATGTGCATCTGAGTGAAGCGCAGCGCGCAGCCGTGGCAGCTTATGTTGCTGCGAAACCCCGCAATTCGGTTAACCCATGAACACCAGGCGTGAAGCGCCGATCAACCCGGAGTCAGTGCCCAGTGCAGCGGGCACAATGCGGCAGCCCTGAAACGGCTTCATGGCATAAGTGCTGACGTGTTCCATGATGGGGTCTTGCAGCAGGTCAAACTGCTGTGACATGCCGCCCCCCATGATCAGCACATCTGGGCTGAACAGATGCATAAGACTCACGAATCCTTGCGCCAGGTATTCCGCCTGTTCGGCGACCAGTTTCAGCGCCAGCCTGTTGCCCGCGCGCGCGGCTTCAAACACCTTGGCCGCATCATCTCCAGCACCCGCCGCCTTCGCCCGTTTTGTGAAGTTGGTGGCGGAAGCATAGGCTTCCCAGCAACCCAGATTGCCGCAGCCACACCGTTCGCCATGGGGCACAATCGACATGTGGCCGACATGCCCCGCCATGCCGCGCCGCCCGCGCATGACACGATTGTCAACGATCACGCCGCCGCCGACGCCGGTGCTGACAGTCACATAAACAATGTTTGCGAAGTCCTTTCCTGCACCGAGCTGCCACTCGCCGATGACGGCGGAAATGCCGTCATTTTCCAATGCCACGGGCCGGCCAAGTCTTTCCGAGAGAACAGTGCGGAGCGCGTAGTCTTCAAAACCCTTGATGGAGGGCAAACCCAGTGTTTCGCCGGTTGACGTGTCGATGGGGCCAGGCGAGGACATGCCAATCCCGGCAATCATCGTGGGGGAGACGCCAGCAGTCACCTGTGCAATCAGACTTACAATCTGTGCGATGACAATTTCGGCGTTGCTGTCTGATTGGGTGCGAACCGTTTCGCGGCGATGAATTCTGCCAGTTTCATCAACTATACCGGCGCGGATCTGCGTACCGCCAAGATCGATGGCGATGGCAAGATATCCGCTCACAAGCTGTGCAGCCAATCCATGCGCGCCTTCAGGTCCGGTGCACCGAAAGCAAGTGAACCCAGGACCACGGTCTCCGCGCCCGCGGCACGCAACAGTGGCACGGTATGGTCGCGAATGCCGCCATCTGCCGCCAGCACAATGCGATGCCGCGCACTCGAGCGCGCAATCAGGTTCCGCGCCGTGTGCAGGCGGTCTGTGGCGCGCTCATTGAGACCTTGGCCTTTGACGCCAATTGCCGTTCCGAGAAGCGTCACAAAACGAAGGCGCGGCAGGTATTTCGCCACCTGTTCGACAGGCGTTTCGACGCGCAACACCATGCCAGCGGCAACGCCGCACTGATCCAGAAGGTCGAGCGCTTCCTCGGCCATCCCAGTGTTTTCAACGTGGATAGAAATCAGGTCCGCACCGGCAGCAGCGAACTGATTGACCTGTTCCAGCAGGATTGCATCCGCGCACATCAGGTGCACATGTGTCTTGACCTTCGACACCTTGCGGATCGCGGCCAACAAGTCCGGGAAGAACAGCAGGGCAGGTGCGAAATGCCCGTCGGCCGCATCAACATGCAGAATATCGGCATGGGCCGCGATGCGCGCCATGTCGTCTGCCAGCCGCACCAGATCCGCCGACCATACAGAAAACTCAGCGATCAGCCGGTCGCTCGGCAGGGCGTCAATCCAGTGGGCGGGCGTCATGAAAGACCTTTCAGGAAGGCAAGAAGGGCACTTTGGAAATCGGCGACATAGCGCGGCTTGTCAACGGCCTTCGGCGTGATTTCGACAAGTTGTGCGTGGGGAATGAGGCGCGAAAGGTCCTGCGCCATGGCCAAGGGATGGATGGCGTCCCGTGCATGGCCGATCACCAGCGTCGGGATGGTGAGATTGCGCAGCTGCTGGGCTGTCACGCCCGGACCGTCTGATGCAATGCGGGTCAACAGGGCGCTTGTCACATCTGTTGGCTGGCGTGCGAAAAATCCGCGCAATGATGCAAGATTGTCCGGGGATTCGACGGCAAGCCGCTTGGCGGTTGCGCCCTCTTCAAAGCGTGTTCGCGCTTCTTCAGGTGGAAACTGGGCAAGCAATTCACCAACTTCGACATTCGGGCGCCCATTTTCGGGTGCTGCATCAGTCGCCCATGCGGGGCGGGCGATGATCAGTGCACGGATCAGCTCCGGGTGCGTCACTACAAGCCGCATGGCAATGGCGGCCCCCATGGAAATGCCGCCGATGACGACCGGACCAAGGGCCAGTGCAACAATCATCTCCGCCACATCATCTGCAAAGCGCGCGATGGAAAACTCATCAAGTGGGCCGGCCTCCGACTGGCCATGTCCCCGGCATTCCAGGGTGATGCGGCGGAACGCGGCAACATGTGGGAAGATTTCCGCTGGCTGCCGGGCGTCACCGCAGAGCCCGTGCTGGAACACCACAGGCAGGCCATTGCCGCCGGCATCTTCAAAATGCAGGCGAGGGCCACCCTTCGGCGTGAAATGGTCCATCACGCGATTACGTTGAGCGCACTGCGCAAGAAGCCCGCCACCTCAGGCGCTTCGTCGGCGGAAAGCCCATGTGTCACAAGCGGACCATTGAAACCAGCCGCCGCCAGTTCAGAGAGATAGTGGTCATAGTCGAGAACGCCCGTGCCCGCTGCCACAAAATGACCATCAGCGCTTCGGTCCTTGGCATGGGCCATCGCAATGTGGGGGCCCAGCATATCAATGGCCGAAGAGACAATGCGGCGCTGTTCCACTACGCCTTCGTGTTCAAACAGGTTGGCCGCGTCAAGCACAACGCGAAGGCGTTTGCTTCCCATGTCTTTGATTAGGAAGGCAGCCTTCTCTGCCGAGTTCACCACATTGGCCAACTCTGGTTCAATGCCGAGATCCACTTCGTACCTGTCTGCGATGGCCAAAGCCGCCCGCACTTCAGTCACGAGATCGCGCCACGCCTCGCGTGAATCATTGTCGGGGTGATGGCGCCACTGATCATGGGGATCGCGTGTTCCCGTGCACAGCGTGATGAGCCGGGTGCCCATGGGCCGCGCCTTGGCCACCAACACTTGTAACCTCTGCAATCCCTGAGTGCGCACCGCCTTGTCGGGATGAATCATGTTGTAGGTGCCGGAAATGGCACAGACGGCGACGCCATGCGCTTTAGCGGCGATGGCAATGTCATCGGCTGTGCCAGCAGTGATCATATCCGGCATGGAGTCAAGTCCGGAACACGCCATGTTGTATTGCACGGTCGCAAAGCCTGCAGCTTTGGCCGCCGCCATCACGGAACCCGGTGTCTTCCCATCAAAGGTCTTGGCGAAAATCCCCAGTTGCATCACACCGCACCAGTGACGTCCGCCAGCTTCACAGGTTGTCCTGTCCGCGCTGATTCAGCGATGGCCGCCATGCCGCGCACCGACGCAATGCCGTCATCGACGGAGGCACCATTCTGCGCCACGCCATTGAGGACAACATCAGCGAAACCTTCCAGCTGCCGGCGGTAGAAATGGCCGTCAGCACCCAGCACGCGCGTCGATGCGCCTGTTGCTTCGCGGAACACATCAACTTCACTGCTCTTGTAATACCAGGGATTATATGTCTTTCCGGTCACGCTGCCATGCTCGCCGTAGATCTGGAAGCCTTCATGCCAATCCATGCGCACGGCTATGGTGAGGTCGAGATGCCCCAGCGCACCGTTGGCGAAGGCCACGTCAACGAACCAGCAGTAGGCACCAAATTTCTGGTTCAGCCGCGCGTCCACTTCCACGATATCACCTGCGAAGTATCGCGCCACATCCACGAGATGGCAGCCATGGGCGAGCATGAAATAGCGCTGTAGGTCCGCCTTCGGATTGACAGCAGGCTTCCTGGCATGGGCACTCTTCACCATCAGCGGCTGCACGGCGTCAGTCATGGCATAGCGATGTGTGGAATCACAATACCAGGCCTTGAGGGCCAGCATCTCGCCCATTTCCGTGTCGATGAAGTCTTTGGCGCTTTGCAAGCCGGCATCGAAGCGCTTCATGTGGCCAACCTGAAGCACTTTGCCGCTCTTCGCGACTTCCTGCTTCAAAGTCTCCACTTCTTCAACGGAAACGCCGAGCGGCTTTTCACACAACACATGTTTACCCGCTTGCAGGGCGCGCGTGGCGGCAGGCACAT
>CALMEZ010000051.1 GCA_937864985.1 uncultured Alphaproteobacteria bacterium
CAAGACCGTAGGACTGATCGGTGCGGGCCTGATGGGCCATGGCATTGGCAAGAATGTTGTCGAGAAGGGCTTTGCGCTCAATGTCATGGCGCATCGCAACCGCGAACCGGTGGATGACCTTGTGAAACGCGGCGCCAAGGAGTTGAAGACGCCGTCCGAGATCGCAGCCGCCTCTGACATGGTGATCCTGTGCGTCACGGGAACGCCGCAGGTTGAAGAAGCAGTTTATGGCGAATCCGGTTTGCTGAAGGGGGCCAAGAAGGGCCTGATCATCGCTGATTGCTCAACGGCTGTGCCTGATTCAACGATCAGGATTTCGGCTGACCTTGCGGCCAAAGGCATTCACTTCGTGGATACGCCGATGACGCGCACGCCGAAGGAAGCGGAAGCTGGAAAGCTTGGCCTGATGGTGGGTGGGGATGCAGCGATTATCGACAAAATCCGCCCGGTTCTTAACTGCTTCTCGGACCTGATTGTGCATTGCGGCGCTGCGGGCAATGCCCATCAAGTGAAGCTGATCAACAACTTCCTGTCATTGGGCCATGCGGCGATTGCGGCAGAGGCGATCACCGTGGCAACCAAGGCAGGCATCAACATGGAAGCACTGCGCGAAGTGATCATGGGTGGCGGTGGCGCATCGGTGATGTTTGGCCGCCTGATCAACGTGCCGTTGTCGGATGATGACAGCCATGCCAAATTCGCGATCCGCAATGCCCGCAAGGACCTGCGCTATTACACCAATATGACGGAAAACATGCCAGTAGCCTCACCCATCGCCGAAACCATTCACCAGACCTATGTGCTGGCCGATACGCTGGGTTACGGTGAGAAGTTCGTGCCCCGGCTGATCAACATGATGGTAAAGAATTCAGGTGGCAAGGGCTGAGCTTGACTCCGTGACCGTCGCATGACACCTCACGGCAAACGAGGAATGACCTGAATCATGTCGATTGCATTTGTATTTCCGGGGCAGGGCAGCCAGGCGGTTGGCATGGGCAAGGCGCTGGCTGACCAGTTTGCGGCGGCGCGCGACGTATTTGCGGAAGTTGATAGCGCGCTGGGGCAGAAACTGTCTGACCTGATGTGGAACGGGCCGGAAGACCAGCTGACGCTCACGGAAAATGCCCAACCTGCCTTGATGGCCGTCAGCATGGCTGTGGTGCGTGTTCTCGAAGCAGAGCATGGCGTGTCCATGAATGCGGCGGCTTGTGTGGCAGGTCACAGCTTGGGCGAATATTCGGCGTTGGCGGCGGCGGGTGCCTTCAGCGTGTCTGATGCCGCAAAGCTTTTGAAGATCCGCGGGCGTGCCATGCAGGCAGCAACACCGGTGGGCACAGGTGCCATGGCCGCTTTGCTGGGGCTTGATTTCGCCACAGCGGCAGCTGTTGCGGCGGAAGCGGCGCAGGGTGATGTGTGTCAGGCCGCCAATGACAATTCCGATGGCCAAGTTGTGGTCTCCGGACACAAGTCGGCGGTTGAACGGGCCCTTGATATTGCGAAGGCCAAGGGCGCCAAGCGCGCCATTCTGTTGCCTGTGTCTGCGCCGTTCCACTGTGCCTTGATGCAGCCGGCAGCCGATGCCATGGCCGAAGCGTTGGGCAAGGCGCAGGTGAATGCGCCCGTCGTTCCGGTGATTGCCAACGTATTGGCAGGGCCTGTCTCTGATCCGCAGACCATTCGCCAGAAGTTGGTGGAACAGGTGACCGGCACGGTGCGCTGGCGCGAATGCGTTGCTGCCATGACAGCCATGGGTGTCACCACGTTCATTGAATTGGGCTCGGGCAAAGTGCTCACGGGCCTTGCCAAGAAGAACGCGCCAGAAGCCAAGGCGCTGGCTATTGGCGCGCCGGATGATCTTGCTGCCGCCCTCGAATTCTTGAAATAGGACGCACACATGTTTTCACTTGCAGGAAAGACTGCCCTTATCACCGGTGCAACGGGAGGCATTGGCGCCAGCATCGCCAAGGCTTTGCATGAGGCAGGGGCCACGATTGCGATTTCAGGCACGCGCGCCAATGTGCTTGAAGAATTGAAGGTAAGCCTGGGCGGCGAGCGTGTGCATGTGCTGCCGTGCAACCTGTCCAGTGCCGAGGACGTGGAAAAGTTGGTGCCGGCTGCTGAAGCGGCCATGGGCGGCCTCGACATTCTGGTCAACAATGCTGGCATCACCAAGGACGGCCTGGCCATGCGCATGAAGGATGAGGACTGGCAGGCCGTGCTTGATGTCAATCTCACCTCGGCCTTCCGGCTGGCGCGTGCCGCGATGCGTGGCATGATGAAGAAGCGCTGGGGCCGCATCATTTCGGTGACATCTGTTGTGGGCGTGACCGGCAATCCCGGCCAGGCGAATTATGTGGCGTCAAAGGCGGGCATCATCGGCATGTCAAAATCGCTGGCGCAGGAATTGGCGGCTCGGAATGTGACGGTGAATTGCGTGGCCCCTGGCTTCATCGCAACGCCGATGACCGATGCCCTGAACGACAAACAGAAAGAAGCGATTCTTGGCCGTATTCCTGCGGGCCGCATGGGCGGGCCGGACGACATTGCGTCAGCTGTTCTTTATCTTGCCTCGGAAGAGGCAGGTTACGTTACCGGCCAGACGCTGCACGTCAACGGCGGCATGGCGATGATCTGACTGCCGCTAGCCTTTGCAGCAGTCTTCCAGCAGAAATTTTCCCAGCTCGGCAATGGCCTGAAAATTTGCGACGTAGATGATTGAGCGCGCCTCTCGGCGCGACACAACCAAGTTTGCGTTTTCAAGTTTCGTCAGATGAAACGACGCATTTGACGGTGGCGAATCGACCTTCTCAGAAATCAATCCCGCAGATAGTCCCTTGGTGCCAGCTTTCACCAAGGCGCGAAGGATGCGCAACCGCGTTTCTTGTGAAAGCGCGTCGAAGGCCGAAATTGCACTTGACTCTTGCATCTTTATTTCTATATTTCAACAAATATTGAATTAATGGAGATCAGCATATGTCGACTCACTTGAAAGCAACAAGCAGAACCAGCACACCAGCTAGCGCCAAGACGCTGGAAGAATTGCGCAATGCCCTGACGGGCCACACGGAGCATGACTTGATTCTGCGGCATGAAACTGAGGTCATTGGTCGAGGTTATCATGTAACGGAAATTAAGGCAGGTACTTTTGTGACGCTGGATTGCGGAAGCAACCCAGACAAATGGTCTGAAACGATTTTTCAAGTGGAAGACTCGCCTCTCCATGACGGCGCTGCACAGATGACTGGCGGAAAATTCCTAGCGATTCTCAAGAAGACAGCGGAGATGTTGCCACTGGATAAGCTGTCGCGTGTTACCTTCGAGGTGGGGCCTTTTGGCTCTGCTATGCGCGTATTCGATGTCATTGATGTTCAAAACGAGGGCAAAGATGTGGCTGTGGTTCTTGCGCCCCGCAGTGCCCTATGCAAACCTCGTCATATGCAAGACGTGGCAAATGCAGGCAGTGCGTGTTGTGGCAAGTCTACCGCGGCGGGTGCTGAATGCTGCGCGCCCAAGCTAGAGAAAACGTGCTGCGCTTGAACCGCAATACGGCAACGGTTCTGCTTCTCGGCCTGACACAAATTATTGGATTTGGCACGATCTACTATGCCCCCGCCATTCTGGCCGGTGATGTTTCCCGGTCATTTGGCTGGACGCAGCCCCAGTTCTTTGGCGCATTTTCGATCTCGCTTGTCATTAGTGGCTTTGTGACACCATTCAGTGGGCGCGCCTTCGATAGGTGGGGCGCGGCACGGCTGATGGTAATCGGCTCACTCTTGTGTGCAGTGGCGCTTGGTTTGATGGCCGTCACGTCGTCCCTGTGGTTCATCGCAGCGCTCGCCCTGTTGCAGGTGGTTTCGAATCTCACACTGTATGATGCCGCTTTCACTTCACTTGTGCAGGCAACGCCGCAACATGGTTCAAAGCGCATTGCCTATCTGACGCTGATTGCAGGCTTTGCCTCGACAATTTTTTGGCCGCTGACCACGTGGCTGCTTCAGCATTTTGACTGGCGGCAGACGCTGCTGCTGTTTGCTGCGTTGAACCTTGTGGTGTGCGGTGCAGCTCACGTGTTGATCTGGCGTTGGACACGCGCCTTGCACGATGAAGGTAAAGCTGGAGACATGCCCAAAGTTCAGGCTGTCATTGGAAGCCTGCCATCCCAACATGTGAAAGCGGGCATGGTTTTGGTTGCCATCGGCTTCACGCTGAGTAGCATTGCTTTGTCGGCTGTGCTCTCGCAAATGGTGCCGCTGTTGCAGGTCCTCGGATTTGGCGCAGCGTCCTTGTGGGTGGCAACGCTGTTTGGACCTGCCCAGGTTGTGGTGCGCTTCACCAACCTGATGTTCGGCTCGCGAAACCACCCACTGACCATTGCCATTTTTGCACTGTCGCTGCTGCCGCTCGGTTATGTGGTGGCAGCCACCAGTGCCCCGGCTTTCGCGGGGGCGATCATTTTCGTGCTGCTGGTGGGCATGTGTTCCGGTTTGAAAAGCATTGTGCAGGGCACGTTGCCACTCGTTCTGTTTGGCAGCCATGGCTATGGGGCGCGTTCCGGACTAATGGCATCGAGCCGCTATGTGGCCGGCGCGCTTTCGCCCTTCGTGTTCTCCTGGATGGCGCACAGCAGTAGCCCGGAAATGGCGTGTCTGGTTTTTGCAGCCCTTGGCATTGCCGGCGTGGCCTGTTTCGTGTGGCTCGGTGTGCAGTTGAAGCGCTGGCAGGCGGTCACGTCTTCGGCTTAGGCGGTTCACCGCCTTCGACCGGCGCGCCTGACTTCTTCCATGCGGCGAAGCCGCCACGCATGTGGGCCACGGGTTTCAACCCCATGTCTTGGGCCGTCTTGGCCGCAAGCGCCGAGCGCCAGCCACCGGCGCAGAAGAAGACGAATTGTTTGTCCTCCTGGAACTGCGGCTTGGCGTATGGGCTTTCGGGATCGATCCAGAACTCCAGCATGCCGCGTGGGCAATGGAAGGCGCCCGGCATCTTGCCTTCGCGCTCCAGTTCGCGTGGATCGCGCAAGTCGACGAGCACCACATCGGGCTTGCCCAAAAGCTTTACAACGTCATCGACCTCGAGCGTGGTGATGGCGGCTTCGGCATCGGCGAGCATGGCCTTGTAACCGCGGGTGATGGTTTGGGGCATGTTTTTCTCCAGCGGTCAGCCTAGGACGTGCGGTGTGACTGCACAAATGACTTGATTTCGGCGAGGAAGATATCGCCAAACTGTTCCTGCTTGGAAGCACCAACGCCTGACACCTCGCCGAAATCCCACTTGGTCAGCGGCATGCGGTTGGCCATGTCGATGAGCGTGCGGTCCGAGAATATGAGATAGGCCGCAACACCGCGCTGCTTTGCGAGCTTGAGGCGTAGCGCCTTGAGGCGTACCAGCAATCCATCGGCCCGTGCATCGGCGGGTGGCGGCTGGTTTGCCTTGCGGGCGGCGCGTTTGGCACCGCGCACCAGGTCAGGCCGGTAGCGGAAGGCAGTTTCGCCCTTTTGCAGAGCGCGGCCTTTGGCCGAAACTGAAATGCCGCCGAAGCCCGCTACGTCAAGTGTCAGGAAGCCTGCGCCCACCAGCTGACGGATCAGGGATTGCCAGTCGGCACGGCTGCGGTGCTTGCCGCTGGCGAAGGCAGGTGATCGGTCGTGGCCCAATTGCACAGCCTTGTCGTTTGCTTTGCCCGTCAGCACATCGACGACATGAACAGCGCCAAACCGGTCTCCTGTGGCGTGGATGGCATTGAAAATGAGTTTGGCTTCCGGTGTGCCGTCAATCTTGTCGGCAGGATCAGTGCAGACATCGCAATTGCCGCAGGGTTCAGAGAATTCTCCAAAGTAACCGAGCAGGGACTGGCGGCGACAATCCGGCGATTCACAATAAGACACCAGCGCATCCAGCCGCTTGTGTTCGCGGCGCGTGCGTTCGGGCCCGCCACCTTCATCATCAATGAATTTGCGGCGCATGCGAATGTCCTGCAGGCCAAAGAGCATATGCGCTTCGGCCGGTTCGCCATCGCGTCCGGCGCGGCCGATTTCCTGGTAATAGGCATCAAGTGTTCCCGGCAGGTCGGCGTGGAAGACGAAGCGCACATCCGGCTTGTCGATCCCCATGCCGAAAGCGATGGTTGCCACCACGATGATGCCCTTTTCCGTCATGAATCGGTCCTGGGCATCGCTTCGGACCTGTGGTGACAGACCCGCGTGATAAGCGACCGCGGCATAGCCCTTGTCCTGCAGCAGTTTTGCTGTTTCTTCGACCGACTTCCTTGAGAGCGCATAAACGATCCCAGACTCGCCCTTGTGCTCCGCCAGGAATTCGAGAAGCTGCTTGGAGGTGTTGTTCTTGGGTTTGACCGTGAGGTTGATGTTGGGCCGGTCAAAGCCTGAAACATACTCCTGCACCGTGCCGCCGAAAAGTTTCGACGTGATGTCCTTGCGGGTCACTTCATCTGCTGTCGCCGTGAAAGCACCGATGGGAACGCCCGGAAAGGCGTGACGCAGATTTTGCAGCTCATCGTATTCCGGGCGGAACGATGCGCCCCATTGCGACATGCAGTGCACCTCGTCGACGGCAATCAGCGCCAGTGGCAATTTCTGCAGGGCAGCGATCATGCGTTCGGTCATCAGACGCTCTGGCGCGAGATAGAGGATGCGAACAGTACCGTCGGCGACGCGTTTCCAGACATCGACATTCGTGTCGCGATCTGCGGCGGAATTGATGGTGGCTGCTTCGACCCCCGCGAGCTTGAGTGCCGCAACCTGATCCTGCATCAGCGCGACGAGTGGGGAAACGACGATCGTAAGTCCCGGCTTGGCGAGCGCCGGAACCTGGTAGCATAAGGATTTGCCTGCACCGGTTGGCATGACGGCCAGCACGTTGCGGCCGGCAAGCAGGGCATCAACAATCTCCTCCTGACCTGGCCGGAAGGAATCATAACCGAAGACCTGACGCAGGACCTGATACTTGGAAGAATGCACCGCCGGAGAATCCATTCCGGCAGAGGTGCCACGGAGGCGGGATTAAATCCAGCGGCGTGTATGAATCTTGTAGTCGATGAAAGCTTGGCCAAAACGGCTCAGTAGTATCTCTTCTTCTTCGGGAATGACGATAAATGTCATAACCACCAGATAAGCCGCGGTGGCAATGATGCTGGCTGCCAGAGATGTGACGGCGAGTGCCGCCAATGGCAGCAGGAATGCCAGGTAGATGGGATTGCGCGAATATTCAAACAGCCCGGTGGTGGTCAGAATGCGCGGCTTTCCATAGGACTTTGCTGAGAGGTCCACATGCAGTTCCTGCTGGGCGATGATGGTGATGATGAAAAACGCACCAGAAGCCGCCAGCAATGCTGCGACCTGCTTGCCGTCAGCGAGCAGGGTCGAAGGGCCTGCCAGAACTGCGCCAAGGGCGAAGCAGGCGGCACTGATCCAGGCCGACTTGTCCAAGCGGAACCCGTTGGGAGACTGGGTCTCCGTTGCCGGGATCATTGGCGTATTGTCGCCGGAATTGAAATTGAAGCGCGCCATGTTGCATCCGTATCAGAGTGAAACACCCGGGGTGATTTGCCGGGATACGGTGCAAAACCATTGCCAGCTCCTCCGTGGCCGCCTTAACATCTTGTAACATATTGAAAGTATTTGATTAAACTCGGCCTTTTGACGACGCTTGGATTTATGCTAGGAAGCGGCCTGCTTGAGGGGGCCAACGGGTGCTATTCCTGTGTTTGGCCAAGCAGGGCGTCAAAAAGGAAGTTTTTAAGGACAAACACATGAGCGATATCGCTGACCGGGTTAAGAAGATCGTTGTCGAGCACTTGAGCGTCGACGCCGACAAGGTGAAGGCTGAAGCCAGCTTCATCGATGATCTGGGCGCAGACAGCCTTGATACGGTCGAACTCGTCATGGCTTTCGAAGAGGAATTCGGCATCGAAATCCCTGACGATGCTGCTGAACACATCCAGACGGTGGGTGACGCCGTGAAGTTTATCGAGAAGGCACAGGCCTAAGCCTGACTTCTCCCCGGCTGACGAAGTGCCGGGTCAATTGAGTTGAGCAACGCGGGGCCGGAGCCATGCTTCCGCCTCGCGTTTTCGTTGGACAGATGAAAGACGAGGATAACATGCGGCGTGTTGTGGTGACCGGACTTGGGATTGTCTCTCCGCTGGGAACGGGCATTGAGCCCACGTGGAAGAAGATGATCGCGGGTGAATCTGGAGCTGGCCCGATCACACGCTTTGATGCCTCGGATCTTTCAACGCGCATTGCCTTCGAAGTGAAGGAAGGCGACGGCAGCAATGGCACCCTGAAGCGTGATGACTGGCTCGATCCCAAAGACCAGCGCCGCTATGACGATTTCATCCAGTTCGCACTTGTGGCCGCCAAGCAGGCGATGAAGGATTCGGGCTATGAACCCAAGACCGAGGACCAGAAATATCGCTCGGGCGTGCTCGTGGGGTCCGGCATTGGCGGCCTGACGGGCATTCAGGACACAACGTTGCTGATGGCCGAGAAAGGCCCGCGCCGCGTCTCGCCGTTCTTCATTCCGGGATCTCTGATCAATCTTGCCTCGGGCCTGATCTCGATCACGTTCGGCCTCAAGGGACCCAATCACGCGGTGGTAACAGCCTGTTCCACGGGCTCGCATGCCATCGGTGATGCGGCGCGCATTATTGCGGTGGGTGATGCCGACGTCATGGTTGCAGGTGGCGCTGAATCAGCGATTTGCCGCATCGGCATCGCGGGCTTTATCGCCTGCAAGGCGTTGTCATCGAATTTCAACGACATGCCCACCAAGGCCTCGCGCCCTTACGACAAGGACCGTGATGGTTTCGTGATGGGCGAGGGTGCTGGCATTCTTGTTCTCGAAGAGATGGAACATGCCAAGGCGCGTGGTGCCAGGATTTATGCCGAGGTCATCGGTTATGGCATGTCGGGTGATGCCTATCACATTACGGCGCCGTCCGAAGATGGTGATGGTGCCTATCGCTGCATGCAGGCTGCCCTGAAGCGCGCCAACATCACGCCGGGCGAAATCGACTACATCAATGCCCACGGTACGTCGACACCATTGGGCGATGAAATCGAATTGCGTGCTGTTGAACGCCTGCTGGGCAACAATGCGGCAAAGCTTGCCATGTCATCCACCAAGTCATCGGTGGGCCATTTGCTTGGTGCGGCTGGCGCGGTTGAAGCCATCTTCTCGATCCTTGCCATGCGTGACCAGATTTGCCCGCCGACGCTCAATCTCGAAAACCCGTCGGTTGAAACTGCAATTGATCTGGTTCCGAATGTCGCCAAAAAGAAAGAGATCAACACAGTTCTGTCCAATTCATTTGGTTTTGGTGGAACGAATGCCTCATTGATTTTACGCCGATACGCGGCGTAATCTCGGGGCCGGGGGAGTGACCGGCGTGAGTGACGACAAATACGACTATGTTGAGAAGGTTCCGGATGCGGGCAGCGTGCGCAAGCGCGGCTCGGCTTTCGCTCGTGTTGTCGGCGGATATATGGGATTGGCGCTGCTGCTGTGTTTGATCGGGGCTGGCGTGCTGGGCTGGGGCTATACGATTTTTAACGCAGCGGGCCCCCTCAAGGAAGACAAGATTGTTGATCTTGCGGCCGGAATGAGCCGCAACGAAATCGCCGAGAAGCTCGCATCTGAAGGCGTCATTTCCGATTATCGCGTGATGAGCATCGCCAGCCTGCTGGCGGAGGCGCGCGGTGCAAGCGTGCGTTCTGGCGAATACATGTTCCCGGCACGCGCCACCATGGCAGACGTGCTGGATACCCTGCTGTCGGGCCGGGTGCTCACCTACAAGCTGACTATTCCGGAAGGCTGGACTTCGGAAATGGCTGTCGCCCGCATCAATGACAATGATGTTCTCTCGGGTCTTCCTGTAGCGGTGCCAGCGGAGGGCACGCTGGTTGCTGACACGCAGGTATTTCAGCGCGGCATGACGCGCGAGAAAATTCTCAAAGACATGCAGGAGGCGCAAGCCAAGCTGATTGATGAGGTGTGGGCCAGGAAGCCTGCGGATTCGCCATTGCAGACCAAGGAGCAGATGGTCACGCTGGCGTCGCTCATTGAGAAGGAAACAGCCAAGGCTGATGAACGCCCGAAGATTGCCGCCGTGTTTCTCAACCGTCTCAAGAAGAACATGCGCCTGCAATCGGACCCGACGATCATCTATGGCCTGGTCGGCGGCAAGGGGAAACTGGACCGGGCCCTGACGCGTGCCGACATTGACAGTGCGACGCCTTACAACACCTATCAGATCAATGGTTTGCCACCGGGTCCCATCGCCACGCCAGGCCGGGCCGCGCTGGAAGCCGCCGTCACGCCGGACCCCACCGATGCGCTTTATTTCGTGGCTGATGGCACTGGCGGCCATGCCTTCGCCAGCACGCTGGAGGAGCACAATGCCAATGTGAAGAAATGGCGGGCCGCCGTGAAGTCAGGCATCCTGCTGCCGGAAGGCAACAATGGAACTGTCTCTCCAGATCCGAACAAGATCATGCCTGAAGTGGAGCAGGCTCCACTTCCGGCTGTTGATGATGTCGTCTCGGGTGAGGCGCAGCCGGCTGTCGATGACAAGGCTGTTGCCGAAGCGGCGGCGACCAAGGACCAGACCCAGGCCGTGCCCCAGCCAAAGCAGGGAGAACCAGCGCCAGGTGAAACCGCCAAGCCTGTTGCCGCAGAGCCGCCGCCTCTGCCTGCGAGTAAGCCTGCCGCCACGAAGGTTGAAACCGCAGCCGCCGAACCCCCAGCCGCCGCTGATACCCAGTCCTCAGCAAGCAGTACTGACGTTACAGCAGCGCCCGGCGCCGCTCCAAGACCCGGCTCTGTGATCAAGGTGGGCGAACGCCTTGTCCCTATTCCGCAGTTCAAGCCACCAAAGCCCTGATCATATGGGTTAGGGGCAAGGTTTCCTCTTGCGCCTGAAATGTTCTAATCCATGCGGCGGACCAATGATTCTGAAAGTGTCTTTTGCATGGACCAAACCTCTCGCGGTGCGCTGACCAGCATGACGGGCTTTGCCCGCGTGCAGGGGGCTTGGCGTGGCCTGGCCTGGCACTGGGAACTGAAGTCGGTGAACGGCAAATCGCTGGATGTGCGCTTTCGCCTGCCGGGCGGGCTGGAGCATCTGGAAGCGGACCTGCGCACTCTTGCCGGAACCACATTCAAGCGCGGCAACCTGCAGGTCGGGCTTTCTTTGCAAGGCAGTTCGCAGGCCGAGCGTGTTGCCATCAATGAGCAGGTACTGGCGCGCGTCACCGAGCTGGCGAAAGGTCTGCGCAAGTCCTTGCGCGCCCCGCCAATCCAGGCAGAGAGTCTCCTGGCGCTCAAGGGCGTGATGGAAGTTTCAGTGGAGAGCATTTCCGAACAGGATGCCGGTGAGCGCGACAAGGCCCTGCTGGCTTCGTTCAAGACCGCGGTGGCAGCTCTCGACCGGGCGCGCCGGGATGAAGGCAAGCGACTTTCCGGCGTCTTGGCGGCACAGATCACGAAAGTTGCTGAGCTCGTGGCCGCAGCTGCCTCCAATCCATCGCGCCAGCCCGCTGCGGTGAAGCAGCGCCTCAAGGATCAGATCGAACGGATCATGGAATCGGGCGCTGGCCTTGACGAGCAGCGCTTGCACCAGGAAGCCATGATGCTTGCCACCAAGGCCGACATCCAGGAAGAGATCGACCGGCTCACCGTGCATGTCGCATCGGCGCGGGACCTCATCGCCAGCACTGAGCCCGTTGGCCGCAAATTCGATTTTCTGACACAGGAGTTCAACCGCGAAGCCAATACGCTTTGCTCGAAATCATCTGACTCCGACCTCACCAAGACCGGACTGGAACTGAAGCTGGTCATCGACCAGATGCGCGAACAGGTGCAAAACATTGAGTAGGATTTCCCGTCGCGGACTGCTTTTCGTGATGTCGTCGCCGTCGGGCGCCGGCAAGACAACCCTGTCGCGCCAATTGATTGCGGCCGACAGCAACATTGCCATGTCGGTATCAGTGACAACGCGCAAGCCGCGGCCCGGCGAAGTTGACGGCAAGGATTACTATTTCATCTCGAAAGAGAAATTCGAGAGAATGGTTGCCGCCAAGGAATTGCTGGAGTGGGCGAATGTCTTTGGCAATCTTTATGGGACGCCGCGGGCGCCCGTTGAAGATGCTCTCGCGAAGGGGCGTGACGTACTGTTCGATATCGATTGGCAGGGCACGCAGCAACTGGCGCAAGCCATGGAAGATGATCTGGTGCGCATATTCATCCTGCCGCCCAATGCCGACACCTTGCGCACCCGCCTTATTGGCCGCAACCAGGACGCCGCCGCTGTCATTGCCAAGCGTATGGCCGAGGCCTCGCGCGAGATCAGCCATTGGCCGGAATATGACTATGTGATCGTCAACGAGGATTTGGCGCAGGCCCATGCAGAAGTGATGGCCATCCTCACAGCCGAACGTTTGAAGCGCAAGCGCCAGCTTGGCCTCACGGAATTTGTCCGTGCGCTGACGAAAGACTTGTAAGTCAGATATCCATTTCCCAGCCGCGGCCTGCGACGTTGGAGTGGGAAGGACGCGTGGCGTGACGGCCGCCTTTTTGCATGGCCATTGCAACCCAGTTCTCGGAGGTGAAGGTCCAGACAGGGCGCAATCCCCGCACCAGGTACTGGGCCTCGACCCAGCGCTTCTGGTCGCGGGTCAAACCCGAGAGGATGACTGTGCCGCCGGGGGCAAGCAGGCTGCTGATGCCGTGGGCGAGCTTCACCAGCGGTCGCGCTAGAATGTTGGCAAAGATCAGGTCATAGGGTGCCGTGGTGCGGATGGCGGCATGGTGCAGGCCTGCCGCCGTGAGGCCCCGCGTCATGGGCTCCAGTTGATTGCGCCGTGCATTGTCAATGGTCACGCGCACGGCTTCGGTATCAATGTCGGTCGCCAGTACACGCTGTTTGGTGGCCGCCGCAGCAGCGATGGCGAGAACACCCGTGCCGCAACCGAGGTCGAAGACATTCCGCGGGCGCTGCCGCTTCAGCAGGCGGTCGAGCAACACAAGGCAACCTGCTGTCGTGCCATGGTGGCCGGTGCCGAAGGCGGTCGCTGCATCAATCTCCAGGCTGATGCCACCGGTACGGCGCTTGTCGCGGTCGTGGGAGCCATGAAGGTAGAAACGCCCGGCTGCAACGGGCGGCAAGCCTTCAAGTGATTTTCGCACCCAGTCAACATCTGGAACAGGCGTGATCTCACAATCGGTAAGCTGCAGAATTTCAGCGGCATCGCGCGCTGAAGTTTCGTCGCTGAAATAGGCCAGCGTGTTCCACAAGGCACGGGCTTCATCGGTTTCATTGACGGTCACGGCCAAAGCGTCAATGGCCAGGTGTTCGTCAATCTCGTCTGCCAAGGATTGGGCCGCCGCAAGATCGCGGGGAGGGCAGGTTAAAATGAAGCGGGCTTCCGTCATGGAAGCCCTGCTAGACAATGTTTGCCTGATTGGAAAGCCCTATCAGCCTTCGTCGCTGGTCAGGGGCTGGATGGTGATTTCGACGCGACGGTTCTTTTGCTTGCCAGCGGCGGTGGCGTTTGATGCAATGGGCTGGGCCTTGCCACGACCATCCACCGAGAAGCGGTTGGGGTCAAGCTGCTGGGCCGTCAGGTAGCGGGCGACGGATGCCGCACGCTGACGCGACAGTTCGAGATTGTAATCAGCAGAGCCATCGCTGTCGGTGTGGCCAACGACGTCAACCAGGGTCTGGTTAAATTCCTTGAGGACGATCGCCACAGAATTCAGCGTTTCATAGAAATTTGGCTTGATGTCGGATTGGTCGGTGTCGAAGGTGATGTTCGAGGGCATGTTGAGGACGATGGAATCGCCCACGCGCGTCACGGACACGCCGGAGTTCTGCAGGCGCTGACGTAGCTTCGCTTCCTGATTGTCCATATAGAGGCCAACGCCGCCACCAGCCAATGCACCAAGACCGGCGCCGATCAGCGCTGCCTTGCGCGTCTTGATGGAGGTCGTGGCACCAAGCAATGCACCGGCCGCGCCGCCGATGGCTGCGCCCGTGCCAGCGCCAAGCAGCCCTTTCGAGACCTGGCTTTCACCAGTGTAAGGATTGGTGGTGCAGGCTGTCAGCAAAAAGGCAGCGGCAGTTGCTGTGATGATGGCAGATTTCATGATCGGTTCCCCTCGCAAAGCGGGCCGTGATTGATGGGGTCTTGTGGCAGAATTTGGGTTAACGGATGGTTATTCCGGGGCGGGGCAGCGCCTGATCCACCCAGAAATACATTGCCAAGTTGTAACGGGAACGCCGCAAGAATGGCGTTAACTGATGTCAGGAATCGGCTGGCTGTCAGCTTCTCTGGCAGCTTTCGAGGCAAAGATGATTCACATGACCTTCTTGAGTTCACACCGGCCCGCCGCATTTGGCAGGCGCATGCCTGCGTTATTGCCCGTCTTGGCTCTGGTGGTGGGGGCCGTAGTGCTACAGGCAGTTGTTCCCGGTCTCGGGCAGTTGCTTTTGTCGCCGTTGCATGTTCTCGTTATGGCCCTGGTTCTGGCCGGCACGATGAATGCATCTCGAAATGCCATTGTGGCCAACGACAATTTTTCCGCTGTGTCCTATTGGACAGTCGCTGTCATTGCGCTGGCGGCCTTTGCCTTCGGAGAGATTGTCGACATCGGCATTGACGAACACATTTCACCTGCAACCTTTTCGTCCATCCGCGAACTTCCGGTGATGATCTATATCGCCGTTGCAGCATTTTCAGTAGGCACCGTTCCATTCTTGCAGCGTGGACGCCCGGCGCTGACGGTTGGGCTGTTGTCCCTCGCTGTGTTCGGTGCTGCTTTTGCCGTGCGGGAAATGCTGCCCGAGGGCGAGAAGTTTGTTTGGAGCTTTGAGACGCGTCAGTTGGCCTTGATGCTGCAAGCTTGCGGCGTGCTGGCACTCGGTATTTTTGTTGCTTCTAGCTGGCGAAGTGCGGACGGGGGGAATGCCACGTGGGCGGGGCGGGACGTGCTTGAGACACCACCCATTCACGACGACGGGGCCAAGGTGGGCACGCGGTCGCGGCAAATGTTTCACAGCGGCTGCATTGCAATGTCGGCGCGTCACCCGCCGGTGGCTCTGGCATTCCGTCCAGGCTGGCAAGATGTTGCCTTGCTGATAACTTTGGCTGGCATGCTGGTCTGGGCGGCGCGGCCCGTGAAGCGTGCCACTGGAACCGGCTATTTGCAGCAGGCCATGGATATGACACGTTTATGGTATCGTCATCACATCGACCCGCCGACCTATTACGCGCTTGATCTTTACAAGCGTGGGCATGCGGGCTGGACGCCGCATCTTCTGACGCGCTTTGAAACCAAGAATGGCCTCTTGCGCACCTTGAACCGGCATCGGCCAAACCCGCTGCCCGGGCACGAGATGAACGACAAGGGCTTGTTTGCGACTGCCTGCGCACAGTCTGGCATTGCCCATCCCCAAACTTTGATGGTGATCGATGGTCCTGCTGCCATGGAGCCCCAGCAGCTGGAAGCCTTACAGCAAGACCTGTTCTGCAAGCCGCGCAAGACCATGGGTGCAAAAGACACCATGACATTCAAGTGGCTTGGCAATGGCATGTACTGTGACGAACATGGCGTGGTGCGCGATGTGTTTGGCGTGTTTGCCTCGGTCGCCTTGAAGCGCAAACCCATGCTGGTTCAGCCCTGGTTGCGCAACCATGAGGAGGTTGCAGGATTTGCCAAGGACTCGCTCATTGCCATTCGCGTCGTCACGGTTTTGAACGAAAATGACGAGCCGGAAGTGACATTGGCCATGCTACGGCTGCTTTCGAAACTCGAACCTGACTGGCAACACCTGCCGGATGGCGAATACGCAACACCGATCAATCTGGAGACAGCGGAGATGGGGCTGTTCACGGGAGACAATTTCAAGACAGCGCCTGTACGCATGACACATCATCCGGTCACAGGCATCCAAATCGCTGGTCGCAAGCTGGAGAACTGGCCGGCCATCGGTGATCTCGCGCTCAAAGCGCACCGAGCTTTCAGGCATCGGGTTGTTGTCGGCTGGGACATTGCGCTCACGCGGCACGGGCCTGTCATGCTGGAAGGGAACACCAACCTTGATGTCATGTTCCTGCAGCGTGTCCATGACTGCCCGGCGGGCGACACGCGCTTTGGGGCGCTCCTGAATTATCAGGTCCATGCGCTTTACGCAGACTTGAAAAAACACCCGGTCTAGAGCGGAATGACTCTATACGGAACCATATCCAGCATTGATGAAATAGTTTCTG
>CALMEZ010000052.1 GCA_937864985.1 uncultured Alphaproteobacteria bacterium
TCGGCGGCAGTGCGCGGCTGCATCGTCAAGGCTCCCGTCACCGAACCCGCCAATTACCGCAACGCAAAGCATTTCGACAAATGGCTGAAGGCGCGCAACATCATCGGCCTGTCGGGCATCGATACACGCCAGCTCACCAACCTGATCCGCGACAAGGGCATGCCGAATGGTGTCATTGCGCACAACGCCAAGGGCAAGTTCGACATTGCCAAACTGAAGAAGATGGCTGCAGCATGGCCCGGTCTTGTGGGCATGGACCTGGCGAAGGATGTGTCATTGACCCAGCAGATGCATTGGGACCAGGCGCTGTGGGACTGGAAGAGCGGTTACCAGACGTCACATGGCGGCAAGAAGGTTGTGGCCGTGGACTATGGCTTGAAGCGCAACATCCTTCGCTGCCTCACGTCCGCGGGCTGTGACGTCACCGTTGTTCCGGCGACGGCAAAAGCCGAAGACATTCTGGCCATGAAGCCGGACGGCATTTTCCTGTCGAATGGACCGGGAGACCCGGCGGCCACGGCCGAATATGCCGTGCCTGAAATCAAGAAGCTTGTGGCGTCCGGCAAGCCGCTGTTCGGCATTTGCCTTGGCCACCAGATGCTGGCGATTGCCCTGGGAGCCAAGACCTTGAAAATGCATCAGGGCCATCACGGCGCCAATCACCCGGTCAAGGACTTCACCACGGGCAAGGTGGAAATCGTGTCGATGAATCACGGCTTCGCTGTGGACCGCGCGTCACTCCCTGATGGTGTGGAAGAAACGCATGTCTCGTTGTTTGATGGCTCCAACGCGGGGCTGGCGGTCAAGGGCAAGCCCGTGTTTTCGGTGCAGCACCATCCCGAAGCCTCACCCGGCCCGCAGGACAGCCATTACCTGTTCCACCGCTTCGTGAAATTGATGGATGCTGCCTAAGGCAAGAGCACTGTCGTTCCTGTGGTCTTGCGTGCCTCAAGATCGCGGTGGGCCTGAGCGGCGTCGGCAAGTGCATAGCGCTGGTTGACGGGAATTTTGACCTTGCCGCTTTTCACGATGTCCACGAGATCCTTGGCGGTTTCGGCAAAATCCCTGTCCTTGGCCACATAGGCCATCAGTGTGGGGCGTGTGACGTAAAGCGATCCCTTGGCCGACAGAATTCCAAGATCAAAGGACTTCACCGGGCCCGAGGCATTGCCGAAGCTGACCATCAGGCCGCGCGGCTTCAGACAGTCAAGACTGGTCATGAAGGTTGCCTGGCCGACACCATCATAGACAACGGGCACACCCTCGCCCTTGGTGATGTCGCGGACGCGCGCGACAACATCTTCTGTCGAAGAATTGATGACATGCGCGCAGCCATGGGCCTTGGCGATGGACATTTTCTCAGCACTCCCAACCGTGCCAATGACCTTGACACCCAGGGCCTTGGCCCATTGCGAGAGAATGAGCCCGACGCCGCCAGCCGCGGCATGAAGCAAAATGGTTTCACCGCGTTTCACCTTGTAGGTGGCTCGCAGGAGATAACGCACTGTCATGCCCTTCAGCATCATGCCGGCACCGGTTTCATCGGAAATGGATTTCGGCAATTTGACAAGGCGGTTTGCCGGATAGTTGCGCGCTTCGGCATAGGCGCCCAGTGGCCCCACGCCATAGGCCACGCGGTCACCCACCTTGAAGCCCTTGACGCCGGGGCCGAGCTCTTCGATCACCCCTGCCCCCTCAAGGCCGATGCCTGATGGCAGCGGAACCGGATAAAGGCCGGAGCGGTGGTAAGTGTCGATGTAGTTGAGGCCGATGGCGGTGTGGCGTAGGCTAACTTCCCCTGCCTTGGGTTCTTCGAGATTGAAGCTTTTCCACTCCAAAACCTCGGGGCCACCCGTCTTGTCAAAGCGAATTGCTTTCATCGTGTTTCTCCAGTTTCAGGCGGGGCTGTCCCACATGCCTTCAAGCGCCACCACCAGGCGGTCGTAGGCCAGTTCTTCAAGCGGTATGATCCGGACATCGAGAATGGCGGCCTTGCCCATCAATGCGTTGTAGCGCGGCACCCCTTTGATCTCGTCATGAAGATCCGTTGTCACCAATACGGCTACGCATTCACCTGGCCTGCCAAAATGATCAGCGAGATTGTCGGCTTCATGCACGGCATCCATCAGGCGGTTGCGGTGCTTACGGTCCTGGATGTCCAGCTCCGAACGCAACGCCTTACATGAGATGAACCCGAGCCTTTCATTCTTGCGCATGATCAGGTCAATTTCATTCTCGCCGGTAAAGCCCTTGACCTGCCAGCCAATGACCTGGCCGTAGGTTGCTTCATCGGCGCCGGCATCATGAGACGCCAGATAGGCCAGCTCTTCCAGCCAGCCACCGCCGAGATAACGCTTGCCTTCCAGCTCACAGATCTCGTGGCCGTGTTCCTCGCGGCGGACGAGGCCGTTTTCGAGCATGAGGCTGACCATCTCGTGGCCTTCCGGCGACAGGGTTTCCGGCACAATTTCCAGGTGCCTCATGAACTGGTCCGTAGCGCGGAAAATGCGGTCGCGCACCTGCTCGAACAGGTACTCCATCACCGGCTGCGAGTGGTTGACCAGGTCGTGGTTCAGGGCGCGTGCGCGCTGAAGCGAAATGCCCGCCAAATTGTCGGAACAATGCAGTCGCCCGTTGGGCGTGAGCCCGGCGGCCGAGGCGATGTTGACGAGCCGGGCTTCGCTGCTG
>CALMEZ010000053.1 GCA_937864985.1 uncultured Alphaproteobacteria bacterium
CCCGACAATTCGCGGCGGATGGTTTCTTCATCCACATTCTTGCCATTGCGCTTCACAATGTCGATCGCCGCCATGATCATGCCCGGCGTGCAGAAGCCGCACTGCAGGCCATGTTCCTCGTGGAAGGCCTGCTGCATCGGGTGCAGCTTGCCGTCCTTGGCAAGGCCTTCAATGGTGGTGACACTCGCCCCGTTGCAAGACGCGGCCAGCGTGGTGCAGGACTTGATGGCCTTGCCGTCGACATGCACAACGCACGCACCGCACTGGCTTGTGTCGCAGCCCACGTGGGTTCCGGTTTGGCCCAGATGCTGACGGATGAAATCGACAAGCAGTGTGCGGCCTTCGACCTCACCACTCACGGCCTTGCCGTTCACTTTCATGGAAACAGTTGGCATATGATCCTCCCATTGCTGGGCCAGACACCTGCCTTTGCGGCAGGACTCATTCTGGCCAGCGTGTTTGCCAATCACGACTTCAACATTGGATTGGAAAACCGTCAAGGATCGCTGATGATGTTTTTGATCCAAAGCAGGACATTTGCGTAAAAATAGTGTCGCAACATGGATGCGTTATTTCCAGTGAAATATAACGATTGGATGCGGGAGGATGATTATGCGTGGATTGCTCGTTACCCTGCTCACTCTTTTCTCGCTGTCGTCGGCAATCGCTGCTGAAAATCTGAGCAGCAGGCAGGCTGTCGTTGAACAACAGCTGCAGGCTTTTGCCCATGATGAAGACCAGACGGCCTATGGCTTTGCCGCCCCGATTGTGCAGCAGGCTTTCCCGACAGTCGATATTTTCATGTCCATGGTCAAGAACGGCTATCGCCCGGTCTATCGCAACACCGAACACACCTTCACAGTGGAAGCGCCGGACCAGTTTGGCCGGCCGGCTGTCCATGTCCTGCTGACAGACGAAAACGGCCTGCGCTGGGAGGCTATCTATGCCATGGAACAGCAGCCGGACGGCAGCTGGAAAATCGCCGCCTGCTACCTGAAGCCGGCTACGGGCGCCAATGTATAGTGGGTAAGGTCGCTTTCAAACGGGATTAACATTTCCGGGCCTATGGTCCGGCCATGCAAAGCAAGTTTGTTGCCGTCCTCAAATCCCACGTCTGGTCGATTGCCATCATCCTCATTGTTGCGGCTCTGGAACTGTCCTGGGGGCGTGAGCCCATCTGCAAATGCGGGTATGTGAAACTTTGGCATGGCGTTGTCATGAGCTCCGAAAACTCCCAGCACATGACCGATTGGTACACCTTCTCGCACCTGATCCACGGTTTCCTTTTCTACGCCGCCACGCGCTATCTGTTTCCGCGCTGGTCTTTCGCCCTGCGGCTTGCAGCGGCGGTTTTCGTTGAAGGTGCCTGGGAACTGTTCGAGAATTCCGACTTCATCATCAACCGTTACCGCGAGGCAACGATCTCGCTCGATTACTACGGCGACAGCGTGTTGAATTCGGTGTGTGACGTGCTGGCCATGTGCGCCGGGTTCTGGGCGGCCTCCAAGCTGCCGACAAAAGCCACAATCGCGCTCGCTATCGCCATGGAACTGGGTGTCGGCTGGGCCATCCGTGACAACCTGACACTGAACGTCATCATGTTGCTGCACCCGGTCGACAGCATCAAGCAGTGGCAGGCAGGAGCCTGAAGCACCAGCCTGCGCCACTCATCCGATCACTGACAGCTGATCTTTTTGAAACCGTCACATGTGCCATCGGCACAGACCTGGCCTGATGAAATGATCTTGGTGTTGCCGATATCAACAGCTTCTTCAAAATCGGTTGCGCCGTCAAAACCCTTGTATTCGCAGAAGGCATCGGCTGCGGCTTCACCGCATTCAGCGCCCCAGGTGCGGCACCAGTCCAGGCGCTTGCCCTTGTATTTGGGTTTCAGGAAGGTCACTTCATCGCCGCCGCCCGCGCCGCCGGAGCCGCCACTGTCCGCCACCGTCTTGGTGCAGGTCACATTGGTGAAGCTGTCGCAATTTTCGTCGTCACAAACCTGACCCGTGCCGATCAGCCGCGTCGATTGGCCGGGATGGGCCCATTTGGTGAAAGCCGAGGCATGATCGTAACCGATCTTCTGACAGAAAAGCTCGGCGGCCGGCATGCCGCAATCCGTGGCCCAGCTGGCGCAAAAGTCCAACAAGTGGCCCTTGTATTGGGGATTGTGGATGACTTGTTGCTCAGTGCCGGCCTGAGCGGCGGGCGCCAATGCAATCATGACTACTGCGGCACAAAGCCCGATGCTGCGGCCAAGGGTGCGGATCGAAACAACCATTTCTTCCTCCAGGTTTGAATGGATGTTCCGTCTATGAATGGAAACGCCTGAACCCGTTTTGAATCACCGGTTCAGGCGCCGTTCATTTGCTTCGGGTCGCAGGCCCCGACAAGGCTTCAGGGTTCCTTGCGGCAGACAATCGTCTTGAAGCCGGTGCATTCCAGGCCTTGGCAGATCTGGCCGGTGCCGATGAAGCGCGGAGCCTTCGCGCCGATCAGGGAATTGGACTGGCTGAAGTCAACGGCATTGTCGAAGCCCTGGATGTCACAGAAGGCATCGGCCGCTTTCTGGCCGCAGCCCTTGCCGGGCTTGAAACAGAAATGCACACGCTGACCAGCCAACGATGGTTTGTTGAAGCTCTTGTCAATATAAGAGGGCGGCGGAGGCGGACTGCCACCGCCTGTATCAGTCCCGTCATCGCAGGAAATGAACTTGAAGCCGTCGCATGTGTCATCGGCGCAAACCTGGCCTGTGCCCATGACGCGTGTGGGAGTCGTTCCACCAATATCCTTGGCTTCCGAGAAAGAAGTGGAACCGTCAAAGCCCTTCTGCTGGCAGAACTTGTCGGCCGCCACATCGCCGCACTGAGTGCCCCACTTGTAACACCAGTCCAAACGGTATGCGCCAATCTTTGGCTTGTTGAAGGTCACCTCATCGGCAAACCCAGGGCCCATCATCATGAGACCTGCAAAGACAATTCCAGACAGGCGCAAGACCAAGCGTGACACCATGATACCCCCTCCGAGTCGGCAATAAGCCAAACATTGCATGATCTTATGGGGCTGGCAATCACTCCAGTTGACGCAAATCGACGGACCTGCGGCGGCAATTCACTCGCAAATCCTGCGGGCGTTGGGCTAGGATTGCCGCAAAGGGAGATCAGAATGCAGCCAAAAGTCATCATCACATGCGCCGTTACCGGGGCGGGAGATACCGTGGGCAAGAGTCCCAATGTGCCCGTGACGCCGGAACAGATCGCCAATTCCGCGCTGGAGGCCGCCAGCGCGGGCGCCACGGTGGTTCATTGCCATGTGCGCAATCCGAAGACCGGCAAGGGATCGCGTGATGTGAACCTCTATCGCGAGGTCATGGAGCGCATCCGCGCCAAGAACACTGCTCGACGTGGGTGTACTCCTCGAGGCCGGCGGGTAGACGACACCGTGGCGACATGGAGGAGGACCAGATGAGTACCGCACTGCAGGGCAGGACGATCGCAATATTGGCCACCGACGGAGTCGAGCGCCGTGAGGAAGAGCATGATCGCAATCAGCCAGGGCAGCATGCCGGAGGAGCGGTGCTCCGGCAGAACGCCCTTGTCTCGTGCAGCAAAGCGA
>CALMEZ010000054.1 GCA_937864985.1 uncultured Alphaproteobacteria bacterium
CTGTCCCCACCCCGGCCCCTCCCCATCAAAGGGATGGGGAGGGGAGAAACAAACGTGCTCCCCGCCCCGTTGTTTCAACGGGGAGGGGTTGGGGGTGGGGGGCCGTGCACTCGCCTTCTTGCCGATGAACCTGCTTCCCATCACCAGCATCCGCGTCTAACCTCACTACCATGCTGCACCTCGTGACCCTTTTTGTCTTGATGACAGCGCTGGCTTTGCCTGTGCAGGCTGCGACAGGCGTAGACTTGGCGCTGGTCTTCGCCGTTGATACGTCGGGCAGTGTTGATGGCCGCGAATTCAATTTGCAGATGAACGGCATTGCCAAGGCGATCACCGCGCCAGACGTGCTGGACGCGGCCTTCTCCGGCCCGCAAGGGCAGATTGCCGTCTGCCTGATGACCTGGGGCGATCCTGATGAGCAGAAGTCCGCCACGCCCTGGCGCATCATTGCGAGCGCTGCTGATGCCGAGGCCTTTGCGGCAGAGGTGCGTGAGGGCCTGCCACGGGCCGGCGGCGGCACGGGCATTGGCCAGGCCATTGCCTATGGCGTGGCGCTGCTGCGCGGCGCGGCACTTCAGCCCTCGCGCATGGTGATTGATGTGTCTGGCGACGGCCGTGAAAGCTGGGAACTCCGTGAGCCGCGTTTCCACCTGATCCAGGCGCAGGCCATCCGCGAGGCGGCGGGTGTGACTGTCAACGGCCTTGCCATCCTCACCGACGTCAAGGACCTGACGGAGTATTACCGCGCCAATGTCATCGGTGGGGTGGGCAGTTTTGCGATGGCGGCCAATACCTACGAAGATTTTGCCGAAGCGATGCACCGCAAGCTGCTGCAAGAACTGCTGCCGCCGATCGCGCAAAAGTAGCATGGCGGCCGTGCGACATTGCCCCTTCCATCCGCCCGGTGCATGAAGTACGCACCTCAGGAAACCTGTTCAGGAGTCTCCCATGCCCGCCTTCCGCACCCTTGATGATGTTGACCTCCACGGCAAAAAGGTGGTGATCCGGCTTGATCTCAACGTGCCGATCAAGGATGGCAAGGTGACGGACACAACACGCATCGACCGCGTGGTGCCGACGCTGCGTGAGCTTTTGAACAAGGGTGCCGCCGTCATTGTGCTGGCGCATTTCGATCGCCCCAAGGGCAAGGTTATTCCCGAAATGTCGCTGAAGCCCGTGGCACCGGCGCTCGAAAAGGCGCTGGGTCACAAGGTGAAATTCGTGTTCACCGACTGGCAATCCGCGCCCAAGGTGGAGGCCAAGCCGGGCGATGTGATCCTGATGGAGAACACGCGCTATCACGGCGGTGAGGAGAAAAACGATGCAGGCTTCGCCAAGATGTTGGGGGGCTTGGGCGACATTTTCGTCAATGATGCGTTCTCGGCGGCGCATCGTGCGCATTCGTCCACGGAAGGCATTGCCCATGTGATCCCCGCCTATGCGGGCCGGGCCATGCAGGCCGAACTCAACGCGTTGGCACAGGCCCTCGAAACGCCGCGCAAGCCGGTCATCGCTGTGGTTGGCGGAGCCAAGGTGTCATCAAAGCTGGAGCTGCTGGGCAACCTCGTGAAAAAGGTCGAGGCGCTGGTCATCGGCGGCGCCATGGCCAACACATTCCTCTATGCGCAGGGTTATGGCGTGGGCAAATCGTTGTGCGAGCCTGATTTGGCCGACACGGCGCGCGACATTCTGAAGACAGCCGACAAGGCCAATTGCGCCATCATCCTGCCGATTGATGCCACAGTAGCCAAAGAGTTCAAGGCGGGTGCTGAATCACACGACTATGGCATTGATGCTATTCCCGCCGACGGCATGATGCTGGATGTGGGCCCCATGTCGGTGGATCGCGTCAAGGCTGCCATTGATGGCTGCCACACGCTGCTGTGGAATGGCCCGTTCGGAGCCTTTGAAATTTCGCCATTCGATGCGGCAACGGTTGCCGTTGCGAAATATGCAGCAGCCCGCACCAAGGCCCACAAGCTGGTGACGATTGCCGGCGGCGGCGATACCGTCTCGGCCCTCAATCATGCCGGTGTGGCCCATGACTTCACCTACATCTCGACAGCCGGCGGCGCCTTCCTCGAATGGCTGGAAGGCAAGGAACTGCCAGGCGTGAAGGCATTGCAGGTGGGATAAGGTGAACATCGGTTGCATCCATCATTGAAGCTTCCATGACGGCCACCACACCCCCGCGTGTCTCTGCCACCATCTACCCGCTGCTGTTCACGGTGGCGGGGTGTCACCTGATCAATGACTCGATGCAAGCGACGATGCTGTCGTCCTATCCGCTGCTGCGCGACAGTTTTGCGCTGACCTATGCGCAAGTGGGGCTGATGACCTTCGTGTTTCAGGTCACGGCGTCAATCCTGCAACCGCTGATCGGACATTTGACTGACAGGAAGCGCTGGCCTTACATCCTGCCCTTCGGTGCGATGTTCACATTGTTGGGTTTCGTATTGCTGGGAACAGCGCACAGCTATGCGCAGCTTGTCATGGGAGCGGGGGCGATTGGCATCGGGTCGTCGATCTTCCATCCGGACTCTTCGCGCGTCGCACGGCTGTCATCGGGCGGTCGCTATGGTTTTGCGCAATCGGTGTTTCAGGTGGGCGGCAATGTCGGCACCAGCATCGGACCATTGATTGCTGCGGCGCTGATCCTGCCGAACGGGCAGGGCATCCTGTTGTGGTTCGGCGGGTTGGCGCTGGTGTCGGTCATCCTGTTGTCGCAGGTCAGCCGCTGGTATGCAGGCCACCTCGGCAGCACGCCATCGGCGGCAGCCAAGCCGCCTGCCGTGGCCCGCAACGTGTGGCCGGTGCTGGCCATTCTTGTGGTGCTGATGTTCTCGAAATTCGTCTACATGTCGAGCATGCATTCGTTCTACAATTTCTATCTCATCGAACATTTTGGACTGTCGCCCCATGCGGCGCAGCTCTGCCTGTTTGCGCTGCTCGGGTCCGTGGCGGTCGGCACCTATGCCGGCGGCCCGATTGGTGATCGTATCGGCCGCAAGACCGTCATCCTGTTTTCGATCCTCGGCACGCTGCCTTTTGCCTTGGCACTGCCTTACGCAAACCTGTTCTGGACAGTGGCGCTGACCATCCCCATTGGCCTTATCCTCTCATCGGCCTTCCCGGCCATCGTGGTTTATGCGCAGGAGTTGATGCCGGGCCGCGTTGGCATGATTTCCGGCCTGTTCTTTGGGTTGGCCTTCGGCTCGGGTGGCATGGGCGCTGCAATGTTGGGGGCGCTCGCCGACCACACATCAATTGAATTTGTCTATAAGCTCTGTGCCTTCCTGCCGGCTCTGGGTCTTCTGGCCTTCCTGCTGCCAGGCTCGAAGCGGCCCTCACACCTTGCACCGAAAGCGGTGTAATGGCCTTCGACAAATCGCGTGGGAATTTGTAGGAGGGGCCTCATGAGCAAACCACGCCTTTTCCTCGTCGCGCCCGATGGCCTTGCGGGTGATGAACTGACCAAGCTTGTTGGCATTGCCGCCAAGGCTGGCGATTGTGCCTGCCTGCTTGTTTCCGATACTGTTGACCCTGCGGCCGTCCAAGCAGCGCAAGCATTGGGCATTGCCGTGCTGTTGCGTAATGCTGAGCCTAGGATCATGCACAGGCTGATAGCAGATGGGCTACATCTGGAGGTGGCCGAGGGCCTCATGGATCTGCGTGCGGCACTCAAATCTGAGAGTCTCGGTGTCTATGCAAATGTCTCGCGGCACTTTGCCATGGAAGCGGCGGAGGCGGGAGCGGACTACGTGGCGTTTGCCCAGAAGCACCAGTTCGTGGGCGAGCCAATCATCGGCTGGTGGCAGGATGTAACAGATGTTCCTGCTGTGGCCATCGATCCGGTGGAACCGCAAGACCTCCCCCAGCTGCTGCCACAAAAGCCCGACTTCATCCGCCCTTCGGATGCCATGTGGCAGAATGCAGATGAGGCACGGCGCGTGGTTGTGGAACTGACGGCGGCACTGACATGAAGCGAATAGCGGCGGCAATCATTTTTGCGTTGGCCTGCACCTCCACTGCGCTGGCGCAGGATGCAGGCAATCCGCCCGCGCCGAGTGCGGCCCAGGCACAGGAGGCTGCAACACCGATCTTTGAAGATGCTGTCGCCTATTTCGAGGACGGTAAATATGACGAGGCGCGGCGCATTGCCGAGCCATTGGCAAAGGCCGGAGACGCCCGTGCCATGGCAATGATGGGGGCCTTGCTGCAGAAGGGCCTTGGCGTTACGGCCGATGGCAAGGCCGCAGCAGATTGGTTCCGGCAAGCTGCGGAAAAGGGCCACCCAGGCGCTGCGTTCTCGCTGGCCATGGTGGAACTCGATGGGTCGCTCGGCAAACCTGACACCGACGATGCGGCGAAGTGGCTGGGCATTGCGGCGCAGGGCGGCAATCCGGACGCACAGTACAACTTGGGCCTCGTCTACGCCGGTCGCTATGGAAATGAGCCGGATTGGGCCAGGGCGGCAGAATGGTTCCGCAAGGCGGCAGACCAGAAGATGCCGGAAGCCGAATACAATCTGGGCCTTCTCTATCTCGATGGTCATGGTGTGGAGCGAGATCCTGTCTCTGCAGCGGATTGGTTGTCGCGCGCGGCCGTCAAGGGCATGGTGGAAGCAGCGCTTGAGTATGGTGTGCTGGTGATGCGCGGCGAAGGCGTTCAGCGTGATGAAAAGATTGGTATCAAGTGGCTGACCTATGCCGCGATGCGCGGTCATCCGGTGGCGCAGAACCGGCTGGCGCGGATTTATGCCACGGGTGTTGGCGTTGCCGCTGATCCGGTCGAAGCCGCCAAGTGGAACCTGCTTGCCATCAAGGGCGGACGGCCTGACGTGACGCTGGATGGCATGATGGAAAAGCTGACGCCGGCCCAGAAGGCCGAGGCGGAAAAACGGGCGGCGGCCTTCGTGGCCATTGATCCTGTTATCGCCAAAGGCAATTAACCAGCGCACTTTCAAATTCTGGCCCGGCCTGCTAGAGCCCGCGCTTCAACAAGGAAGTTTCCCGTGTCCAATTCTCCCGTCCTCACTGTCATGATCGATGCCGTGCGCAAGGCTGCACGCGGCGTGCAGCGCGATTTCGGCGAGGTGGCGAGCCTGCAGGTGTCGCAGAAGGGGCCGGGCGATTTCGTGACCGCCTCTGACAAAAAATGCGAGAAGGTGTTGCGCGAGATGCTGTCGAAGGCGCGGCCCACCTTTGGCATCCTGGGTGAGGAGGAGGGCGAGAGCAAGGGCAGCGACAAGGACAACCGTTTCATCATCGATCCCATCGACGGCACCTCGAATTTCATGCACGGCTTGCCGTTCTTTGCGGTGACGGTGGCGCTGGAACGCAAGGGCGAGATTGTTGCTGGCGTCACCTACAATCCCATCAGTGACGAGTTGTTTCATTCGGAGAAGGGGGTTGGTGCCTTCATGAACAACAAGCGCATGCGCGTGGCGGCGCGGCGCAACCTGCATGAGGCCGTTGTCGCGACCAACATTCCCCACATTGGCCAAAAGACACAGCTGCAACACCGAAACGAGATTGCGGTGCTGCAGGAGCGCACCACGGGACTGCGCGCGCTGGGCTCAACGGCGCTGGAACTCGCTTACGTGGCTGCAGGGCGTCTTGATGCGGCCTGGTGCCATGAATTGAATGCCTGGGACATGGCGGCGGGCCTGCTGTTCGTGCGCGAGGCGGGTGGCTTTGTGTCGAAGCTCGATGGTGAAGGTGATCCCCTGCACAGCAAGGGCTATCTCGCCACCAATGCCGACCTGCTGCCGCAGATGCGCCAGGCTTTGGCGGATGCACGGAAGCTTTGATTGCGTCTTTGATTTTTGTGCCTGGAGCGCTTACATAGGCCCCGGCGATGCTGCGGCTCACGTGCAGGAACATTTTTCCCTGGGGCCTATAAACGATTACCTTGGGAGCTGTCCCTGGCTGAACCGTGGTTTGGCACACATGGCGCCCACCTACGCAAGTAGGGACCCGGGATCGTAACGTTACCCACGGTTCTCGCGGGTCGCCACTTTTGCAAGGATTTTCCCATTGGGTTTGGCCGACGACAAGGCGCAGCTGCGCAAGGACATCACCCCGCGGCGCGATGCCGCCCATGAAGCCGTGAAAGACTCGGCACCGCTGGCCCTGATGGCGCACCGTTTCCCGGTGACGGCGCAGGCCGGGCGCTCTGTCGTTTCGGCCTTCTATCCCTATCAGACCGAGATCGATACGCGGCCGCTGCTGGGCAAGCTGG
>CALMEZ010000055.1 GCA_937864985.1 uncultured Alphaproteobacteria bacterium
AACGTCGCGGTGCTGTCGAAGGTGTTCCCGACCCGCTCGCACACGGTCGCGGCGCAGGGCGGCATTGCGGCGTCGCTCGGCAACATGGGGCCTGATAACTGGCAGTGGCACATGTATGACACGGTCAAGGGCGCAGATTGGCTGGGCGATCAGGACGCGATTGAATATCTGGTGCGTCACGCGCCCACGGCTGTGTATGAGCTTGAACATTTCGGCATGCCTTTCTCGCGCACCGAAGAAGGCAAGATTTACCAGCGCCCCTTTGGTGGCATGATGCAGAATTTCGGCGATGGCCCGCCCGCCCAACGCACCTGCGCGGCGGCTGACCGCACGGGCCACGCCATGCTGCACACGCTTTATGGCCAGAGCCTGCGCTATGACACCACCTTCTTCATCGAGTATTTCGCGCTTGATCTCATCATGCGTGATGGCGCCTGCGTGGGCGTAATGGCTTTGTGTATGGAAGATGGCACCATTCACCGTTTCCGCGCCAAGCAAACCATCATGGCCAC
Organism: uncultured Alphaproteobacteria bacterium; assembly: GCA_937864985.1. GTDB lineage: Bacteria > Pseudomonadota > Alphaproteobacteria > Rhizobiales > Aestuariivirgaceae > Aestuariivirga. The sequence goes on from CALMEZ010000055.1 coordinate 513, forward strand.
GGGCGGTTATGGCCGCGCCTATTTCTCGGCCACATCAGCCCACACCTGCACGGGTGATGGCAATGCCATGGTGCTGCGTGCCGGGCTTCCGCTGCAAGACATGGAATTCGTGCAATTCCACCCCACCGGCATTTATGGCGCGGGCTGCCTGATCACTGAAGGTGCGCGCGGCGAAGGCGGCTATCTCACCAATTCGGCGGGTGAGCGCTTCATGGAACGCTATGCGCCTTCCGCGAAAGATCTGGCGTCACGCGATGTTGTGTCCCGCGCCTCCACGATGGAAATCCGCGAAGGCCGCGGCGTGGGCAAGAACAAGGATCACATCCACCTGCACTTGGAGCACTTGGATCCCAAGGTGCTGCATGAGCGCCTGCCGGGCATTTCCGAAAGCGCCAAGATTTTCGCAGGCGTTGACGTGACGAAGGAGCCGATCCCGATCCTGCCGACAGTGCATTACAACATGGGCGGCATCCCGACGAACTATCACGGCGAAGCTCTTGCGGGCGATCCAAAGAACCCTGAGAAAACCGTGCCCGGCCTGATGGCCGTGGGCGAGGCCGCTTGCGTTTCGGTGCATGGCGCCAATCGCCTGGGCTCAAACTCGCTGATTGATCTTGTGGTGTTTGGCCGCGCCGCAGGCCTGCGCTGCGCCGAGGTGATCAAGGGCAGCGGCCCGCAGGCTGAGTTCAGCAAGGATGCAGGGCAGGACGCCTTGGCGCGGCTCGACAAGTTCCGCAACGCCAAGGGCTCAACGCCCACGGCAGAGTTGCGCCTCAAGATGCAGCGCGCCATGCAGGAAGACGCCGCCGTGTTCCGCACCGGTGAAACGCTGGAGCAAGGCAAGAAGCGCATTGCCGATGTGTGGAAGGGTGCGGAGGATATTTCCGTCACCGACCGTTCGCTGGTGTGGAATTCCGATCTCATCGAAACCCTGGAGTTCGACAATCTCATCATCCAGGCCGCGGTGACTGTTGAGGGCGCGCTGGCCCGCAAGGAAAGCCGCGGTGCCCATGCGCGCGAGGATTTCCCCAACCGCGATGACAAGACCTGGATGAAGCACACACTGGCCTGGACTGATGGCGCCAAGAAGAAGGTGACGCTCGGCTATCGCCCGGTGCATGACTATACGATGAGCAAAGATATTGCCTACATCAAGCCAAAGGCGCGGGTTTACTAAGATGGTCGCATTTTCTCTTCCCCAAAATTCCACGATCCAGCCCGGCAAGGCGTGGCCCATGCCGACTGGCACGAACATCAAGACCTTCAAGATCTATCGCTGGAACCCGGATGACGGGAAGAACCCGCAGGTGGACACCTACCATGTGAACATGGATGAGTGCGGGCCGATGGTTTTGGACGCGCTGATCAAGATCAAGAATGAGCAGGATGCCACGCTCACCTTCCGCCGTTCCTGCCGCGAGGGCATTTGCGGCTCCTGCGCCATGAACATTGATGGCACCAACACGCTGGCCTGCCTCAAATCCTGCGACGATGTGAAGGGCGATGTTCGCATTTATCCGCTGCCACACATGCCCGTGGTGAAAGACCTGGTGCCGGACCTGACGCGCTTCTACACGCAGCACCGCTCCATCGAGCCGTGGCTCAAGACCACCACGCCGATGCCGCAAGCCGAATGGAAGCAAAGCCCGAAAGAGCGGGCGCTGCTGGATGGCCTTTACGAGTGCATTCTCTGCGCTTGCTGCTCCACTTCCTGCCCGAGCTATTGGTGGAATGGTGACCGGTATCTTGGCCCCGCCGTGTTGCTGCAGGCCTATCGTTGGCTCATCGACAGCCGCGATGAAGCCACGGGCGAGCGCCTTGATAACCTCGAAGACCCCTTCCGCCTTTATCGCTGCCACACCATCATGAACTGCGCCAAGGCCTGCCCGAAGGGCCTGTCTCCGGCGCGGGCCATTGCCGAGATCAAGAAGATGATGGTGGAAAGAAGGGTCTAGCTTTGGACGAAAGCGAGGGCCTGGTTTGCGCCCATGTCAGCCACAGCACATCTGAGGCGCAGGTGATTGTGACCATGCTGAAGGCCTATGGCATTGCCGCTGTTGTGCAAGGTGGCGAATTCATCGGCAATTATCCCCAGCTTGCGAGTGCCAAGAGCGGAATGCCCATTCTGGTCGCGCGAGAAGCACGGCGCGACGCGCAGCAGCTGATTGATGAATTCAAATCGGCCAATCCCTGAGGTTTGACCTGAGGAATTGCTGCCGTGAATGGAGCACTTGTCATGCAGGAAGATGATCCGCTCGGCGCATTGCGCCGCGAGATTGATGATGTCGATGCGGCGCTTGTTGCGCTTCTGGCGCGGCGCATGCGGATTGTTGACCGTGTGATTGCCGTGAAAAAGTCGACCGGTGTTGCCGCAGTTGTGCCGGAGCGCATTGAAGCCGTGGTGGCGCGGGTGCGCGCGCTGGCGGAGCGTGATGGCGTGCCACCGGACATGGCAGAGAAGCTGTGGCGGCTGCTGATCGCCGAGACCATCGCCTACGAACAGCAAAGCCTGTGATTGCGCTGTCAGCGTGCCTCAACCTGATGTGGAAATCAATTCTAGCCTAGGAAATTTGACCGCAGGCGCGATTCTTTTGCGCCGGGCTACTCCCCTACCTGAACACCCCGCAATCGCGCTGTACGGCCTTCTAAAGTGATTTAAAGCCTATTCTAGGGAACGACTAATCCAGCACGATGAAATTGTCGGGCAGTTCATTGGGATTGCGGCTTCCGGGTGGAAAATGTTTGGCCAATTCGTGGCCGCAGGCCTCGATGGCCTGGGCGAAGGCATCAGCCACGCGGCCTTCGCGCATGAGCGGCAGCATGTCATCGATTATGGCCTGCCAACGCTCCTGCGGAACCTTGGACGTGATGGCCGTGTCGCCGATGATTTCGGCATGGCGTTCAAGCAGCGAGGCAAAGATCAGGACGCCGGTGCGGCCGCCAGTGCCATGGGCACCCACGGCGAGGAACTGCCATGCGGCGTGGCGCGAGGCATATTTGCGCATCAGGCTTTTCGGCGTCACCCAATAGCGGAGCGGCGGCAGGCTGAGCACCAGCGCCACCACGATGAAGATCAACAGCTGCAAGGCAAAGAGCCAACCCAGCGGGAATGTCGACCAGGGGAAAAAGCGTTCGATCAGTTTGACGATCAGCGGTGTTGCCAGCGCCACACCCGCGGCAATGTGAATGGGTACGTGATGATATTCATCGCTTTGCCGCGCCACCACGGCAACGATTTCGCCAGAGGTTTTCTTCTCGGCCTGCTTGATGGCCGAGACAACCTTCTTGCGTTCGGCATCGGTGAAGCGAAACACCATCACCAGCCCCCCGACGCGCCGCCGCCACCGGACGAACCACCACCGCCCGACCAGCCGCCGCCACCGCCACCCGACCAGCCACCACCGCCCGATGACCAGCTGCCGCCGCCATAGCTGCCACCCGGAATGAAGATGACACGGCGGCCACGCGAGGCGTTGGACAGGATGATGAAGACGATGAAGATGAAAATGATGATGGGGATCCAGTCTTCGATGGCCGGCGCTGACTGGTTCTGCACGCGCTGGACGATTTGTTGCCCATCGCCGCCGATGACCTTCTCAACATCATCAATGCCGAGCGACAGGCCGCCTTCCCAGTTGCCGCCCTTGAACAGCGGAATCATGTCGTGATTGATGATGACCGATGAAATGGCATCGGTCATGTCGCCTTCGAGGCCATAGCCAACCTCGATGCGCACCTTGCGTTCGGTCGGCGCGAGAAGAATGAGCACGCCGTCATTGGCGGTCTTGTCACCCAGTTTCCAGGTGCGGAACAGGCGGTTGGCATAATCGGCGATGTCATAGCCTTCGAGGGATGGCACGGTGGCAACAGCGACCTGATGACCCGACTTCTCCTCTAACGCCTGCAGCTTGTTGCCGAGGATCACCTGTTCGTCGGCAGAGAGGATGCCCGCGGCATCAACCACCCGGCCGGTGAGGGCCGGGAAGTTGGGGTCGGCGAAGGCAGGGGCACTGACGAGGAGTGCCAAGCAAAAGTAAAGGACAGTCGCAAGGCCAAACCCACTCACCCTCAAGAAAAATGGAAGCACCATCCCTCTCCCTCCACCTTGTGGGGAGGGATTAAGGGTGGGGGTCGCTCCGGCGTCATCCACTTGCGTTCATTTCCATTCTGAATATCTTCCAGACCCCCACCCCGGCCCTCCCCACAAGGGGGAGGGAGAAGGGTGTGATCCGTGCAAATTTTCAGTTGCCGGTCGTCGACTTGTTGAAATCCACCTTTGGCGCGGCTTCGGAGCCCGGTGTGGCGGTGAAGGTTTCCGCAACCTTGGCATTGGGATAGAACCAGGAGGCCCACCAGCGGCCGGGGATCGTGGTCAGCTCGGTGTTATAGACCTGCACGGCTTCGATGTAGTCCTTGCGGGCCACGGCAATGCGGTTTTCCGTGCCTTCGAGCTGCGACTGAAGCGCCAGGAAGTTCTGGTTCGACTTCAGGTCCGGATAGGCTTCGGTGATGGAGAGCAATTTCCCGAGCGCTGTCGACAGCTCGCCCTGGGCTGCCTGATATTTCTGGAAGGCTTCCGGGTTGTTGATGATGTCAGCCGGAATTTGCACAGATGTGGCTTTGGCGCGGGCTTCGACCACGGCGGTCAGCACGTCCTTTTCCTGTGCGGCGTAACCTTTCACGGTTTCAACGAGGTTCGGCACGAGGTCGGCGCGGCGCTGGTACTGGTTCTGCACCTCGCTCCATTTGGCCTTCATGTTCTGGTCGTAGGTCGGGATGTTGTTGACACCGCAACCGGCGAGCATGAGGGCGACGAAGCCCAGGACAATGTAACGAACGTAACGCATGATCTTCCCCCGTTCAAAAATGTGCCGCCGAGACTAGCGTTTAATCCCTGCGGCGTAAATGTATGTTGGTTCAACCGGTTTTCAAGGCCAGCAGTCAGACCTTCCTGTTCAACCCTTCTTGTTCTGGCGGTTGGCGACGAGGTCGTCGACGACCGCCGGATCGGCGAGCGTCGAGG
>CALMEZ010000056.1 GCA_937864985.1 uncultured Alphaproteobacteria bacterium
GCTGATGATGACGGCGCAGCCGGCGAAATCTTCCAGCGCTTCTTCCAGTGCCGCCAGCGTTTCGGTGTCGAGGTCGTTGGTCGGTTCGTCGAGCAGCAGCACATTGGCGCCGCTCTTCAGCATCTTGGCGAGATGCACGCGGTTGCGCTGCCCGCCGGAAAGCGTGCCCACCTTCTGCTGCTGGTCGCCGCCCTTGAAGTTGAAGGCCCCGACATAAGCGCGGGAATTCATGTCCCGCTTGCCAAGCGTGATCACATCATTGCCGCCTGAAATCTCCTGCCACACCGTGGCATTGGGGTCGAGGTCGTCGCGGCTCTGGTCAACATAGCCAAGCTTCACGGATGGGCCCACGGTGATGGAGCCCTTGTCCGGTTGCTCCTGTCCCGTGATCATGCGGAACAAGGTGGACTTGCCAGCACCATTCGGCCCGATAATTCCGACAATGCCGCCCGGCGGCAGCTTGAAGGTCAGATCGTCGATCAGCAACCGGTCGCCATAGGCCTTCGATAGGCCTTCGACGTTGATGACCGTGTCACCCAGCCGTTCACCGGGCGGAATGATGATCTGCGCCGAATGCGATTGCGTCCGGGCCTCGTTGATTTTCAGCAATTCATCATAGGCCTTGATACGGGCCTTGCTTTTGGCCTGTCGGGCCTGCGGAGATTTGCCCATCCATTCGGCTTCACGCTCCATGACCTTTTGGCGCGCTGCATCTTCACGCTGCTCTTGGGCGAAGCGCTTGGCCTTCTGCGTCAGATAGGCTGAGTAGTTGCCTTCGTAAGGAATGCCACGGCCGCGATCGAGTTCCAGGATCCAGCCCGTCACATTGTCGAGGAAGTAACGGTCATGGGTGACGATCAGGATGGCGCCGGGATAATCCCGCAAATGATGTTCCAGCCAATTCACCGATTCCGCATCAAGATGGTTGGTCGGTTCGTCGAGCAGGATCAGGTCCGGCTTTGACAGGAGGAGGCGCGTCAGCGCGACACGGCGCTTTTCACCGCCCGAGAGATTTTCAACCGAGGAGTCGCCGGGAGGGCAGCGCAGCGCGTCCATGGCCTGTTCCACCTGCGTGTCGAGGTCCCACAGATTCTGCGCGTCAATCTTGTCCTGCAGCACGGCGGCCTTTTCGGCGTTCTCGTCGTTATAGTCGGCCATCAAGGCGTTGTATTCATCGAGAATGGCCTTCTTTCCAGCCACACCCTCCATGACGTTTTCGAGCACCGTCTTGGCGGGATCGAGCTGCGGTTCCTGTTCGAGATAACCACAGGTCGCACCTTCAGCAAGCCAGGCCTCGCCGTTCCATTCCTTGTCAAGGCCCGCCATGATCCGGAGCAGCGTGGATTTGCCAGAACCGTTGGGGCCGAGCACGCCGATCTTGGCGTCCGGATAGAAAGACAGGTGGATATTATCCAAGACCTTTTTGCCGCCGGCATAGGTCTTCGACAGGCCCTGCATGTGATAGATGAATTGACGCGCCATAATTGCTCTCTCGTCCCGGATGAAATGGATTTGGCGCGGGGTTTAGAGGGGAAGCAGGGGAGTGTAAACCGTCCCGTCATTCAAAGCGGAAAAGACCCCTGCCGCCGGGGCGGCAAGGGCAACGGGCCGCTGACCCGTCGATTTACCAGTGATAGGGCCGGCAGACGCGGCGCAGCACCCAGTGGTGGTTGCGCTTCACCCACACGCGCTTGCACCGCAGATGACTGTGGTGTGGTCCAACGCCAATCCACACATGAACCTTGGCCTGTGCCGGGGCGGTTGTGGCAAAAGTTCCCGCGCCAATAGCCATTGCGGCCGTTGCTGCGATGAAAAGTTTTTTCAACATGACGTTTCCTTTCTCGTGGCGACAAGTCGTTTGAACGCGGGCCACGCATCCAGAGACGGCTGCTGCACAGCATTCCGTCGCGTCAATGCAAGTCTGTAAGACTTGATGTGGAAGGTTAGGTTGGCTGTGCCGCTTGGCGCCGGCAACCCGCGAACCCAATGAACCCCAGCGCCAGACCCAAAAGGCCAATCGACGGCGGCAGGGGAACTGCACTCACAACAGGTTGCGTACCGGTGACCGTCCAGGCTCCGCGCGCCCCGCCAAGGCCGATTGTCGTTACAGCGAGACGGCCTTGATAGTACCCAGCCTGACCACCGGGCACCGAGAAATCCGCCACCTGCAGCCCCCAGGGATGGCCGCCCACCGTGCTTTTGAGGAACATCAGCGAACCGCCCGGATTTTGCACGGTCAACCCCGCACCATCCGGGGTCAGGCCAACAAGACTCGCAACGAGAATGCTGTTGGCGGCGGTAAACACATCACGTGTGGTTTGGGTAACGTAAATGTCCCAGGCCAATATGTCGGCAGCCGTGAGTTGCCCCGTTGCACCGTTCGTCCTGATGGTGCCCGTCAGCGTAACGCCGCCCGAGAAATCGAGCGGCTGAATGTTGTAAACATTTCCAAGCGCGCTGCTGGCGACGGTATAATCCGTGCCGTCGGGCTGCGATAGCGGCAAGAAATCAAAAGCCGCGCCGGCCGTGAAGGAGGCCTGGCCGCCGACCGCATTTGCTCCGGAAAAATCAGCAACGGATACACCAAAGTCGATAAAGGGATTTGGACCAACGAAGTTGAGATAACCTCCGTCCGCAGTGGCGGAGTCAGGCGAAGTGGCCACCGTGAGGCCTCCGCTTGTGGCGCTGACACCCGAAATGCTCTTGGTGGTGTTTGCGGAGGTGTAGTGCCCAAGCTGTTCCACAGTCGTCACAGCGAGGTTCCAGTCCGTGATCGAACTGGTATTGCCCGCCGTCGAGATGGAACCCGTAGCGGTCATGTTGTAAGTAGTACCCGTCACGAGTTTTATGGGGCGGATGTCGAGCGTCAACGCGTCTGCTTCCGCCGAAAGCCCCATAATCGCCACCAGCGCCGGCACGGCGATCAGTGAAAGATGTGAAATCGTCTTGGCCGTGCGACCGCCGCACGGCGACACGCGTTTTGCGAATGCCATTTGATCACTCCTGATATACGTGGTGTTACACAGAAGTTAGGAGCAGCAGTCTGATATGAGCCTGACAATTTCTCTGATCATCGCATGGTGCGACATTTTTGATCAGCCAGCAGTCTCAATTCAGCGTCTTGCCCTCATCGACCATGACGCGCGCGTCTTGCCCGGGTGAAAGAATGACAAAGTGGAAAGAACTGCGTCCACGCACCGTCACGCCTCTTCTGCTGAGGCCCAGCTCGTAATCCAATTCACCCGTGACATCACAGGTATTGTCGCGGTCATCGCACGAGGCCTTCATGCTGTTGTCATCAATCGTGTACCTGCGATAGGGCCATGTCTTCAGATAGTCGCGGCGAACGTCTGCGAGCTCGGCTTTAGTCAACAGCTTGCCATAATAATTGGTCAGTTCGGCATAATTCGCATCGACATAAGCCAGCACATCGGCAGGCTCACCCTCAAGCACATGAAACAGGTTCTTGACGAAGCCTTGCGAGACAGCCTCGTTAAGATTGCCCAGCACAATCGTCTGCTGTTGCGGCAAGGGTTCAAGCACAATCTGTTGGCTTGCTTTCGGGAAAACTCCGGGAATGGCCAGTTGTTCAATCGGCTGCCCATCTGCAAAAGCAGAAGGCACATTCTCAATCTCATAAGCCGTGATTTGCTGGCGGGTCAGAAACAACACGCCATCCGGATTGTCCTGCCCGGCCACGGGGCTGGTCTTGGACGCCAATGCAATGATTGCCGGGTTCACACCCATCTCCAGGACATACTCCTGCATGTCGGCAATCAGCTTCTGTTTGCGGATCAGATCATTGGCTGAATAAACCGGCTTGTCGGGATCCTTGAGCGCTGACTCGTTATAGAATTGATGCACGCCATACATGCCACCCTTGGCCACCACACGGTTGATTCCGCCCATGAACAGGTAGGTGCAGGCCGAAGCGCACAGGTCATCCGTCACCGTGGACATCTGGTGGTCGCGAACCATATGTCCCATCTTCATGGCGGTCTCCAAAGCGCCGCCCGGAGAACGTAGAAGCACCGGCACGTTCCAGGCCTTGCCGAGGTGATGCTGCGAAATCAGGAAGGCGCGGAACACATCATCGCTGTCGTCCTGGATGGCGCCGATCGCCTTGATCACACCGTCTTCGAACACGAAGGTCATCGGTTCAAAGCGTGGATCGGGTGGGGCAGGGTCATCCTCAGCGCGCGCCGGCGCAAGCAGCACGAGCCACGACAGAAGCACAGCGAAAATGAATCTCATGACCAGTCCCCGAACAGCAGGGTGCAAACTGCCACCGCACCCTGCGCACCGCAAGAGACAGCCGGATCGATTTTTTCGGGGGAATGGTGGGCGATGAAGGACTCGAACCTTCGACCCGCTGATTAAGAGTCAGCTGCTCTACCACCTGAGCTAATCGCCCATTCCATTGGCGTTGCGCGCGAGCTTTCGCCGAACGCGGGCCGGGTCATAGGCGAGACGGGGAGGCTTGTCCAGCCCTAAGTCTGGCAAAAGAAAGGTCCTGTTGATGGCGGGGAAAATGGCGCAAAATCACTGCAACCCTTGCAAGGATTCTGCCATGTCCGCCCATCAGCTTTTGCTCGCCTTTCATCTCATCGTCATTGCGCTTGGCATCGGTCTCAGCGCGTCGAACTTTATCAACGCGCGCCTGTCGCAGCGTCAAACCGGCGATGCCGCGAAAGGCCTTGCCGTGCAGCGCCGGACCATCGCGAGGATCGGCGATGGTGTGATCGCATTGATCTGGGTCAGCGGTGGATTATTGCTGTGGCAGCGGGGCATGCAGGGCCTGCCGCCATCCTTTCATGCCAAGATGTTCTTTGTGATCATGCTTACTGTCTTCCACGGCCTGGCGCGTGGAACGGGAGAGAAGATGCGGCGCGAAAACTCTCTTGCCGCCCTGCCGAAACTTGGAACATTCATCTTGTCTGGTTTCCTGTCAGCCGTTGTGGCGCTCATCTGCGCCGTGCTGGCCTTCGCGCCGGATTGATTCCACTTTCACTTGCACAATGGTGCCAGCTGTCCTAAGGGCGCGGCGCAATGTTGAACGAGCCCATCGCCCCCACCATTCCTGCAGATCTGGCAGGCGCTGTCCTGTCCATTGACCTCGCAGCCCTGAGCGCCAACTACAAGACGCTGGCGGCCAAAGCCGGAAAAGCCACTTGTGGCGCCGCTGTGAAGGGCAATGCCTATGGCCTCGGCATCGGCCCCGTGTCGCAGGCCCTGTGGCAGGCCGGTTGCCGTCATTTCTTCGTGGCCCGCCCCAAGGAGGGCGAGGAACTGCGCGCCCTATTGCCCGAAGCGGTGATCTATGTGCTTGATGGCCTGTTCCCCGGCCAAGCCGAATTCTACGCCAAGCTCGACCTGCGCCCCGCTCTTATTTCAATCGAAGAGGCGCGCGAATGGGTGGCCTTTGGCCGTCAATATGGCCGCGCTCTTCCATGCTCGCTGCATGTCGATACCGGCATCAACCGCCTCGGCCTCACCATGGAAGCATTTCATGCCCTGACGCTCGACAAGACCATGATGCGCGATCTCAATGTCAGTCTGCTGATGAGCCATCTTGCCTGCGCCGATGATCCCGGCCACCCGCTCAACGAACAACAGCTGAAACGTTTTCGCGCGGTTCGTGCGATGCTTCCGGATGTGCCAGCAAGCCTCTCAAATTCCTCAGGAATCTATCTCGGAAAACCCTACGCCCATGACCTCGTGCGCCCCGGCATCGCGCTCTATGGCGGCAACCCGGTGGCAGGCAAGAAGAACCCCATGAAGGCCGTGGCCATTCTCGAAGGCACCGTGCTTCAGGTTCGGGACGTGAAGAAGGGCGAAACCGTGGGCTATAGCGCCACATGGAAAGCCCCGCGCGACAGCCGCATCGCCATCCTCGGCGCAGGCTACAAGGATGGTGTGCCGCGTCATCTCTCCTCGCGCGCCAAGGACGGCCCGGCCCAGGTCTCGATCAATGGCAAGCGCTGCCCCATCATCGGCCGCATTTCCATGGACATGATGGCCGCCGATGTCACGGCGCTGAAACCAGCGACTGTCGCCAAAGGCACGCGCGCCGAAATCTTCGGAAACCGCATCTCGATCGACGAGGCCGCAGGCTGGGCCGGCACCATTTCCTATGAATTGCTGACACGCCTCGGCAGCCGTTATGCGCGGGTCTATTCTTAGGCTACAGTGCTGCAAGAATCATGAATCCTCTCGCCATCCTTGGCCGTCTCGTCCTGGGCTTTTGTGCTGAAACAGGCCGCATCGCGCTCTTCGCCCGCGATGGCCTGTTGCAGGGCCTGACGCCGCGCTTTTATGGCCGCCAGTTCTGGGATCAGTTCTGGCGCATCGGATACACATCGCTGCCGGTTGTCGCCATGACGGCCTTTTTCACCGGCGGTGCACTGGCGCTGCAGATCTATCAGGGCTCGTCGTCCGTCACCGCCGCAACACTGGTGCCCAACATCGTGGTGCTCGGCATCTGCCGTGAATTGGGGCCGGTGCTGGCGGGCCTCATGGTCTCGGGCCGTGTCGGCGCGGCAGTTGCTGCGGAACTGGGCACCATGCGCGTCACCGAACAGATTGATGCACTGGTCACACTCTCCACCAACCCCTTCAAATATCTGGTGGGGCCGCGCCTGCTGGCCGCCGTCGTGTCGCTGCCGCTGCTTGTGGCGATTGGCGATACCATCGGCGTCTTCGGTGGCTATGTTGTGGGCACGCGCTCCTTGGGCCTCAATTCCTTCGCCTACATCAAGAACACCGTGGATTTCCTCCACGCCGGCGATGTGCGTTCCGGCCTCATCAAGGCCGCCGTGTTTGGCTTCATCATCGCGCTGATGGGTTGTTATCACGGCTTTCATTCCAAGGGTGGGGCGCAAGGCGTGGGCCGCGCCACCACCAACGCCGTTGTGTCATCGGCAATCCTGATCCTCGCCGCCAACTTCATCCTCACCTCGTTGCTGTTTGGAAAGTGATGTGATGATGGCACCGCACATTGTTTTGAAAGGCGTGCGCAAAAGCTTCGGCCCCAAGCAGGTGCTGAATGGTCTGGATCTCGAAGTCGGCAAGGGCCGTTCGCTGGTGGTCATCGGCGGCTCGGGCACCGGCAAGTCGGTCATGCTCAAATGCATCCTCGGCATCCTCAAGCCGGAAGCAGGTGAAATCACCGTGGCCGGCGAAGATGTCATCGGCCTCAAGGGCGAAGCGCGCGATCAATATCTCTCCCGCTTCGGCATGCTGTTTCAAGGAGCGGCGCTGTTTGACTCGCTGTCCGTGTGGGAGAATGTGGCCTTCGGCTTGACCCAGGGCAGGGGCATGGCCCGGGCCGAAGCGCGTGACAAGGCCATCGAAAAACTGGGCCATGTCGGCCTCAGCGCCGATGTCGGAAACCTGCACCCGGCTGAGCTGTCCGGCGGCATGCAAAAGCGCGTGGGCCTCGCCCGCGCCATCGCCGCCGATCCGGAAATCATCTTCTTCGATGAACCGACAACAGGCCTCGATCCCATCATGGCCGACGTCATCAACAACCTGATTGTGGATTGCGTGAAGCGCCTCGGCGCCACCACGATATCCATCACCCACGACATGGCCTCGGCCCGCAAGATCGCCGACGACATCGCCATGATCCACAAGGGCCAGATCATCTGGCGCGGCGAAGCCAACAAGGTCAACAGCAGCGGCAACGCCTACGTCGACCAATTCATCCACGGAAGGGCAGAGGGCCCGATCCAGATGGATGTCCTGAAGGCGTGAGCAGGAGAAGTATCGATTGCATGCACTGGACCAAATCTCTGGACAAAGCTGCGCGAGTTCCGATCTGATTATGTCAATAGACAATAGCTGCTTGGCCAAGTAAATTGTTTGCTTTAACCTCCGGCAGGTTCAAGATGGTTCAGCTGCGCTAGCAGCGATTGTTTGATGGGGAGCAAGGGTCGGTTTTTCGAGATGTTGAATCAATATTGCAAGTGTGTTTTGGGTCTTTGCATGTTGTTTGGTTCTTTCTTTTCCCCAAGCATCGCAACAGCTCAAATTGTCTATGGCGACTTTATTGCGACAAGTGCCGGAGTCACGTGTACGCCTGCAGCAACGAGAACTTGCTCCGTTTCAACGGAAAAGCTGGACGGTGCACAGTTTATCGAGATTGAAAACATAAGTTGCAGACTACTTACGGCGAAAAAATTGCAACGAATTGAAGTCTTCGTAAAATCGCAAGAGAATGCGATCCTTCCTTTCTATCTCCCGTTTGGCGACAGCATTTCAGTTCACGAGTCGAGTACTGATTATCTTCAGTATACTGTAAACCAGTCGGTGCGCCTGAAGGCAAAAAAAGGCGACACGATCGCAGTCCGCGCGATCTATTCCGAAGATTACACTTTAATTCCTTTCATATACTGCGCATTGGCTGGTAGACTATCTGACAAGTGACGTAAGAATTGCGGTGGGACTTACGTTGCAATTTTGTTGAGTAGTTGCGTTGTCAGTGCACTTGACTGTTATCTCTCGCTCTGATTGCCGTGCATGAGTTTCCGGCGGGTCATTCGTTCCAGAGTTCTGATGTAGTCAGACTGCGCTCCAGGGCGGCCGATTCTTTCATGATCTCATAACATTGGCTCTCCTTTTTGCGGGTTTACTTTTGCTGGCCAAGATTTCGGCGCTACCGCCTGTTTCGCTCGGCAAACATCCATCCCCCAACGTCATTCGCCTGATGGTCCTCGAACGTTTGTCGGCGGAAGAGGTGTCTTGCCTCCACATGCAAAACCCGTGAAGCTGATCAGGCGTCACTGGTTTGGATGCAAGTGTGGAATGTAACAGAATATAGCTGAAGGACCGCGCGGTGTCAAGCACTATTTTCATATAATAGGATATGCATGTGGTGATGCGGCCACCCGCCCAGCTTTCATCGCAAAGCCATCATCAATGTGTTGAAGGCATGGCATACATCTCCCGCCCGCACCTGTTTTGTGCCGCAATGCCGTGCTAGTCAGCCATCCCAATGTCCTCACCGGAGTCCTCCTACGCGCGAATCCTGCCGCTGGTCATCGCCTCGGCCCTGTTCATGGAACAGATGGATTCCACCATCATCGCCACCGCCCTCCCGGACATCGCGAAAGACCTGGGCACCGATCCTGTGTCCCTGAAGCTCGCCTTTACCACCTATCTTTTGGGCATGACGGTGTTTCTGCCCGTCAGCGGCTGGATGGCCGACAGATTCGGCGCACGCACCGTCTTCCGCATCGCCATCGTGGTGTTCACCACGGGCTCGGTGGCTTGTGCCTTCGCCAATGGCTTGCACTGGCTGGTGGCAGCGCGCGGCCTGCAAGGGGCAGGGGGCGCCATGATGGTGCCCGTGGGCCGCATCATCCTGCTGCGCTCTGTTCACAAATCGCAGCTGGTCGATGCCATGGCCTGGCTCACCATTCCGGCCCTCGTCGGTCCCACCATCGGGCCGCCGTTGGGCGGTTTCATCGCCACCTATTTTGACTGGCGCTACATTTTCTGGATCAATCTGCCCTTTGGCATCCTCGCCTTCACGCTCGCCACGCTGTTGATGCCATCCATCGAGAGCCCGCGCCCACCGCCGCTCGATGTGAAGGGCTTCATTCTCTCCAGCCTTGGCCTCACACTCACCGTCTTTGGGGGAACCGTGGTGGGGCGCGGTCTCTTTGCCGATTGGCAGGTGGCCGCCATGATCATCTGTGGCTTGGCATTGCTCGGCGCCTATCTCGCCCATGCCCGCCGCACCCGGCATCCGATCCTCGATCTCAACCTGCTGCGCGTAACAACCTATCGCCTCGCCATCACCGGCGGCAACCTGTTCCGCATCGCCGTGGGCGCGACACCATTCCTTCTGCCGCTGATGCTGCAACTGGGCTTCGGAATGAGCGCTTTCCAGTCCGGCATCATCACCTGCGCCTCGACCTTCGGCGCATTTCTGATGAAATTCACCGTCGGCCGTTTCATCCGCCGCTTCGGCTTCCGCGATCTGTTGATCGTCAACAGCATTTTCTGCTGCCTGTCGATTGCCGCCGCAGGGTTGTTCACCGCGCAGACCCCCGTGCTGGTCATGATGGTCACCTTGCTGGTGGCGGGGTTCTTGCGCTCGTTGCAGTTCACCTCGCTCAATGCGCTCGCCTACGCCGATATTGCCGCCGCCGACATGGCCCGCGCCAACCCGCTCTACACGGTCATGCAGCAACTCTCGCTAGCCATTGGCGTGGCGGTTGCTGCCGCCATCCTCGACATTGAAATGTGGTGGGCCGGCCGCGATCACCTGCTGGCCCAGGACTGTCTGTACGGCGGCACCCGCTCGTTCATCGCGGAGGACCTGCAGCGCCTGGGCATCTCCGTCAGCTTCGTCGATGCCGACGATCCGCGCGGCTGGGCCGCCGCGCTGCGTCCCAACACCCGCCTCTTCTACGTCGAGGCGATGACCAATCCCTTGCTCCAGGTCGGCGATCTCGAAAGCGTCGTCACCTTCGCCCGCGAGCACCGCATCCTATCGATCATCGACAATACGCTGGCGACGCCGCTGCACTACCGGCCGATCGCCCGCGGCTTCGATCTGTCCCTGCACAGCTGCA
>CALMEZ010000057.1 GCA_937864985.1 uncultured Alphaproteobacteria bacterium
CGCCGTTTCAGTTCGAGCGCAATGGCCGAGCCGACAATGCCTGCGCCAATCACCAGGGTCGTCATGCCGTCATGTCCAATTGAGGATGGGAGTCATGGCCTTGCGGAATTCTGCTTTTTCCTCCGCCGACAAGGGACCAAATGGCATGCGCGCCTCGCCCACGGGCGTGCCCTGCAATTCGCAGCCATACTTCACCTTCTGCACATACTTGCCAGACTCAAGAATCGCCATGGCATTGAAAAGCACCGCCATCTGTTCACGCGCCTTGGCCATGTTGCCGCTGCGGAAGGTTCTGTCCAGGTCACAGCAGGCCTTGCCCATGCAATTGGCCGGGCCACAGATCCAGCTGTCTGCGCCCCAGAACATGAAGTCGAGGGCAACATCATCTGAGCCGGACACAAGCTGCAGCCGGTCTTTGTAGCGCGTGGCGATGCCAACAGCCCGCTGCAACACACCGGAGCTTTCCTTGATGCCGATGATCCGCGGATGATCGGCCAATCCGTCCAGGGCTTCATATCCGATCTCGATGCCATCTTTGCCGGGATAGCTGTAGAGTACGATGTTGATGTCAACAGCGTCTGCCACAGTCGTGAAATGGCGGATCAACTCCTGCTGCGTCGGCTTGGTGTAGAAAGGCGCAGCTAGCAGGACAGCGTTGTAGCCGATCTCCTTGGCCCGCTTGCAATTCGCGATGACGCCCTTTGTGTGCGGTGCATTGGCCCCGGCAATCAGCGTTTCCTTCGGTGTCGCGAAACCCTTGACGAAGCTCAGAACCTGCTCGCGTTCCGCATCGCTCATCAGGTTGTATTCACCAGTCGAGCCGCACGGCACCCAGCCCGACACACCAGCGGCCCGCAGGTTCGTCATGTGTTTTTCAAAGGCTTTGAAGTCGATGTCGCCCTTTGCATCGAAAGGCGTGACGAGAGCAGGCAAAACGCCGGAAAGCTTCATGTGCAAAATCCTTGTGTGAATCAGACGGATCGCGTGATGCCGCCGTCAACCCGGATATTCTGGCCGGTGATGTAGGCGGCGGCAGGCGAGGCGAGGAAGGCAATGGTGCCAGCGATTTCTTCCGCCGTGCCATAGCGCTGTAGCGGCACGCTTTTGCGGCGCTCTTCCGTGGCCGGCAGGCTGTCAATCCATCCGGGCAGCACATTATTCATGCGGATGTTGTCGGAAGCATAGGTGTCGGCGAAGATTTTGGTGAACACGGCAAGCCCTGAGCGTGCCACGGCTGATGTCGGGAACATAGCGGAGGGTTCGAAGGCCCAGGCGGTTGAAATGTTGATGATGACACCCCCCTTCTGCTTTTGCATCACGGGCGTGACAAGGCGCGTCGGCCGCACCGCCGACAGGAAATAGACATCCAGGCCCTTCATCCAATCGGCATCGGAAATTTCAAGAATGGGTGCGCGTGGCCCATGGCCGGCACTATTGACAAGCACATCAACGCGGCCCCACTTTTCCAGTGTCGCATCAACAAGCCGCTTCACATCATCATTGGATTGGTTGGAACCGGTGACGCCGATCCCGCCCAACGCGTTCGCCAAAGCTTCACCCTTGCCTGAGGAGGAGAGCACCGCAACGTGATAGCCATCCGCAGCGAGCCGCCGCGTGACCGCAGCCCCCATGCCACTGCCACCGGCCGTAATGATCGCCACCTTGTCTGAGCTCATGTCTGCAACTCCCGCGCCCGCACAAAGCAGGCTCCAAATTCTTGTGCACATATTGTCGACAAAGCGTCGACAATGTCAAGAGCCTATGTTATGACTATCTCAGGAAAGGGACGGACCAGCGTGTCACCAAAACCGAAAAGCGTAGGGAAAAGTGCGGGATGGAAAGGGGTATATGAAGCCCTGCGCCACGAAATCCTGTCACTGAAGCTGGAACCCGGCGCCCTGCTCGATGAAACCACGTTGTCGCGCCGCTTTGGCTTTTCCCGGTCTCCGATCCGCGAGGCGCTGATCCGCCTGTCGAGCGAGGGCCTGGTTGTTACCCTGCAGAACCGCACCAGCATCGTGGCACCCGTCGATATCGCGCGCTTTCCCAAATATGTGGATGCCCTCGATATTGCCCAACGTGTAAACACGAGGCTTGCCGCAGAGCTGCGCACCGAGGCTGACCTGCAAGCCATCATGGCGGCACAGAAGGATTTCATCGCCGCCGTAACAACCTTGGATCACCTCGCCATGTCGGAAACCAACAAGCAATTCCACATGGCCATCGCCCGTGCCGGCAAAAACCCTTACATGGAAAGCTTCTACGAAAAACTGCTCGATGAAGGCCGCCGCATCCTGCATCTGCACTTCGACTACATCGAGCGCACCCGCGACGGCAAACTGCTGACCGACGAGCATGAGGAAATGATCGACGCCATCCGCACCCGCGACATCAATCGCGCCGACCGCCTGGCCCAGATCCACTCCCGGCAACTGCGCGACAACTTCCTGGAATTCCTGCGCAAGACTTACGCGTCGGATGTGAAGCTTTAGAGTCTGGTTTGGTTTGTCAAAACCATTCACTCCCTTATTGCGTCATTCCAAAAGCGCGCAACCGCGCGCGATTTGGAACCCAGCTTTTTGCAGCAAGTGCACAGCGGAGTTCCAGATGGTCCGCACATGCGCACTGTGGCAGGACGACACTGGGGTGACTGCTCCAATCAAACAATATCAAGATCAAGCCAACATCAAACACAAAACCCGCCGCGCATCTCTGCGTCGGCGGGTTTTGTTTGGATATCTGAATGAAGGATGTCTGTTTTTCGCAGGCCTGGCAGCGACCTACTCTTCCGCGTCTTAAGACGAAGTACCATTGGCGCTGGGGCGATTTACGGCCGAGTTCGAGATGGGATCGGGTATGGACACTCCGCCAAAGCCACCAGGCCGGCGAAAAACAGGGTAACGAGCACATCAAGTGACTATTTCAAACTACGTTCTCACATGATCGATGATCATCAATAATGAGAGCGATTCAAGCCGTTCGAACGATTAGTACCGGTAAGCTGCAACGGTTGCCCGCCTTCCACACCCGGCCTATCAACGAGGTCGTCTTCCTCGGTTCTCAAGGGAAATCTTGTTTTGAGGTGGGTTTCCCGCTTAGATGCCTTCAGCGGTTATCCCGTCCACACATAGCTACCCTGCACTGCCGCTGGCGCGACAACAGGTCCACCGGAGGTGTGTTCAACCCGGTCCTCTCGTACTAAGGTCAAATCCTCTCAAAATTCCTACAATCACGGCAGATAGGGACCAAACTGTCTCACGACGTTCTGAACCCAGCTCACGTACCACTTTAATCGGCGAACAG
>CALMEZ010000058.1 GCA_937864985.1 uncultured Alphaproteobacteria bacterium
CTGCTGCCCGGCCTTTCCGCCTGGGGCCGCGTGGCGGACTACCGGCAATATCAGTTAAGCCAGCGCCCCAATGTCGAAGTCTACCTGCAGAGTGAACTCTCGGCCGAAAGCATCCTGGAATTCGGTTTTGAAAATGTAGCAATTGCCACGGGTTCCCTTTGGCGGCGTGATGGTGTGGCGCGCCAGCACGTTGTCCCCATCCCGGCCGACGCGGCCATGCCGGTGTTTACGCCGGATGACATCATGGAAGGCAGGCATCCAACCGGCAACGTTGTCGTGTTTGACGATGATCACTATTACATGGGTGGCGTCATCGCCGAGCTGCTGGCTAGCAAGGGCTGCACAGTCACCCTGCTCACGCCGTCAGCCTATGTGTCTGACTGGACCCGAAACACCCTGGAACAGGCCGCAATCCACCGCCGCCTGTCAGACGCTGGCGTGAACATCATTCTCAACCGTGGCCTTGCCGCCATTCAGGACGGCCGGGTCGAAACCAATTGCACCTACACGGATTCCCGCAGCCATATCCCTTGCGAAGCTGTTGTGGTGGTTGCCTCGCGATTGTCGCAGGATGACGTGTATCAGCAACTCGTCCAGCGGCAGGCACTTTGGGGTGAGGTTGGCATCAAATCAGTGAAGCTGATCGGCGATGCCGCGGCACCGGGACCAATCGCCTGGGCCACTTATGCCGGTCACCGCTATGCCCGCGAACTGGACATGCCAAACAGGGGTGATGAACTGTCCTTCCGCCGTGAAGTCACAGCCTTGGCCGACACTTAGAACTTGCCGATGGCGTTGATGAAAACGCCGGAATGATCGAGGCTCTGGTCGCGCAGGTCGTCGGTGAAGACGCCGAAGTTGTAGCCAACACCGACTTTGAAATTGTCGCCGAAGTGCCGATAGAGCGCCGCCAGCGCCGCATAATGGGCGGTCTTGGCCGACGGCGACCACAAGACGCGGCCTTCAACCAGTGCGTCCCAATCATGCACAATGTTCAGGTCTGCACGGATCACACCAAGATGAGCCGAACTGGCCTGCCAGCCAGAACTGCCATCCCGCGGCTTCGTATCGCCGATGCGGAAACCATACTTCGCACCCAGCGTGATGATCTTCGAGATGTCATAGTTGGCATCGACTGAAAGGATGTGGCTACGCTGTATCGGACCATTCGTGGTGCCATTGACTGTCACCTGGTCTTTGCCAGGCTTGTCGAACAGGAAGTTATACTTGAACAAAACGTCCAGCCGATCGTTGTCCACGGGGCGATAGGCATAGCCGAGAGATGCTTCGACGTATTTTCCGCTACGGGTCGAATCTGTTGCGTCGGCAAGCACAGCATCAAAATTGCCGATGAACCGCCAGTTTTCATTGGCGCGCAGGCCAACCGTTGAAGACAATAGATAAGAATTCAGATCACGCGTGTGGTCGTCGGAACGTTCGCGGCGGACCTCACCCTTCATGCGACCGGAGTTGTCGTTCTCACCCTTGTAACCCACGGTCAGTGACAGGGCCTTGCGATCAAAGTCACTGTTCTTTTTGCCGGTCAACGGGTCGACAGCATTGTCGGTGATGGTGCCAACTTCAACATTTCCACCAACAGTCCATGCCGCATCCGGCGTGTAATTCACACCGTAAGTTTGCGCTAACGTGCGACGAACGCCAAACAGGTCATAACTATCTTCGGCGAAGATCGACAACCGCTCGGAATAGCGATGCTTCATGCCGGCGACGATGGCGCCAAGATCATCACCAACCAAACCGAAGGAAGAGTTCAATGCCGAGTGCCGGTCCGGATCAAGGCGATAACCCGCATAATAGGTGTCATCCGCAGTCGGATTGTAGGCCAGTTGCGCCAGCCCGCCCCAGCCACCCGTGCCATAGGAGACCTCGCCTGTGCCTGTGACTTTTTCACTGAGTTTCGTCGTGCCGCCGACACCGATGCGGTCATTGCGTTTGCGGCCGTCGGAATGTTGCGCTGTCACCTGCCCAAAGACATAGGCGGAATGATCATCATCGGCCTGGTAGGTGATCTTGCCGCCAGCATCGACGCGGCTTCCTTTATCGGTATTGCTGCCCGTCGTCACATGGCGCTGGCTGAAACGCATACCAGGAGAGAAGCTCCACTTGTCACCCAGCTTGAACGTGGCTTGTGCATCTGCAGCCTGCTCTTTCGAACCACCTGCTGTCGAGCTGCGCGCGTAGCCGCCACCCACTGTCACAGATGAACTGACTTCAAGGTCACCCTTCACCGCGATGTCGCGCTTGTGGCCCGTGATCTGTTCATCAAGAGTGGCAAAGCCTGATTGCTTGTCCTCGAAGCGAGCTTCAAGATCGCCTTTCATGGTGCCGTTGGTGATATCGGCCACGTCGACATGTGCCTCGGCCCGATAGCCATTGGCCCGCTGACCAGGGGCGCCAGCGCCCAAGACATCAATGCTCGTCGCGCCGCCATCGGAAGAAACAGAATTGCCGAAGCCTGGCCCACGCGTTTGGGCAATTTCCGCTTCGACGTAAGTGCCGGCAGATTTCTGGATTTTCAGATCCGTACCGATGATGGTCTGATTTGCACCGCCTGTCTTTTCACGACCCGCCGTCACGCCAACGCGTACGTGGTCGCCGGCCCAGGTCTGCGCACGGCCGCCAAAAGAGTACCCGTTCACATCGCGCGATGCGGGCGTGTATTCGTACGACACCACGAGATTGACCGGGTTGCCTTCCAGTGCGCCATCGCGGATGACAGCCCCCGTACCGGATGTAGACGGCAGCGGCGTGTGCAGCAGGATCAGGCCCTGTGCGTAATCAATGTCATAGTCGGTGCCGAAGCGAAGCTGGCGGCGGTCCACCACAGTGTTGGTGATCCGGTCGGCAATCACAACGGTGACTGTTTCAGAGCCGATGGTGACGTCCTGATGCTTCAGGAAATACGCCGACCCGCCCGTCCCGCGCAGCACATCGCGCTGTGGCAACGTGCCTGGCTGGGCCGCATAGGCCGAAGCTTCGGTACGCCGCTCACCCGATGGCACAGTGTCTTCCGACCGGTACACGCCACTGGCGCCATACAGCGCCCGCTCATTGCGCAGGAACTTGGTGCCGGTAATGTGTGTCTTGAAGTTGCCCCACATGACATGGCTGTCGCCCCGTTCCAGCCGCACATAGAACTTGCCGCGCGTTGGCGCGTCTTCGATGGCCGTCGAGTCATCACCATAGACGGGGTAGAACTTGTCTGGGTCAATGCGGCGCAGGAATTGGCGCGGATCTTTTTCATCCAACCCCTTGAACAGATTGACCAGCTTGTCTTCTCCCGTGTCGGCGGCAGCCGTCAACAAGGTGCGGCCCTTGATCTTGCCCTTTACGTAGAAGGCCAGCCGGCCTTTGCTATAGATATTCTTATATTCGCCTGGGGCAACACTTGCGATGTCCTTGTTCCCAAAACGCTTGCCGGCCGTGAGGTCGGCCAGACCGACGTAGAACCATTCACTGCTCGGAATGTGAATATCGCGCGCGAATTCCAACCCCTTGGCAGATTTGTCCGCAACCTTGACCGATACGGAGTGATCTCCTGGCGGCAGAATGCGTTGCACCACGAACTTGCCATCCGGGTCCACAGGCACACGTTCACCCATGATGAGCACGGAATCTTGCCCCGGCACATTGGCGCCATAAACGGTCACGGCCCCGCCATAGACAGGGATGTCGCGGCGCGCCGTTCCATCTTCCGAATAGCCCGGTGCCACGGATGCATCCTGCGGTTCATGCTGGTCCAGGGGCTTGGCACTACGCGACAGTGTCAGGGCGCGGGTTTCGTCGTAGCGGCCTTCCTTGTCGTAGACGCGGAGAACATAGACAAAATCAGACGCGCCCTTGCGCGGCATTTGCCAGACTGCTGTACCATTGTCCGAGACAGGAACGATTGCGGCCGGGTGCGTTGTGTTTGTAGCATCCGCCTCATAGATGCGAATTTCACCGTGATCCACCCACGCGCCGTAATTCAGCGAAACAAGGAAATCGACCTCTTCGCCACCCACATAGGTCCGGCGGATCGGCACAGTGGACACATTGAGGATCGGCTTGACATCAAGCCCATCGAACTTGACCTGGATATCAACATCTTCAAGCGCTACGTCGGTTTTGCGTTGGCGATCCGCAAGTTTCTTTGAGCCGGAAACCACTTCGCCATCAACGCTGATGGCATAACCGAAGTCTGGAGCGTCAGCCCCCTGCTGGTCCTCCGTATTGGCACCCGCAGGCAGCGACACAGCCGATGAATCATCCTGCATCTGGCCGCGCAGCTTGGGCTTGCACGTATCAACGAGACAGTCAGCGTCCGCAAAGGCGGGCGCTGATACTGCCGCAAGAGCAACCAGCGAAACCGCTGCAAGGGTGAGTGAGGTAAGACGCAATGTCATGATTTGGATTTTTGTCATGGCCGATCTCACTTCACACCTACGATGCGTGTTTCGATGGGCAACGTGTACCGTCCGGATTTCTTGCTCCATTGCGCTTCAAGCAGTTTCTGCACGGCACTGAGGCGCGCGCGGGCAACATCAGCGCTCTCACCCTTTGTGTAGTAGGTGAGCCGCAGTGTTGAAGGTTCCTTGTCGAGGATGCCAACAAGCTGTTTCACGACGCTGGCAAGCTTGGGCGAAACATCGCTGCCACCGCCAAACATGCGGGACGTCATATCGAGCCTGATCACGCGTGTGATCGAAGCGCCAAAGTTCAGCTTCGTCACCTTGCCGCGTGTCAGGCGCACGGTTTGCGGGTTTTCCGTTGTCAGGCGATAGCCTGTCGGCAGCGTGCGGGTGTCAAGCTTCAAGATGAAATTGGAGCCAATATCCTGATCCGGAACATCTGCGCAGCCCACGTGATACCGCCCGTTCTTGTCGGGGGTGATCAGCAGACCCTTGACTGTGGCAACACGAACGCCTGGCAGACCCTGTTCGCCATCGTCCTGATAGCCGTTGCGGTTCTTGTCATCAAACACCTTGCCGATGATGTCACCGCAATCGAAGACATGTTCAGGCAGGATTTCAACAGCTGCGCGCGCCGTGGCAATGACATTGCCAGTGGCAGGATTGATGAGTTGCGCGTTGTTGATCGACGTGCCTGGCTGCACATTCGAGCCCACAACAAGCTTGAGCTTGATGACAACAGTGTTGGCGGGATCCGGAATAAGTCCATCGAAGGTCAGCTTCTGGCCATCCGCTATTGGAACGACGGCCACTCCATTCGCCGTCGCAGAACCAGACACGAAGTTGAAGCCGGCCGGCATGGTGTCAATAACCCGCGCCGGGTTGAAGGCCAGGTTGTTGGCCTCGATTGTGTAGGTCACAATCTGGCCGCGCTCGGCCGTTGCCACGTCAGCCTTCTTGCTGAAGCTTGCAGGCAGCGCCGGAACCGGCTGAATGGCAATGTGGTTGTTGACAAGGTCGCCGTCACCGCTGGCGATCAGGAAGCTGGAGTAATAGACCCCCGCACTGCCAACAGGCGGCGGCGCAGCTGAAGGCGAAACCTGGCAACTGCCGCCTGGTGTCGGATCAACCGGGCATGTTGTCACATTGAGCGGACCGGCCTGTGGCGGAATGGTAGCAGCAAAGCCAGGCAGGTAACCCGCTGGGTTTGTCACTTTCAGGCGGTATTCGGTCTGGCCAACAGGGCATTGCGCGGCAGCACCTGGCAGCACGTCAAACCGGTAAGCACCGCTGGCACCCGTCACCTGGCCTTGCTGGCCGGGACCGAGACATGCCGCTGGCAACGCGTTACCTGCAGCGTCCGTCAACTCCACGGTGACGCCGGAAACTGGGAGATGCGTGACCGAGTCATAAACAATGCCTGAAGGGTCAATCGGCAGGTTCTGGTCCGCAACAAATTCTCCCGGCGTCAGCACAGGCGTGGTGATGGAGCCTACGTCAGCTCCTCCGCCCGGCAGGCTGAAGATCACTGTATAGGCGACACCGGGCGGAACGGAGATCGAGTAGGCACCAGTTGCATCGGTGACAGCCGTTCCGATGACCGTTCCACCCGCATCGACGATGCGGACCCCGTAGGACGCGGCCTTGGGTTCTCCGGAGTCAAACACACCATTGCTGTTCTCATCGACGAACACCACGCCGGAAATGACCGCAGGCGGATTAACATTGACCGTGGCCGTCGCCGTCGAGCAATTGCCGGGGTTGGCCGTTTCACAGATTGTGTAGTCGAAGCTGTAAAGCCCCGGCGGCGTTCCTGCATTGACGCCCACGGCCCCCGTAAGCGGGTCGAACGTCAGCTGCGGTGGCACGCTGCTGCCAGAAGCCACAGTAATCGTCACCGTGCCTACGGTGGCGGGTGAACCACCCAGCGTGTCACCTGTCAGGACGTTCAAGACGTTGGGTGTGGCAACGGAACCATCAGCCAGGCTGCCTGTGTCATTCACAGCGACAATCGGCTTGGTCAACAGCGGTGTCGTCGTCGGGTCATCCTTGCCCGGCCCGGAACCGAAGCTGCCAGGAGCTGTGCCATCTGACGGGTTGGAGCTGTCAGAAGTGTCCGACACGACGGGGCCGGTTGGCGGCGTGCCAGCGGCAGACGCAGAATTGACGACATTGCCGGCAGTGATGTCTGACGCAGCGATGGTCTTGGTGGCCTTGAAGGTTGTCGCGTCCGTCGCACCTGCAGCAAGTGTCGCCAACGGACCGCCTGTCACTGTGACCAGCGGATCGGTCACGGTAACATTGGTCAAGGTCACGTTGCCGGTGTTCTTGACTGTGAAGACATAGCCGATGGTTTCGCCTACTTGCGCATAACCATCGCCATTCTCGTCGTTGAAGGTGGCAGTTTTGACCAAACCAATTCCAGCGTTCGCAGGCAACGGCGTCGTGGCAGAGGCCGTCGCAGGCACATCTGTACCCGCCGGTGATTTGCCGAGGGCCGATGCTGTGTTGTCCACCTTGCCTGAATCGATGTCAGCTGCAGTCAATGTGTAGGTGGCTGTGAAGGTGGTTGCATCGGTCGCACCCACAGCGAGGCTGGCGAGCGGGCCACCGGCCACAGTCACCTTCGGATCAGTGACGGCAATGTTGGAGAGCGTCACATTGCCCGTGTTCTTGACTGTGAAGGCATAGGTGATCGTGTCGCCAACGTTTGCCACGCCGTCGCCGCCATCATTGAGCGTTCCGGCCTTGGCCAGCGTCATGGCCGGGCTCTCGGCCAGCGGTGTGCTGGTTGTGCCCGGAGAGGTAACGGCTGCTCCGGTGGGTGGGGTGCCGCTGGCAAATGCAGTATTATCGACCTTGCCCGCGTCAACGTCGGCAGTGGTCAGTGTGTAGGTCGCGGTGAAGCTTGCCGTATCGCTGGCACCTGCCGCCAGCGTGACTGGTCCACCGGCAACCGTGACAAGCGGATCCGTGACCGTCACATTGGTGAGGTCCACATTGCCCGTATTGGTGACGGTGAAGGCATAAGTGATCGTGTCGCCAACATTGACGATGCCATCGCCACCATCATTCACAGTCCCGTTCTTGACCAGCGCGACGGAAGGAACCTGTACAATCGGCGTGCTCGTTGCGCCAGGCGCGGTTACGTCGGCGCCGGTCGGAGGTGTGCCCTTCACCGTCGCGCTGTTATCAACCTTGCCGGCATTCACGTCTGCTGCCGTGAGCGTATAGGTGGCGGTGAAGGTCGTTGCGTCTGTGGCCCCTGCGGCAAGCGAAGCGATCGGCCCGCCCGCAACAGTAACCAGCGGATCACTGACAGTGACATTAGTCAGCGTCACGTTGCCCGTGTTCTGAACAGTGAAGGCATAGGTGATGGTGTCACCTGCATTGGCAACGCCGTCCGGACCTAGGTTGAGCGTGCCAACCTTGGCCAGCGTCAGCGCCGGACTTGGCGCAATCGCAGTGTCGGTAGCACCGGGGGCGGTGACCGCCGGCCCGGTGGGCGGCGTGCCGGAAACCGTTGCTGTGTTGGGCACATGGCCGGCATCAATGTCTGCTGCTGTCAGCGTATAGGTGGCAGTGAAGGTGGCGGCGTCGGAAGCGCCTGCAGCCAGGCTGGCAATCGGCCCGCCAGAAACCGTGACTTTCGGATCGGAAACCGAGACATTGGTCAAGGTTACGTTGCCAGTATTGGTAACCGTGAACGCATAGGTGATGGTGTCGCCGGCATTGGCAACACCATCGGGCCCCGTGTTGACGGTCCCGGTCTTGGTCAATTGCAAGG
>CALMEZ010000059.1 GCA_937864985.1 uncultured Alphaproteobacteria bacterium
TCCATCCGGATCGGTTTCTTCCGTACGGCCCGCTTCGGCGGGCCGTATTTTTTTGCCCCGACGGCGGCGTGAAGCTCAAAAAACAAAAACGTGGAGGCGTTCTGCCTCCACGTCCTTGGGAGTTGAGAGAGATGCTGGCGATTACTCGCCGGCGGAGGACTTCCGCGTGGCCTTCATTTCATTTTCCCAGCAGCAATGCCACTCGAACTGGTGTGTTCCCGTGGGCGCGACATAGCCGCCGTGATTCTGGATCACGGCGGGGCCGCAGTCGCCATGCACCCAGTTGGTGGTGCACTTGGCCTGGCTGGCTGTGGAAAAGGAGGTTGTCGCGAGGATCGCGAGGGCGGCAACTGCGCCGAGGGAGAGAGAACGCTTGTACATGGTGTTACCTTTCACCGATACTGACAAAGATACCCCCGACTTCACGTTAATGGAATTTTTACCATGGACAAGTGACGAATCAGCATTCGTCTCAAATGAACAGCAAAATCTCGGTGTTAACCTTGACGCCGGCGCCGTCATCGTGAACGGCGGATGAATTCACTGTTCAGAGCGGATTCAGACAAAATTCACCATAGTGGCAGGCGTCAAACGGGGGACACCAACCTCTCTTCGAAAGGAACACACCATGTTCAAGACCATTCTCATCGCTTCCGCCATTGCCGCCACGCTTTCGACCGCCGCCAGTGCCGGCACGCTGAGCTGCAATCCCGCCATCCAGAACTGGGTTAACGGCTCCCACACCACCTGCACGGTTGTCGACCAGAACTCGAACGACCAGCAGAACCAGAAGTATTCGCCGCCGTCCGACACCCGGCCGGAACTCGAGGTCACCGCCATCGACAAGTAATGGACATCAGCGTCTTGCTGCAAAGGACCAGAGCCATGCTCTGGTCCTTTCTTCATTGCGAACGGCGCCGCGCCTGAAAGCCCTAAACATCAGCCACGCTCCGAATGGCGGAGTCTTCAGGCAAACTGTCATCAAAATGAATGGGATGGATTCAACCGTCTTCGTCAGATCACGCGGGATAGCGAAATCCCTGTGCCTCCAAGTATGACCGCAGGGGTGCGAGCTGGGATTCGTAGCGGCGCCAGCGCTCCACGGAGGTTGCGTGAATCGGCCGGCGCACCTGATCTGTGCTAAAGGTCAGTACCGTTCCGGCCTTCTCGAAAAACCGCAGACAGTCGTCGTGCCAATCCAAGCCTGCGAATTCCACAATCCTCGGGGCCCATTCGCCGGGAGCTTGCACAAGTTTCTCATATGGAACGGTGAGAATTCGATCTCCGATCACCGACTTCCAGTGCTCCATCAACTGCATGTGGGCAATATATTCCCGTCCATAGGTTTCCTGACTGTACGAGTAGGCGTGAAAGATACTCATATTGTTCTGATAGGACGATATAAACGTATCGAAAGGATTGCGCAGGCTGTGAATGAATCTTGCGTTGGGAAAACACAAAGCCAGGAATCCGACATACATGAAATGGTGGGGCATTTTTTCTATGATCCGCGCCGCGGGTTTGCCCGCCAGGACCCGCATGAATTCCAAGATCTCGTCGGCAGTCTGTCGCAGTTGTCCTTTCTTCAGTGCCTCAATGAGTGGCGCATCGCTGTCTCCCGCGCCAACCTGCTCCTGGAAATAGCGCGCCTGCAACGAAATGTTCGTCAGTTCGCCGACCGGTACGGCATCAGGATGAGATCCGATGACCTGTTCGGTGAGTGTTGTTCCCGATCTCGGCATGCCGACAATGAAGACCGGTTCGCTGCTGGGATTTCCGGCGCCCTTCCAGTCCTCGAATACAGAAGGAACATAGAGCCGCTTCACACTCGTCAAGTAAGCCTCATGATCTCTCTGCGGCGGCGCGCCACCCAGCGCAATGTCGCGCGATTTCTGCCAGCACTCGAAAGCTTCGGCAAAACTCTTGTCCCGTTCGTGCAGCCGACCGAGCGTCAACAGGACTTCGCTGCGAACCGCCGGGGGCAGCTTGCTGTCGCTCAGAAACGACCGGAGTTTCTCTCCAACCGGCGATGATGCCCCCTCATTCGATATGCGTGCTTCGTACATGACGGATTTTTGGGCATAGGGCGGACCTGCATTCGCGAACTTGGCAATGTGAGGTCTCACCAGATCGGCCTGATTGGAGGTCAGGAGGATGCGGCACAGCAACTCTCTGCAACGAAGCTCGTCTTCGATCGTCTTGCTCGATGAAAGGGCCTTCATTGCGGCGGGGACCGCAAGGTCGCTCTTGCCGAGTTGGAAATAGCATTCGGCCAGTGCTTCTGCATACAGGGCAGCGTGCGACCCTCCCTTCTCGGATGCGAACCGCAGAAGAGGAAGGGCCCGGTCGGGCAGTTTCATGGTCGTGTATGTGAAGCCAAGGTAATAGGCATAGTTTGCATTGCCGGTCTCAAGAAGGTGAGCCTTCTCGATGTGGGGAAAGGCGTCAGGCAAACGATCCATTTCGAACAGGCAACGGCCGAGCAGAAAATGACCGAGTGCAGTCCCTGGGTAGTCGCGCAGCAGCTCACGGCACCTACGCTCCAACTGAGGGCTCGACTCCTGCGCGGCGAGAGCATGGACCCGGCGTTTAAAGTCCGCCAATTGCTGAGGTGAAAGAGGGACAGCTGCTGGGCCTGGTTGACCACTCATGGTGGCTTCAAACCACAGAATGACGCCAACGGGAAGTCCCCAGTTGTGATCAATTGCTGCGGCGGGTTACGCTGTTCCGAGCCGGAGACCAGGATGTGATCACATATCTCCGGCGTCGTGCAAGATGTCTGCCGCAAGTGCGAGGCAAGGAACACATCTCCCGTCACTATCCTCACAAAGGAAACGGCCAGGGCGCTGGCTCTGGCCTTCCATGAATGTCAGCCATTCAAGAAGTTGAGCGGCATCGCTCAGGCTTGCAACTCGACCATCAATTCCAGAGTGACCACAAAATTGAATGGCAGGGCGGAAACACCCGCAACGTATCTCGCATGTTTGCCTTTCTCCCCAAAGACGTCGACGAGGAGATCCGACGCACCATCGAGGACTTTAGGCAGATACGGAAAATCGGGTACGGATCGCACAAAGCCCATCAGCCGGATGATCTTCTTCACCTTATCCAAATCTCCGTCACAGGCCGTCTTGAGATGACTGAGCGTGTTTATCGCTGCAATACGGGCAGCGTCTCTGGCCACCTCCAGAGATACATCCCGGCCCACTGTCCCCTGATAGTCGGGTGACAATTTGCCCCCCGGCAAAACAGGCCCCTGCCCCGATATCACGACAATGTTGCCGTATCGAACCCATGGCACATAACTGCCCGCCGAACCAACGGGAGGAGGAAGCTGAAGATTGAGTTCCTTGAGACGTGTGTCAATCTCCTGCGCGGCAAGACCCGGGCGTAGATTGGCGTGGACCATAACCATCGCAAGCAGGCTCATGGCTTTTCTTCGTGAAAATCGATTCCTCATAAAAGGCATTCTCTTCTGTGATTCACGGATTGAGTCTTATCGAGCAACAAAATGCAGCGCGATCAGATTGGAGATCAAGCTGCCAGGGACTGCGCTTCCGCCTCAGTAACGAAACTGTTACCATCTGCTCCGCACGGATAAAATCTGCCCGTCCTTGAGGTGAGGGACGAACCTCGCCTCAAACTCCACAAACCACTGCGAAAGAAATGGCGCGCCCGAAAGGATTCGAACCTCTGACCCCCAGATTCGTAGTCTGGTGCTCTGATCCAGCTGAGCTACGGGCGCTATTGTCTCTCGCGGCTCGCGCGGGACGGCGCTTCCTTAGTACGGCAGTGCAGCAAAGGCAAGCACCGAGATGTCAGACTTTTGATGACTGGTTTTGAGCGGGAATGAAGACTTCAAAGGTGGTGCCCGAGGGGCCGGTTTCCTTGACTTCGATGGTGCCGCCATGGGCCTCAACCAGTTCTGAGGCAATGGCGAGGCCGAGGCCCGTGCCGCCAGGCTTGGCGGCGGACTGGAAGGCCTGGAACAGGCTGTCGCGAATGGTTTCCGGAATCCCCGGCCCTGTATCACAGACGCGGATACGCGCGGCATGGCCATCCCTTTCAGCTTCAATCTTCACGCGTGGCGGCAGGGCTTCGTCATCAGTGCGAGCTTCGAGGGCCTGTACGCCGTTCTTCACAAGATTGGTGAGAATGCGCAGCAGCTGTTCGCGGTCGGCGTCCACATGAAAATCCTTCGGCACGCCATTGTGGAAGGCAATGCGGCTTTCGCCGAGCGGGGTGAAATTATCGAGCACTTCGCGCGCCATCAGGTGCAGGTCATGGCGGGCGCGCTGCGGCGGGAGCTCGCGCGCCTGCCCGAACTTGAGCGTCTGGTTCAGAAAGTTGATGGCGCGGTCCAGCGACAGGATGAGGCGTGGCGCAAAGCGCTGCACGCGCGGATCTTCGACGCTGGCGAGACTGTCAGAGATGATCTGGGCTGATGTGAGCATGTTACGCAGGTCGTGGCTCACCTTGCTGACGGCAAGGCCCACGGCGGCAAGGCGGTTCTTCTGGTGCAAAAGGCTTTGCAACTCTGTTTGCATGTCATGGAGTTCCCGCTCTGCCATGCCAAGCTCATCATTCCTGTGGGATGGAGTGATGATGCGGGTGGCATCTTCCGGCTTCTCACCGAAATGCAACATGTTGGCCGACAGCTTCTGCATGGGCCGCACCAGAACGCGGTTCAATGCAGCATAGATAAAACCAGCGACAATCAGCGACAGGATGACTGATAGCGCGAGGATCCGATAGCCATAGTCGCGCATGGCGATTGTCATGGGCTGTTCGTGCAACGCCACTTCAATCATGTCACCTGTCATGTTGGGCGGCTTGTCGATGACGCCAATGACGCGATCGCCTGTGCTGAACAGCGCTTTGATCGCGGTAAAGGCCGTGTTGTAGTACATGCCGGGGCGCAGATCGAAGGTTTCGGCGACCATCACATCTTCGGTGTTGCGGATCACCAGCTGGCGCGTGTCACCGCGTTTGAGCGAAATGGCGACAACACCGGCTCCCTTCAGGATTTCGCTGCGCAGCGTGTCGTCCAGCTGCTGGTCGCGGGCAGCTTCCACGGCAAGAGCTGCAATTTCGGCCTGAGTGATGCGTGTCTTCAGCCATTGGATGCGGAAGTTGGCGATGGACGGCAAAAAGATCAGCACTTCGCCGAGCATGACAAACAGGATGGTCAGCCACAGGACCTTGGCCGAAAGGCTGCCGAAACGTGAAATCGCATTGGTTTGCTGCTCAGGCGCGGACGTCATGCACGGGATACTAGCCGAACATTTTCAAAAAGCCGATAAGTCTTCGGGTGAAGGGCTTCTGTGCAAGGCCGGCATAGTAAGTGATGGCGGCACGTTTGCCGGCTTCGCCAAGCGTCGGGTAGGGCAACACCAGGTTGGCGATCGTAGAAATCTTCTGCTTTTGCGAAACTGCCAATGCCCACATGGCGATCTGGTCACCGGCGTTCTGCCCGACGATGGATGCGCCGATAATGCGGCCATTTTTCAGTGTCACGACCTTGACGAGGCCCTTAGTCTTGCCCTCGGCGAGGGCGCGGTCATTCTCTTTGAACGGCCAACGCAGGACCTTGATGGTTTCGCCGTGCTGTAGGCGGGCGTCTTTTTCCGTGAGCCCGACATGGGCCAATTCAGGGTCGGTGTAGGTGACCCAGGGAATGATGTCGTTGCGGTTTTTCACCGGCAGGCGGAACAGCGCATTGCGGATGACAAGGCCTGCATGATAGCCCGCGACATGGGTGAATTGCAGGCCACCAGCCACGTCACCTGCGGCGTAGACGTTGCGATTGGTGGTGCTGCGCAGCGCGGCGTCGACGGTGATACCGCGCTTGGTGTAGGCAATGCCCGCCGCTTCAAGATTAAGATTTTCAATGTTGGGCTGGCGTCCGGCGGCAACGAGCAGATGTGAGGCTTCGAGCGGCGGCAGGCCTTCGACTGAAACGCGAATGCCGGATTTGGCATTTTCAATGTTGCTGATCTTGGCATTGCCGTGGATGGCAATGCCTTCGGCTTGCAACGCCTCGAGTACGACGGAGGTGAGTTCCGGGTCATCCTTGGCCAGCGGCTGGAAGGCTTCGAGCACAGTGACCTGGGCACCCAGCCTGCGATGGGCGAGCGCCATTTCCATGCCGATGGGGCCGCCACCTATGACCACGAGGTGGCTTGGCAATTCGCGGTTCTTGAAAACTGTTTCGTTGGTGAAAAACGGCACATCCTTGAGGCCGGTAATGGGCGGCACGCCGGCGCGTGAACCAGTGGCGATGACGATGCGGCGCGCCTCGTAGGATTTGCCGTCAGCTTGCAGCGACTGTTGCGCGGTGAACTTCGCATGGGCGCGGACCACGGTGACACCCAGGCTTTCAAAGCGTTGCTGGCTGTCGTGGGGCTCTATGGCTTTGATGACGCCTTCGACATGGGCCATGGCCTTTGCGAATGTTATCGCCGGTTCGTCGGCAGCAACGCCAAAGGCTGCGGAGGTGCGATGGGCCTGCGCTGACTTGGCAGCGGCCAATAGCGCCTTGGAGGGAACACAGCCGGTGTTGAGGCAATCACCACCCATCTCGCCTTTTTCAAAGAGCACGACCTTTTCGCCGAATTGTGCGGCCGCTGCTGCGATGGACAGGCCAGCAGAGCCACCGCCAATAATTGCCAAATCAAATTTCATGCGGCTTTCCATTTCTTGATGGCGACAGGAATGAGGGAGACAACGCCAAGCGCCACGAAAGCGAAGATCAATTCGCGCGTGACCAGGGATGATACCGTGAGTTCAAAGGGGCAAGCAGCAGCGCCCTTGGCCGCAACGCAGCTGGTGTGGGCAGCGTCCTGTGCCGCGATGACGCTATCCAGGCCTGCACCAATAAAGGCAAACGCAAATGTGCCGGGAATGATGCCAAGAGCGGTGGCCCAGGCGAAAGTGCGCAAGCGCACCTGGGCCAAAGCTGGCGCGATGTTGACCAGCCAGAAAGGAAAGGCTGGGACAAGCCGCAGGAACAGCAAGTAGTTAAAGGCATCGGCTTTGAAGCCGTCCCTGAGGCGCGCCATCATGGGGCCCGCCTTTTCGACCAGACCTTCACCGATGGCGGATTTGGCGATCTCATATACAATGATGGCTCCAAGCGTTGCGGCCACCACGGTTGCCGCACTTCCAGCCCAGACGCCGAACAATAGGCCGCCGAGAATGGTCAGGGCGGAGGCGCCCGGAAATGAGAGAGCCACGGCCATTGCATAGACGGCCATGAAGATCAGGAGGGAGAGGATCCAATGGGCATCGGTGTAATCCGCCAATGCCATACGGTGTTCGGCAATCGACTGGAGCGTGAGGTAGTTTTGCAAGCCCAAGCCCCAAGCGCAGCCCATTAACACCAGAACCAATGCTGGCACTGCGAAGCGGCGCCAGAGAGGTCTTTGCAGTTTGTTGGGTGGCTCAATGTTCATGGCGCTTCATTTACGGCATGCCTTGGCGTTGCATAGGGGGTCTCACCGCCTCGTGATTATTGTTATGGCTGCGTGTTTAGGGGTGACTGCCCGGCCGTTAACCTGTGATTAAGAGGCGCTGCGTTGACAATTGGGCCGGGTTTGTCCATAAGCCCGCCACGACACCCATTTGAGAGCCCGAAAGGCCCTTGCTGGCGGGTTGCGGGAAGGCCCCGCCCCTCACGAAATATCGTGTAAAATCAGCAGGTTCCTGAAAAGCCATACGGAGTTTACTGTGAAGCGCACCTTTCAACCGTCCAAGCTTGTCCGCAAGCGCCGCCATGGCTTCCGCGCCCGCATGGCAACTGTTGGCGGCCGCAACGTGATCCGCCGCCGCCGTGCCGCTGGCCGCAAGCGTCTCAGCGCCTAAGCGGGCGTTTTCCTTTTCTATCGCATCCATGGACCGGTTGCTGAAGCGGGCTGATTTCCTCAGCGCCGCCAAAGCGCCGTCTGCTGCCATGCCGGGTGTCATTATCCAGGCCCGCAAGAAAATTGACGACCAGACCACGCGGGTGGGCTTCACCTGCACAAAAAAACTTGGAAATGCGGTGATGCGCAACCGCATCCGCCGCCGCCTGAAAGAAGCCGCCCGCCTGACACTGAATGAACATGTGCTGCCTGCCTATGATTATGTGCTGATTGGGCGCGCCGGCACTGAAACTCGGCCCTTTGAAGACTTGCGCAAAGACATTATATCGGCGCTCACCAAACTCCATGCCGGAGGTGGCAAGACCTTCCCGCCCCGGCGCAAATAGGACCTATTCCTTTCATGCTGAACCAGAAACCTGCCGGCCCCGACACCAAGAACCTGATTTTGGCGATGGTGCTTTCCATGGCCATCCTGTTTGCCTGGCAAATGTTTTTTCAGCCTGCGCCGAAGAAAGTTGACCCAGCCACGCAGCAACAGCAGACAACCCAGCCTGTGGACGCCGCTGCATCACAGGTGTTGCCGCGTGACCAGATTATTGCTTCGACACCGCGCGTGGCCATCGACACGCCAAACCTCGTGGGGTCTATCAATCTCACGGGTGCGCTGCTCGATGACCTGAAACTCAAGAACTATCATGAGACAGTTGATCCCAAGAGCCCGATCATCACGCTCTTAACACCATCAGGTGCTGCTGATGCCTATTTTGCACAGCAGGGTTTTGAAAATGCCCCGGGCCAGAATGCCGCCCTGCCCGATTCAAAATCGCTGTGGACGGCACCCGCCGGCGCAAAACTCACGGAAACAACGCCTGTCGATCTCACCTTCGACAATGGCCAGGGCCTGATTTTTCATCGCACCATTTCCATCGACCACGACTTTCTTTTCACCATCAAGCAGACGGTTGAGAACAAGACGGCAAATCCGGTGACGTTGCTTGCCTATTCCGGCCTGCAGCGCCAGGACACGCCACATGTGCAGGGCTACTCGACCTTCTTCGAAGGGTTTCTCGGTGTCATCAACGGCAAGCTGAACGAGCAGTATTACTCTGCCATCGCCAAGGAAAACGGCAACATCTCACAAACCAGTGTTGGCGGCTGGATGGGCTTTACCGACAAATATTGGGGCACGGCCATTATCCCCGAACAGAGCGTCAACCTGACTGCGGCCTATGAGCACTTCAAGATCGGGGCGCGTGATGCCTATCAGGCCGGCTACAAGTCAGCTGATCCCATCACCATTGCACCGGGCAGCACTGGCGTGGTGCAGGACCGCCTGTTTGCCGGTGCCAAGATCGTCGATACGATCAACAAGATCGGTGGCGATCTCAAGATCGACAAGTTCAACCTGATGATTGACTGGGGCTGGTTTGCCTTCCTGACACAGCCGATGTTCAAGCTGCTGGAATTTGCCAAAGGTATCATGGGCAATTTCGCATTGGCCATTCTGCTCGTCACGGTGATCGTCAAGGCGGTTCTGTTCCCGCTGGCCAACCGTTCCTATGCCTCCATGAGCCGCATGAAGAAGCTGCAGCCCAAGATGGAAGAGATCAAAAAGAATTTTCCTGATGACAAGATGAAGCAGCAGCAGGAAATCATGGCGATGTACAAGGCGGAGAAGGTTTCGCCGCTGTCGGGCTGCCTGCCGATGTTCATCCAGATCCCGATTTTCTTCTCTCTGTACAAGGTCATTCTCACCACCATCGACCTGCGCCATGCGCCGTTCTATGGCTGGATCCACGATCTTTCCGTGCCGGACCCGACCAGCATCTTCAACCTGTTTGGCCTGTTGCCGTTCACGCCACCGCATGTGTTGATGATCGGCGTCTGGCCCATCCTGATGGGCATCACCATGTGGGTGCAGATGCGCCTGAACCCGGCACCGGCTGACCCCGTGCAGGCCTCGATGTTCAACTGGATGCCTGTGATGTTCACCTACATGCTGTCGTCGATGCCGGCGGGCCTGGTCATCTATTGGACGTGGAGCAACCTGCTCTCGATCCTGCAACAGAGCTACATCATGAAGAAGAACGGCACCGAGGTGAACATCCTCGGCAACATCAGGGACAGCATTCCCTTCCTCAAGAAGAAGGCAGCGACATGAGCGCTGCCTTCAACGCAGAACAATTGGCGGCGGGGCGGAAACTGTTTTCCGCCCCCTCTCGTTTTGTGCTGGGCGTGGCGCAGTTGGAGCAGCTGCCGCCGATCCGTGGTGTTGAAGTTGCGGTGGCTGGCCGCTCCAATGTCGGCAAGTCATCCCTCATCAATGCATTGACCGGGGTGCGCGGGCTGGCACGGGCATCGAACACGCCGGGCCGGACGCGCGAGCTCAATTTCTTTGATGTGGCGGGTCGCCTGATGATGGTTGACATGCCAGGCTATGGCTATGCCAAGGCTGCCAAGAAAGAGGTGAAGCAATGGCAGGATGTGCTGAAGGCCTATCTGCGCGGACGGCCCGGCCTGACACGCGTGTTCGTGCTGGTTGATTCCCGCCACGGCATCATGGCCCATGACGAAGAGATGTTCGACATGCTGGACGAGGCGGCGGTGCCCTACCAGATCGTGCTGACCAAGGCCGACAAGATCAAGCCGTCTGAACTTGCTGTGCTTCAGGCCGATACACTAAAAAGGCTCGCCAAGCATGCCGCCGCCATCCCGGCCTTGCACAGCACGTCGTCTGACAAGGGCTGGGGCATGGATGAGCTGCGGGCCGAAATGGCAGGGCTACTGAGATAAAGAGTCCTCATGCTGAGGTGCCGCGCCGTGGCGCGGCCTCGAAGCACTGGGGCGCATCCTTCGAGGCTCTGCTTCGCAGGGCTCCTCAGGATGAGGGTCTAAACCGCCCTTTCCTTCCCCGGAAATTGCCCTATAAGCGCGTTCCGCAACGCATTTTCCGGGGTTCCCATGGTTGAGATTCCAGTCAATGAAACGGCCCGCATACTGTCGGAGGCGCTGCCGTTCCTGCAGCGCTATGACGACCAGATCATCGTGGTGAAGTTTGGTGGGCACGCCATGGTGGACCAGAAGCTGGCCAGCCAGTTTGCCCGTGACATGGTGATGCTCAAGGTCTGCGGCCTCAACCCCATTGTGGTGCATGGCGGCGGACCGCAGATCAACAAGATGCTGGACAAGCTCGACGTCAAGGCCGAATTCCGCGAAGGCCTGCGCGTCACCGACACGGAAACCATGTCGGTCGTCGAAATGGTGCTGGCCGGTTCCATCAACAAGGCAATCGTCGCCTCGATCCAGCAGGCCGGCGGACGTGCTGTGGGTATTTCCGGCAAGGATGGCAACCTGCTGATCGCCGAGCGTTATACCAAGAAGAAGGTTGATCCTGCCACCGGCAAGGAAACTGTCATCGACTTTGGGCAGGTGGGCGAACCGGCACGCGTCAACACTGAAATCCTCGAAACCATCATGAAAAGTGATGCCATTCCAGTCGTTGCGCCCATTGGCGTGGGCTGGGAGGGTGACACCTATAACGTCAATGCCGATACGGCGGCGGGCGCCATTGCCTCGGCCACGGGCGCAAAGCGCCTGCTGCTGCTCACTGATGTGGCCGGCGTACTTGACAAGGACAAGCAGCTGATCAGCGAATTGAAGATCGGCGATGTGCCCAAACTGATTGCCGAAGGCACGATCACTGGCGGCATGATCCCCAAGATCGAGAGTGCGGCTGCAGTCGTTGAATCGGGCGTTGAAGGCGTTATCATTTTGGATGGCCGCGTGCCGCATTCGGTGCTGCTCGAACTCTTGACTCCACACGGCGTGGGCACCCGCATTTCACGCGATGGCGTATGAGAACGTTCCACCACGTTGATACCTGGGTCTTTGACCTCGACAATACGCTGTATCCCGCGTCGTGCCGGTTGTTTGACCAGATCGACGTGAAGATGGGGGAATATGTGTCGCGCCTGCTGGGTGTGACCTATGCCGAGGCCAAGAAGAAGCAGAAGGAATTGTTCTACAAGCACGGCACCACGCTTCGTGGCCTGATGCAGGAGCATGGCCACGCGCCTCAAGAGTTCCTCGATTACGTGCATGATATCGACTATTCCGGAATCGCTGCTGATGCGGCCCTGGCGCATGAGATTGCCCGGCTGCCGGGGCGCAAGCTGGTGTTTACGGCAGGCACGGTGGCCCACGCCACGCGCGCCATGGACCAGTTGGGTGTCACGCACCTGTTTGATGACATCTTCGACATTGTGCATGCTGAATATGTGCCAAAGCCGCAGCGGGCACCCTATGAAGGCTTCCTGAAGGCCCATGATGTGGATCCGACACGGGCCGCCATGTTTGAAGATATCGCGCGAAACCTCGAGGTGCCGCATGACCTCGGCATGGTGACGGTTCTGGTCAAGAGCGACCACAACAGGGATGCCAATCACTTGAATGAAGGCGCCGATGCCTCGCATGTGCACCATGTGACGGATGATCTGGCCGGATTTTTGAAAGACGTGAACGAGAGTGGGAGAAAGACATGAAGAACGCACAAGCCATCATCGAAAAGGCCTGGGACAACCGCGCCGATGTAAACACAAAAACCAAGGGCGACATTCGCAAGGCCGTCGAGTTTGCCCTTGGCGAGCTTGATTCCGGCAAGCTGCGCGTGGCCTCGACGGAGGCCGGGGAATGGGTTGTGCACCAGTGGCTGAAAAAGGCGGTGCTGCTGTCCTTCCGCCTCAACGACATGGAGCTGATCAAGGGCGGGCCGGCCAGGGCACTGGGCTCCTCTTCCACCACCTGGTGGGACAAGGTTCCCTCCAAGTTCCAGGGCTGGACGGCAAAGAAGTTCCGCGACGCCGGATTCCGCGCTGTGCCCAACTGCGTGGTGCGTCGGTCAGCTTACATCGCTCCGGGCGCCATCCTGATGCCGAGCTTCGTCAATCTCGGCGCCTATGTTGACAGCGGCA
Organism: uncultured Alphaproteobacteria bacterium; assembly: GCA_937864985.1. Taxonomy (GTDB): domain Bacteria; phylum Pseudomonadota; class Alphaproteobacteria; order Rhizobiales; family Aestuariivirgaceae; genus Aestuariivirga. Next base: position 12,833 of record CALMEZ010000059.1, read on the forward strand.
CCATGGTCGATACCTGGGTGACGGTCGGTTCCTGCGCGCAGATCGGCAAGAACGTGCATCTCTCGGGTGGCGTTGGCATTGGTGGCGTGCTGGAACCCATGCAGGCCGGTCCCACCATCATCGAAGACAACTGCTTCATCGGCGCGCGCTCCGAAGTTGTTGAAGGCGTGGTTGTGGGTGAAGGCTCGGTCATCTCGATGGGCGTGTTCATCGGCCAGTCCACCAAGATCATCGACCGCACCACGGGCGAGGTGCATATGGGCAAGGTGCCGCCCTATTCCGTGGTGGTCTCCGGTTCGCTGCCGCAGAAGCCTTTCGCCGATGGCTCACCATCGCCGTCACTCTATTGCGCGGTCATCGTCAAGCGCGTCGATGAAAAGACCCGCAGCAAGACCAGCATCAACGAGTTGCTGCGCGATTAGGTATTTTCAAAGCCGGCCTATTCGCCGACCAGCGCCTTGAACGGAATTTTGGGAAGCTGATTTAGCCGCTCCCAAAATGACAGGCGCTTGGCGGGCTGGGCCGAGGCATAGGCCGTAGGCACGACCTCGACCTGCGGCGCGCGCCTTGTGAACTGGCGGCGCGGCGTATGGTTTGCCACTCTGGCACGCTTTGGTTTGGCCTGCCTGACTGTGATTTGTTCCTTCGGCTCTGCCGTATCTCCCGCTGCCAGTGTGAGAGGGCTTGCCGCGTTTTTCAGGCTTGCCGATGGGAATGGTGCGACGGGCTTCGGCAAAGCGGCTGGCGCAGGCGCGGCCTCAGCGGGCGCCTCTGTGATCACCTCGATCTGGGCTGGCTGCGGCTGGCATTCGCGTGTCACAACGCTGCCGTGGTTGATGTTGGTGATGATGGTCGTGCACAGAAGAAGGGTTGCTGGTGTCATGGCGGCTTTCATCCGTTAACGGAGCACTTTCTGAAAGACCAAGCAGCAAGCCCTGTGCCACCGGCGCCAGACATGAATCCGGGCTTTGCGGTTAGGGTTAAATGTAAAGGCAAAGGAAGTGTTGTCACGCAGGACAGCGCGCAGGACACGCAACGGCGCTTAACGGCGCAAGCTCGGAGCTATTGGCTGAAAGGTGACTTCCAGGGCAGCTTTTTCAGCTTGTCCCACAGCGTTGCTTTCTTGACGGGTGGAGACGCCTCGGAGGCAACCTGAATGGCATCCGTTTGCCGGGTCCGCCTGACGTGATGACGGCGTGGGGTATGACTGGCAAGCCGGGTGCGCCGGGGTTTGACGTGCGTCTCGGCGGCCCGGGCCGGTTTGGCCTTGACGGGCGTTTCCGGAGGGCGGGCCTCAGATGGAGCTACTTCGGGGACGGAGGGCTTTGGCAGAGCAGCCACGGCCTTTGGCAATTCAGCAGGCGGCTCAATGGCAGGCGGCAGGGCTGATGGCTGGCGTGCCACATCCGTGACGTTTTCGGCCGGGATTTCGGTGACCGGCTTGGCCAGCACTGTTTCATGGGTTTCGAGGGAGGCCGCTTCCTGGGGCCGGCAATCGCGCGTCACAATACTGGCGTTGCCAGTATTGGAAATGATTGTGGTACACAAAAGCAAAACAACAGACGACATGACCGCTTTATCCGTTAACGGATTAATACTTGCAAGCTGAATCAGCAATTTAAGGGCCAGAAAATACATGAAGAGAGATGGTTTGCGGTTAGGGTTAATGGGCGGGGACGCGCACCGCAGTCTTTCCAGTGTGGGACGCCCCGAACATCCCTCGTCAAAATGACTTTTCTGTAACCCCAAATCAGGCAATAAAGCCTGTGGGGGCTTGAGAGCGGAGAATCACCATGAACCTTCAAACCTTTACGTCTTTCGAGGGCCGTATCCCTCGGATGACCTTCTGGCTGTCTGTCATTGTGCTGTGGATCATTGAAATGGTCCTTTTCACCCTGTTCGGCGGCATGTCGATGATGAATGTCGATCCGAATGACCCGGCCGCGGCACAGGCTGCCTTGTCGGGCATGTGGCCGATCTGGATCATCGGCCTGATCTTCCTGTGGCCCGCATTGGCGATTTATGCGAAGCGCTGGCATGACCGTGACAAGTCCGGCTGGTGGTCGCTGATTGTGCTGGTGCCGATCATCGGTTCCATTTGGCTGCTGATCGAACTTGGCTTCCTGCGCGGCACGGACGGCGCCAATCGATTTGGCCCGGACCCGTTGGCTGGCCGGTAATTTTTTTGCTCGTACAATGTGCCCGGCCTGCTGGCCGGGCATTTTTGTTTGCGCTAAGCCAACGTCATGAAGAACACACCCCACGATCCCGTTTCCATGTTGCAGGCACTGGTGCGCTGCCCTTCCGTCACGCCTCATGACGCGGGCGCACTGTCCACGGTGCAGAACTGGCTGGCGCCAGCCGGCTTCATGTGCGAGCGCCTGATTTTCAGGGACAAGGACACACCCGACATCGACAACCTGTTTGCGCGCCATGGCACGGGCGGCAAGCATTTGTGTTTTGCCGGCCATACGGATGTGGTGCCGCAGGGCGATGAATCCATCTGGTCGGCAGCGCCCTTCTCGGCCGAGATCCGCGATGGCGTGATGTATGGCCGCGGCACGGTTGACATGAAGGGCTCGATTGCGGCCTTCGCCGCCGCAGCCCTGGATTACATCCGTGAGAACCCACGCTACGGTGGCTCAATCTCGTTTCTCATCACCAACGATGAGGAAGGCCCGGCCATCAACGGCACAGTGAAGGTGCTGCAATGGATGAAGGACAATGGTCACGCACCAGACCATTGTCTCGTCGGCGAGCCCTCCTGCACCGAGGCGCTTGGAGACACCATCAAGATCGGGCGGCGCGGATCGCTTTCATTCATCGTCTCGGTGGAAGGCAAGCAGGCCCATGCCGCCTATCCGCACAAGGGTGACAATCCCATTCCCAAACTGGCGCGGCTGGTGGAGCGTTTGTCTGCGGCCAAGATCGACGATGGCAATGCGCATTTTGATCCGTCAACACTGGCTTTCACGTCCTTTGACGTGGGCAATCCGGCGGGCAACGTGATTCCATCCAAGGCGGTTTTGAAATTCAACATCCGCTATTCCACGGAACATGACTTTGCCTCGCTCAAGGCCTGGGTTGCGGCCCATATCGACGCCGTGAAGGCCGAGATGGGTGGGCGCTGGAGCGTGTCGCATGTGGAAGGTGCCGAGGCCTTCATCACCGAGCCCGGGCCTTTCGTTGAACTTGTGCAGAAGGCCGTTGAAAGCGAAACCGGCGTGCGTCCGAAACTTTCCACGTCGGGCGGCACGTCAGATGCGCGCTTCGTCAAGGACTATTGCCCCGTTCTTGAATTCGGGCCGCGCAACGCCACGATCCACCAGACTGACGAGCGCATCGAAGTCGCCGAGTTGCAGGCGGTCACCAAGGTTTATCGCAAGGTGATCGAGGCTTATTTCGCTTCCTGATGGTGACGCTCGAGGAAGCGGTCAAAGGCGATGGCCAGCAACAGCATGGTGAACCAGAAGAAGGGCACCATGATCAGTGTAGTCACCAGGCTCATTGTGCTCATGCTTTCCATGAAGTCCGCCATGGCCGGCATCATGGCAAAGGGATTGTCGCTGCCCACCTATTGTTGCGCGGTGACAAAGCTTTTGATGCTCGGCCACATGAAGGTGAGCATCACGGCGGCCAGCGGCACATAGATGATGACCGTCGCCAAAATCATGCGCAGCGGCACACCCCAGCTTTCACCCTTTGACAGGGGCCACATGTCCTTGAAGAAGTCCGGCGCATGGCCCAGCGCCACACCCGGCAGGCCCACAAAGAATCGGAAGGCAAACCAGTAGAGGAAAGCCAGCACGGCAAGCGCGCCCAAGATGATGAGCAAGCCCAGCACCGCGCCGACGGCCGATGCACTGCCCGTTGCAGCCATGAGGGCGCCGACAATGGCGCTGACAACGCCTAAAGCCAGTGCGGCACCAAAATAGACAAGGCCCGTCAGCATCACGATGCCAATGGCATAAACCAGCGTCAGAAGCCCGGCCTTCACGCCGGCCGCATCAGTCAAAACCCAGTTGGCCATACCCGACTTGCGGTAACGCACCACCTGCACGAACAATACGCCCATCAGGCACAGGGCCAGGATGCCGCCCAGCATGCCGATGCCCATAGTGCGCATGTAGATCCCCCAGAACTCTGGGTTGATCGTATTGCCGCTGATCATGGTGCCCATGGCGCGGTAAAGACCGGCCATCATGTGGAGCTGGGCATAAGATACGAGCATATAAACTGCGATGGGAATGATGCTCATTTTCAGAAGGCCCGGCCAGTGGCCGGAAATGAAAGACAGCGCTTCGCGGCTGGCGCCGGGCAGAACCTTGCTCATGCGTGGAAACCTTTGGATGCAGGTGTGGAATGTAACAGAATATAGCTGAAGTACCGCGCGCTGTCAAGCATTATTTTCATACAATAGGATGTATGGCGATTCTGTGTTCAAAAAGCGAACCCCTCCTGTGCGAGGGGGCGTTAGGCACAGGAGGGGCTGCTGCCGGATCGGGTGTTGTTGTGGAGAGGGGCCTTTACAACACCGTCACTTCGGTTCCGATCTTGACGAGCTGGTAGAGTTCTTCGACGTCCGCATTCAGCATGCGGATGCAGCCGGATGAGGCATGCTTGCCGATGGACGAGGGTTCGTTGGTGCCGTGAATGCGATAGATCGAGCCGCCGAGATACATGGCACGGGCACCGAGCGGGTTCTTCGGACCGCCAGCCATGTAAGCCGGCAGTTCCGGACGGCGCTGACGCATCTCAACCGGGGGACGCCAATCGGGCCACTGGGTCTTGGACGACACCTTGTGGGTGCCTGCCCATTCGAAGCCGGGCTTTGCCGTGGCAACCTTGTATTCTATGGCCTTGTTGAAGCCGAGAACGAAGTACAGGCGATTGGCATGGGTGTCGACGATGATCGAGCCACGCTTCTTGTCGCTTTCGTAGGCAACGATGTGGCCGCGCTTGACGGCAGGGAAGGTGGCGGAGGCATCGACGCTGGCGTCGGCGGACACGGCGGCAGGGGTGATGACCACACCTTCGCCATCATAAAGCGCATTGCCGGCGAAGGCTGCGGTGGACAGAAGGCCCAATGTCAGGGCGGCGGCGGCGAGTTTTACGATCTTGTTCATTTGGTAGCTCCCTCTGGAAAAGCATTTGATGGTGCCTTTCTAGGGGAGCGGGGCTGAACCTAATCTGATTGTGGCATTTATCTGGCGTTCAGATTCGAATTGCGGCAAGATTGCCAGTGAATTCAGATTTTTCTATATAATTCATAATGATAATGAAATATCCGACCGTTACTGACCCCGGCATCCGCGCCTTTCTCGAAGAAGGTGAAAGGCTCTATCCCGACAATGCTGTTGATTTTTCCATGGCCGAACAGCGGGATTTTTACACACGCTATTGCCAGCATTTCGCGGGGAAGCGGCCCGAGACTGTCAAAACCGAAGATTTCCAGGTCGGCGCGATACCCTGCCGCAGCTATCTACCGCCCGATGCAAAGGGCAAACTTCTCTATCTCCACGGTGGCGGCTTTGTAGTGGGCGGCCTTGACAGCCATGATTCGATCTGTGCCGACATTGCCGACTTGGTAGGCGTCGAAGTGACGGCGGTGGAATATCGGCTGGCACCGGAACACCCCTTCCCTGCTCCGTTTGATGATGTCTGGGCCGTCTTGCAATCCGTCGGGCCCTGCGTCGTGGCGGGTGACAGTGCGGGCGGCAATCTTGCGGCGGCCCTATCCCTGAAGGCGCGCGATGTGGGTGGGCCTGTCATCAAGGGCCAGGTGCTGATCTATCCTGGCCTTGGCGGAGACACCAGCAAGGGCAGTTATGTGACGCAAGCCGAGGCACCCGGTCTCACCACCAAGGATGTGCTCTATTACCATCACACCTATGGTGGCGGCGACCACCCCTATGCTTCGCCACTGAAAGCCAAGAGCCACGCCAATCTGCCGCCAGCATTTCTCGTGGCTTGCGGCCTCGACCCCCTGCATGATGACTGCTTTGACTATGCCGAAAAACTGCGCGCTAACGGCATTGCCGCCGAGGTGCGCGATGAACCACTGCTGGTTCATGCATTCTTACGGGCTCGTAACATGAGCGAACCTGCTGCGAAAAGTTTTGCGGCGATCATTGCGGCGATCAAGCGTTTTGCGGCATAGTTGCCGTGACAGACATAGAGACAAACATGCAAATCAAGACGGTCACCGATTTCCCCCGTAAGGTGAAGGAAACGGAAAATATTTTCATTACCCTCAAGGATGGCACCAAACTGGCGGCGCGGATGTGGATGCCAGCCGATGCCGCCAAGAAGCCGGTTCCCGCCCTTCTCGAATACTTGCCTTATCGCAAGCGCGACGGGACGCATGTGCGCGATGCGCTCACGCATCCCTATCTCGCAGGCCACGGCTATGCCTGCATCCGCGTTGACATGCGTGGCAACGGCGAGAGTGACGGATTGATGCGCGATGAATACACCAAGCAGGAACAGGACGACTGCCTGGAAGTGATCGAATGGATTGCCAAGCAAAAGTGGTGCGATGGCAAGGTGGGGATGTTCGGCATTTCCTGGGGTGGGTTTAATGCGCTGCAGGTGGCAGCGCTGCGGCCACCGGCGCTGAAGGCCATCGTCACCTTGTGCTCCACCGATGACCGCTATGAAGACGACATCCATTACAAGGGTGGCACGCTGCTCAACGAAAACCTCGGCTGGGCTGCCACAATGCTGGCCTATTCATCGCGCCCGCCAGACCCGAAGCTCGTTGGCACCAAGTGGAAGAAGATGTGGCTCAACCGGCTGGAGAATGAGCCCTTCCTGCTGATCGACTGGCTGAAGCACCCGCATCGCGACGGCTACTGGAAGCATGGTTCGGTGTGCGAGGACTGGTCGCGCATCAACATTCCGGTAATGGCGGTGGGTGGCTGGAATGATGCCTACAGCAATGCAATCCCGCGTCTGATGCGAAACCTGCGCGTGCCGCGCAAGGCCATCATCGGGCCGTGGGCGCACAAGTATCCACATTTCGCGGTGCCAAACCCGAACATCGGCTTCTTGCAGGAAATGCTACGCTGGTGGGACCAGCACTTGAAAGGTGTCGAAACTGGCGTGATGAAGGAGCCTGACTATCGCGTCTATGTGATGGACGCCTACAAGCCCGGCACCTTCCCCGACACCATCGAAGGCCGTTGGGTGGCTGAGAATTACTGGGGCCATGGCAATGTGGACACAAGGACCTGGCACCTTTCCACCAAGGGCATTGCGGCCGAGGCAGGCAAGGAACAGGGGCTCTATTTCAATTCGGCGCAAACCGTGGGCTTTGACGGCGGAGAATATTGCATCATCTGGCTTGGACCTGAGTTCCCGGGCGACCAATCCAAGGACGATGCGGGCTCCTTGACCTTCGACAGCCCTGTGCTGATGGAAGACACTGATATTGTGGGGCAGCCTACTGTGGAACTGACCTTCTCTTCCAACAAGCCGGTGGCGCATATTGCTGTTCGCCTCAACGATGTGTGGCCGACGGGCGAGGTGTCACGCATCACCTACGCGCTGCAGAACCTCGCCATGCGCGACAGCAAAGAATACCCGACTCCGCTCGAACCCGGCAAACGCTACAAGATCAAGATCAAACTGGATGACATTGCCTGGCGGGTGCCCAAGGGGCACCGCATCCGTGTTTCCATCTCGACCAACTACTTCCCGATGATGTGGCCGGCGCCCGATCCGGTGACGCTCACTGTCTACGCCGGCGCCAGCACGGTTTCGGTTCCGGTCCGCAAGAAGAATGTGCAGGACCCGCAGATCCATTTTGCAGCTCCGGAAGCTGCAGCTCCCGCCGCCATGAAAGAGCTGAAGAAGCCATGGCACAAGCGCGAGGTGAAGCTGGATGAAACAACCAAGCTCACAACGATGGACATCGTTGATGACTTTGGCCTCTATGAGTTGAAGCCGCATGGCCTGATCGTGGGCGGCGCCGGGCGCGAGCATTATTCCATCGATGCCACGGATCCTCTCTCCGCCGTGATGGAAACGCACTGGACGGAAACCCGCAAGCGCGGCAAATGGGATGTGCGCACTGAAACCTACGGCCGCCTCAAAGCCACCAAGACGCACTGGGTGGTATGGGGCAAGATCGAGGCTTTCGAGGGCAAGAAGCGCATCTTCGTCAGGGAATTCAACGAGGAAATCGAGCGCCGCCTGCAGTGATCCGGAAACCCTTCAGGCGCGTAAACGAGTGGTCCTGTCTGGGAGCACGCGCGCATGAGGTTGGGCATCGGCCTGATGAACACCGGAATTGAAAGCACCATTCCCGCTGAAGATGCGGTGTTGCTGCGGCGTATTGCCGAATTGCGCGACCGCGCGGCCTTTGCAGCCCTGTTTGATGCCTACGCCCCGCGCGTCAAGAGCTTCATGCTACGCAAGGGTGCCTCACTTGAACAGGCGGAAGACCTGGTGCAGGAAACCATGATTGCGGTGTGGAACAAGGCGGCACTTTACGCGCCGGAACGCGGCGGCGTTTCAACGTGGATTTTCACCATCGCGCGCAACCTGCGCATCGACAGGTTGCGGCGCGAGAAAGCCAGCATGTTCACGGACCTCGATGACTATGATGCAGAATCGGGTGAGGCGTCACAGGACGAGGCCATGGGCCGGGTGCAGGAAGATGCTGCCGTGGCCAAAGCCCTGGCCCAAATTCCTGCCGAACAGCGGGAGCTACTGATCCTTAGCTATGTTGAAGATCTGCCGCAAAGCGAGATTGCCCAACGGCTCCAAATCCCGCTTGGCACCGTAAAATCGAGAATGAGGCTTGCGTATAACCGCATGCGAAAACTGTTGGAGACTGTGGCGTGACCACAATCAATCACCATCTGGATGAGGCAACCATCCTGGCCTTTGCGGCAGGCACCCTGCCCGAGGCGCACCGTGTTGTTGCTGCGACCCACGCCGCCTATTGCGCGCACTGCCGTGGGGCCGTTCGCGCGGCAGAAATGCTTGGTGGCTCACTGTTGCTGGATGAACCGTCGTCTGCCGTATCGGCGACGTGCCGTGCTGCAACGCTGGCCAGCCTAGACGCGCTTCCCGCTACAGTGGAGAAACCGGTGCGCCCCGCCAAGAATGAAGTGCCAGCGGTGTTGTGCAATCTTCTTGGCAACACACCGCTTGCGGAGTTGCCATGGAAGAAAAAGGCGCCGGGCGTTGCCATCTGTGCTATTCCGCTGAGCGACGGGGCAAAGACACGGCTGCAACTGCTGCGCATTGGACCGGGGCGCGCCATGCCGGAGCATGGTCATGGTGGCGAAGAAATCACCGTGGTTCTGCGTGGTTCTTACAAGGACCACACTGGGCGCTATGCCACGGGTGACGTGGCTGACCTTGACGAAAGCATCGAGCACCAGCCTGTGGTTGATTCCGACGTCGATTGTATCTGCCTGGTGGCGACAGAAGCGCCGACCCGCTTCAAGAGTTTCTGGGCCCGGCTGGCGCAGCCTTTCGTGGGGATTTAGCTCACGCTACAGCTGGCTTCCTCAGCTTGTAGATGCCGACATCGATGATGCCTTCGGCGAAACCGGCTTCACAGTAGCTGAGATAGAGCGTCCACATCTTGCGGAAGCGTTCGTCAAAGCCCTTGGTTGAGATCCTTGGCCAAGCGGCTTCGAACCTGTCGCGCCACATCTTGAGGGTTTGCGCATAGGACTGGCCGAAGCATTCCATCCGTTCAAAAACAAGGCCGGCCTTGCGGGTCTGCTCCCTGATGATGTCCTTGGTCAGCAGCATGCCGCCCGGGAAGATGTAACGCTGGATATAGTCGACACCACTGCGGTAGGCGTCGAAGTTGTCCTCGCGGATGGTGATGCCCTGGATGGCAGCCACGCCCCCAGGTTTGAGGCGGTCAAATAGCGTCTTGAAGTAAACAGGCCAATGCGCCTCGCCAACCGCCTCGATCATCTCGACGGACGCGATGGCGTCAAAGGTGCCCTTGGTATCGCGGTAGTCCTCGAAGACCAGTTCGACGTTCTTGTCCAATCCCTGGCGCTGCATGCGCTGGCGGGCATATTCAAGCTGCTCTTTCGAAAGTGTGATGCCGTGCAGCTTTCCGCCGAGCTTCCCCACGGCTTCAGCCACGCCGCCCCAGCCGCAGCCGATCTCGAGAACCGACTTGCCTGGTGCCGCTTCTGCTGCTTCCAGCACCTTGTTGATCTTGTTGTGCTGGGCAGCCTCCAGGCTGTTGGCCTGGCCATCAAACACGGCAGACGAATAGGTCATCGTGTCGTCCAGCCACATTTCATAAAATTCATTGCCGAGGTCATAGTGGGCAGAGATATTTTCCTTGGATCCCTCACGGTTGTTGTCGCGACCCTTGTGCCAAAACTTGTCGACGAGACTGCTGAAGAACACCCCTTTCGAGGCGCCGTCCAAAGCGCTGCGGTTCTGCAGGTAAAAGCGGAAAAAGCTGGTAGGGTCCCGGCTTTCAATGTCACCGGCGAGATAGCGCTCGAAGAAGCCCAGTTGGCCACGGCGTACGCCGGCCCAGATGACCTTGAAATTCCGCAACGTCAGGTCGGCGTCAAATCCTGTGCCTTTTTGCCCGAGCAGGACCTGCCTGCCAGAGGGAAGCGTCAATTCCAGGGAGCCCTTGAATGTTGCCGGCAAAAGCCGCCGGGCGACCGAAATAACCAAATTCCCCAAGAAGCCTTCACTCATGTGCCCACCCCTTAAACTTGCCGCTATTTTGCCCGCGCGGCTTGGAATAGTTTTGGGATGGAACCGCCGAAGATGCAAGAGGCGCATTTTGCGACCTTTCTGGACGGGAATCGTCACGTGATTCCCATTCACCCCTTCATGATTTGGCCCGAAATTGAATTGACGCCGGGCAAGCGTCATGCGAGGTTTCCGTGATGTTTGTTCTGCTGTCGAATGCGGCAGAGTCAAATCAAGAAAAACAAACGGGAGCAGGATGGCCTGGCTATCTTCGACGGAAATCAGACCTGTCATACGCGAGCACGGCACCGCTTTCCCACAATCTCCCCTTTTCATCATGCAACGGAGTGAAACATGACTGAATTCGAAATGAAACTGGCGCAAGCCAAGAAGGCCGTGGGCCTGGGCAAGCTGTCGCGCCGCGACTTCATTGCCTTTACCATGGCCTCGGGCATGACGCTGGCGGCCTCGCAGCTGATGTTTGCGCAGGCAGCACGCGCCGAAGCCAAGAAGGGCGGCGCTTTCAAGGTTGGTTGCGGCCACGGCCAAACCACCGACTCACTTGATCCGGCCACCTGGTCAAATGGCTTCACCTTCCATTTCGGCAAGTCGCTGTTTGCCGCCCCGCTGGTGCAGGTTGACTCAAAGAACGTGGCGCAGCCTCACGTCGCTGAAAGCTTCGAACCATCGGCCGACGCCCAGACTTGGGCGTTCAAGATCCGCAAAGGCGTGACCTTCCATGACGGTCGCACCCTGACGCCGGCCGACGTGGTTGCCACGATCCAGTATCACATTGGCGCAGACTCAAAGTCTCCGGCCAAGTCAGTTCTGTCCTCAATCACCGAAGTGAAGGCCGACGGTGACAACGTGATCTTCAAGCTGAAGGGCGGCAATGCCGACTTCCCCTTCCTGCTGACCGACTATCACCTTGGCATGTATCCGTCCAAGGACGGCAAGATCGAATGGGAAAAGGGCATCGGTGCTGGCCCGTATGTGATCAAGAACTTCGAGCCGGGCGTCAGAATTCAGGCTGAGCGCAATCCCAACTACTTCAAGGACACCTGGTTCGATTCAGTGGAAATGCTGGCACTGGTTGACGAAGCTGCCCGCACTAATGCCTATCTGGCCGGTGAAGTCCACTACATGAACCGCGCCAACACCAAGACCATCGACATGCTGAAGAGTGCGCCGAACACGGAACTCTACAATGTGTCTGGTTTTGCCCACTACACGGCGCCAATGCATTGCGATACCAAGCCGTTCGATGACGTCAATGTGCGCCAGGCCATCAAGTATGCGATTAACCGCGAAGAACTCGTGGACAAGATTCTGAACGGCTATGGTTCGCCGGGCAACGACAATCCGATTTCCGAGTCGATGAAGTATTCGATCAACCCACAGCCGGCTTACACGTATGATCCAGACAAGGCAAAGTCACTGCTGAAGAAGGCTGGTTTAGACGGTCTCAAGGTTGATCTGTCCGCTTCTGACGCTGCCTTTGCCGGGGGCGTTGATGCTGCCCTGTTGATGGCGGACCAAGCCAAGAAGGCCGGCATTGAGATCAACGTGATCAAGGAACCAAACGACAGCTACTGGGATAACGTGTGGCTGAAGAAGCCTTGGTGCCTTTGCTATTGGGGCGGCCGCCCCGTGGCCGACATGTTCTTGTCTGTCTCGCTGGCCGCAGATGCGGCCTGGAACGACACGAACTGGAAGAACCCGCGCTTCAACGAGCTACTCATTGCCGCCCGCGCCGAACTTGACGAGAAGAAGCGTGCCGACATGTATGCTGAGTGCCAGCAGCTCATCCATGATGACGGTGGGCAGATCGTTCTCATGTACAACAACTTCGTTGGCGCTGTTTCAACAGCCATTGGCCACAATCAGTTTAACTCTGATTTTGATGACGACGGTGGCTACATGTGGGAACGCTGGTGGATGGCGTAAGCCTTATATCAGACGTCGCAAATTGGTCCCGCTGGCGAACGCCGGCGGGATTTTTTTTGTGACAAATGAAAAGTGCTCTGCTAGCTTTTTCGCAAGGGCCGAGAGAGCCCATGAGTTTCTGGGTTCACGGGGAGCGGGCGAAAATACATGCATCCAGTCCTGAAAGTCGTTTTGCAGCGGCTCGCGCTGGGTTTTCTGACCCTTTTTGCGGTTTCAATCATCATTTTCTCGACACTGTCGTTTCTGCCCGGTGGTTATGCGCAAAACATTCTGGGCCAGGGCGCCACGCCGGAAACCGTGGCTGCGTTCAACCACGAACTCGGCCTCGACCGTCCGGCGCCCGTGCGTTACATCGAATGGATCACCAATGCTGTGCAGGGTGATTTCGGCAACTCCTATTCAGGTACCACCGGCAACATCAAGCGCAGCGTTTCCTCGGTCATCGGGCCAAGGCTCTATAATACCTTCTTCCTTGCGGCTATGGCAGCGATCATTGCCGTACCCGTTGCCTTGCTTCTGGGTGTGCTGGCAGCGCTCTATCGCAATTCTTGGTTTGACCGTGCCGTCAATTCCTTAACGCTGACAACCATCGCAACACCCGACTTTCTCATCGCCTATCTTTTGGTGTTTTTCTTAGCTGTGAAACTGCGCTGGTTTTCGCCTCTATCAACGGTCAGCGAGACCACTCCATTCTTTGAACATATCTACAAAGCCATACTTCCTGCTGCCACCATGACGCTGGTGATCGTGGCACACATGATGCGCATGACCCGCGCATCAATCATCAATCTGCTGGCCAGTCCCTACATTGAAATGGCGCAGCTCAAGGGCATGTCGAAAGCGCAAGTCATCCTCAAGCACGCGCTGCCAAATGCCTGGGCGCCGATCGCCACGGTCATCGCCTTCAACATGGCTTATCTGGTGGTGGGCGTCGTGATTACAGAGGTCGTGTTCGTTTATCCCGGCATCGGACAGTTGATGGTTGATTCTGTCTCCAGCCGAGACATGCCAATCGTCCAGGCTTGCGCCCTGATCTTTGCTGCCACCTATATCCTGCTCAATCTCCTGGCAGACGTTGTTGCCATTGCCACCAATCCAAGACTGTTGCACCCCAAATGACCAACACAACACCCCTCCGCACTGTCAAGGCCAGGCGCACATTCCTTGAGAATGTCATCCGCACACTGAAAAGCGCACCAACATCAGCCTGGTTCGGGATGATCGTGATCCTGATCTATCTTATCGCGGCCGTGTTTGCTCCTTTGATTGCGCCCTATGGCGAGGCAGAGGTGCTGGGCAAGGCTTATCTGCCTTCCAGCGCCGAGCACTTCCTGGGTACCGACCAACTGGGACGCGACATCTTCTCACGCCTGATTTATGGCGCGCGCAACACCATCGGCATTGCCCTGCTGACGACACTGATTTCGTTTTTCGTTGGCGGCACGCTGGGCATTCTGGCGGCGCTGAAGCGCGGCTGGCTGGACCAGGGCGTTTCCCGCGTGGTTGACGCCTTCCTCGCTATTCCCGTGCTGATTTTCGCCCTGATGATGCTGGCCGTGGTCGGCAAGGGCATTGGTAACCTGATCCTGATCCTGGCCCTTCTCGACTCAACACGTGTGTTTCGCCTGGCCCGCGCTGTTGCCCTCAACTCTGCCGTCATGGATTATGTGGAAGCAGCAAGGCTTCGAGGTGAAGGCACTGGCTGGATCGTGTTCCGGGAAATCGTGCCCAACATCCTGCCGCCGCTTATCACGGAATTTGGCCTGCGCTTCTGCTTCGTGTTCCTGACCATTGCCGCGCTGTCGTTCCTCGGAGTCGGCATCCAGCCGCCAACCGCCGACTGGGGTTCAATGGTGGCTGAGAACAAGTCCCTGATCAATTTTCCGGTCCGGACGTTCCCATATATTCCTGCGCCTTTCTATCCAGCAGGCGCAATCGCATTGCTGACGGTTGCCGTCAATTTCGTGGTGGACTGGTTCCTGCACAAGACTTCGGGGTTGCGCGATGGCAGTTGAGAACAAGCGGGTCAAGGGTGATGTCCTTCTCACGATCACTGGCCTCAAAATTGAAGGCAAGAGCGAAGACACCTGGAACCCCATCATCAAGGGTGTCGACCTCACATTGAAGCGTGGTGAAGTGCTGGGGCTGATCGGTGAATCGGGTGCCGGCAAATCGACACTGGGTCTTGCCGGCATGGGTTTTGCGAGGCCAGGCTGCCGCTTTACAGCTGGCTCAATCGTGTTTGACGGCATTGACCTCTTGGCAGCCAGCGATGAGGAAAAGCGGGCGCTCTGGGGTTCACGCATCGCCTATGTGGCGCAAAGCGCCTCGGCTTCGTTCAACCCGGCGCACCGCCTGATGGATCAGGTGGTGGAAACAGCCACGGAACGCGGCATCATGCAGCGCGAGACCGCAGAGGCGGATGCCATTGATCTGTTCAAGCGCCTGCAATTGCCGAGCCCGGATACAATCGGCCTGCGCTTCCCGCATCAGGTGTCGGGCGGCCAATTGCAGAGAGCCATGACGGCCATGGCCATGTCGTGCCGGCCAGACATGATCATTTTCGACGAACCAACGACTGCGCTAGACGTGACCACACAGGTCGAAGTGCTGGCAGCCATGCGCCGCATTGTCGAAGAATTCAACACGGCTGCGATCTACATCACGCATGACCTGGCGGTCGTGGCGCAAATGGCCCACCGCATTATGGTGCTGCGTTATGGCAACCTGGTGGAAGAAGCTGATACCCGGAAAATGCTGAAGTCACCGACACAGGACTATACAAAGTCTTTGTGGGCGGTGCGCGCGCTGCAGAAGCCTGAGAGTCCGAGCGATGACATTGTGCTCGATGTCTCACATGTGACGGCCAGTTATTCCAACTCGGCCAAAGTTCTCGACGATGTGACTGTGAAGATTCCGCGTGGACGTACCGTGGCGATCGTCGGTGAATCCGGTTCAGGTAAGTCGACGCTGGCACGAGCCATCACGGGTTTGCTGCCGCCTTCGTCCGGTACGATTTCATTCAATGGCAAGCCGCTCTCCGCCAAGCTGGCTGACCGGGACAAGGATACGCTGCGGCGCATCCAGATGATCTACCAGTCGGCGGATACGGCGCTCAATCCGCGCCAACGGGTGCGAGACATCATTGGCCGGCCAGTGGAGTTCTATCTGGGCCTCAAGGGTGCCGACCGCGACCGTCGGGTGGTCGAGCTGCTGGAAGCCATCGAACTCAATGAGAGCTATATCGACCGCCTGCCCAGTGAAATGTCCGGCGGGCAGAAGCAACGCATTTCCATTGCGCGGGCACTTGCCGCCAATCCTGAAGTGATCATCTGTGACGAGGTGACATCGGCATTGGACCAGATCGTGCAGGAAGAAATCCTGAAGCTGCTGATGAAGCTGCAAAAGGACACCAACGTCACTTACCTGTTCATTACCCACGACATTGCAACAGTGCGTGCCATCTCGGATGAAATCGTGGTCATGCACAAGGGCAAGGTGGTGCAACAGGGCCTGAAGTCGAAGGTGTTGAACCCGCCCTTCCCGGCCTATACGGAGCTGTTGCTTTCCTCAGTTCCGCAAATGGACCCGGACTGGCTGACCACGCTGCTTGAAAGCCGCAAGGCCAAAGCCTGATCCCATTGGCAAAGCCCAGCGTAACAGCTGCATGAGTTCCCCTGTCATCATGTGGTTCCGTCAGGACTTGCGCCTGTCGGACCATGCTTCATTGTCCGCCGCAACTGCGACAGGGCCGGTCATTCCTGTTTTCATCCTGGATGACATGACGCCGGGCACATGGGCCTGGGGCGGTGCATCGCGCTGGTGGCTGCATCACAGTCTTGCTGCCCTGAATGAAACGCTGCCGCTGGTGTTGCGGCGTGGCCGTGCTGATGACGTACTAGACCAGCTGGCATCCGAGACGGGCGCGAGTGCCATTTATTTCACGAGGGATTACGCGCCGTGGTCTGCGACATTGGAGCGGCGCGTCAAGGACCTATGTGATCGTCGCGGCATGGGTTGCCACCGCCACGGTGGCTTTCTGTTGCATGAGCCGGAACACATAAAGAATGGATCAGGCTCGTACTTCAAGGTCTATACGCCCTTCTCACGGGCCTGCATGACTGCGGGCGTGAAGCCTGCCTTGCGCCCTGCGCCCGCCATCACCCGGTGGGAGGGGCAGGTTACGAGTGATCGACTGGCGGACTGGAAATTGCTGCCCTCGCGACCCAATTGGGCGAGTGCTTTCGAATCGCGCTGGGCGCCTGGGGAAACGGGCGCGCAAGCCCGGCTCTACGAATTTCTGGATGAAGGGCTTGCGGGGTATGCGGATGGGCGTGACAGCCCATCTCTTCCACATTTCTCGCGACTGTCACCTCATCTCCACTGGGGTGAAATCTCGCCATTGCAAGTCTGGCAGGTGACAAGCCAGCACATGGCACAATCGGACGGCAGGCTGGACCGTGACGGCGGAAAATTCCTCAAGGAAGTGTTGTGGCGCGAATTTTCAAACCACCTGCTGTTCCATGCGCCGACTTTGCCCCAAGTGCCGTTCCGCCCCGAGTTTGCAGATTTTCCGTGGCGTGAAGATCAAGCCCTGCTTGAGCAGTGGCAGAAGGGTCAGACGGGTTATCCCATCGTTGATGCCGGCATGCGGGAGCTCTGGGCCACGGGCTTCATGCACAATCGCGTACGCATGATTGTGGCTTCATTCCTGATCAAGCACCTGCTGCAACCCTGGCAGACAGGCGAGGCCTGGTTCTGGGACACGCTGGTGGATGCTGACATCGCCAACAACGCCGCCAGCTGGCAGTGGGTGGCGGGGTGTGGTGCTGATGCCGCGCCGTACTTCCGCGTCTTCAACCCGGTGCTGCAGGGCGAGAAATTTGATGCTGGCGGAACTTATGTGCGCCATTGGGTGCCGGAACTCGCCGAAGTGGAGAACGAATACGTGCACAGGCCATGGACGGCGCCGTCACCGCCACGCAACTATCCGCCCCCCATTGTAGATCACGGCACAGCGCGCGAACGGGCGCTTGGCGCGTTCGCAGCGTTGAAATCCTAGCCGTTGTTCTGCAGCTGGGCCCATGTGTTGGGCTTGGCGAGCATTTTCTGCAAGAAATCCAGATTGGCCTGCACCTGGTCCGGCGGCAGGTCCTGGCTGGCGATCTGCTTTGATTCGTCAAATCGTCCTTGCAGGCCGACCACCAACGCCAGGTTCTGGCGGATGCGCGGAATGGCGGCAGCGCCCGGCTGAGCCATGGCTTCGCGCAGGGTTTTCTCTGCTTCGGGCAATTGTCCTTGCAGTGCGTAAGACATGGCCATGTTGTTCATGACCGACAATTCGCCGGGCTTGATGGCGAGTGCTGCTTGGTATTTCTCGCGGGCTTCAGGATGGCGCGTCTGCTGGTCGAGTGCTGTGCCCAGCGCTGAATAGCTCTGCCAGTCCTGCGGGTTCAGTTGCACGGCGCGCTGCAACATTTCCGTGGCGAGGGAATATTCGCCGAGGCCCAAGAGCTTTTTGCCAACTTGGGCCTGGATATCGGCCTTTTGCGGATTCTGGTTGGCGAGCTGGCGCAGCACATCAATCATCGTGTCGTTCTGGCCGAGTTGTTCCAAGCCGTTAGCGAAGGCAAAGCCGGCCTGCACATCGGTTGGATTGTCGTGGTAGGCCTTGGCCAGCTGTTCGGTGCGTTTGAAGGAAGGTTCGCCTGCCTTCGTCGTGGAACCCGTTGCCAGCGGATCTGCTGAAAGGCCGGCCCCCTTGTTCTGGCAAGCGGCAAGCGACAGGCCAAGCGCCACCGTAGCAACCAGTGCTATGGTCCTTCTGCGCGACTTTTCCCGGCCGCTTCTGACGATCAGCATTGCAACTACCCCGAACCTGTTTGGGGTGACCTTGGCCAAGATTCATCAATAAATGATTAACCATAAGCGTTAAGACATGGGTGATATGGTGTGGCCCAATTCGATGGTTTGAACAGGAGATTATGAATGTCCGGCATGAAGGTTGAAGGCATGGTGGTCACCGGGTCCAGCGCGCGCGCCGTGCCGATGATCGTCACATCCCAGGCCGACTGGAAAAAGGACCTTGCAAAGCTGCCGTCACCCGTGCGCGCCGCTGCGGCTGCCATGGGCTTTGAAGCCGCGCCTCTGAGCCTTCTGCTGGTGCAAGGGCCGCAGGGCCTTGCGGCTGTTTATGTGGGAGCACCGGCACAGGGGGACGATCCCTTCGCCCTCGGGGCCATCGCCTCCAAACTGCCGCCGGGCACCTATCGCTTTGACGGCCCGCTGGCACAAGCGGAGCTGGTGGCGCTGGGCTGGTGCCTGGAGCTTTACAAGTATGACCCGTATCGCACCGTGGCGCCGCGAAAGGTTGTGCTGGAATGTCCCAAGGGTGTTGATCGCGCACGTGTCATTGCTCTGGCGCAGGCGGCATATCAGGTACGCGACCTGATCAACACGCCAGCCAATCTGTTGGGACCGCAGGAGATTGAAGACGCGGGCCGAGCAATTGCAAGGACGCACGGTGCCAAGCTTTCGGTGACGACTGGCAAGGCGCTGGAAAAGGGTTTCCCACTCATCCACACCGTAGGCGCAGCGTCATCGCGGCCACCGCGGCTCATCGACATCACCTGGGGCAAAATGTCTGCTCCAATGGTGACGCTGGTTGGCAAGGGCGTTTGCTTTGATACGGGCGGCCTCGACATCAAGCCTTCGTCGAACATGCTGCTGATGAAAAAGGACATGGGAGGTGCCGCCAATGTGCTGGGCCTTGCGCAATTGATCATGGCGGCAAAACTGCCGGTGCGGCTGCGGGTGTTGATTCCGGCGGTAGAGAACTCCATTTCCGGCACAGCATTCCGGCCCGGTGACGTGTTCATGTCACGCAAGGGTTTGACAGTCGAAATCGGCAATACGGATGCGGAGGGGCGGCTGATCCTGGCTGATGCGCTGGCGCTTGCGGACGAAGGGGCCCCCGACCTGCTGATTGACATGGCAACATTGACAGGTGCTGCGCGTGTTGCATTAGGGCCTGACCTGCCCCCTTTCTTCACAGACGATGATGCGTTGGCTAATGACCTCCTCAAACACAGCATGCTTGTGAATGATCCTTTATGGCGGCTGCCGCTCTGGCGTCCCTACACGTCAATGATCGAAACGCCGATCGCTGATTTGAACAATGCCGGCACCGGCGGCTTTGCGGGTGCTATGACGGCGGCCCTGTTCCTTCGGCGCTTTGTCGAGAGGGCCAAGGCCCATGTCCATTTCGACATTTTCGGTTGGACTCCCACAGCCAAACCGGGTCGTCCCAAAGGCGGTGAACATCAGGCCATGCGCGCCGTATTTGCTATGCTGCAGGCACGTTTCGGCGAATCGATAAAATTTTAATTGTTTTTGCAGTGGGCTTGGCCAAAAATGATTCGGAACCGTAACGACTTGTTGCTTCATTGGCCGTTTCCATGCGTCTCACTTCCGCCCAATCCCTGCAGCTTTGGCATGATGTGGCCTTGGCGCAGGTGCATGGCGAGGAACCTGATCTTTCGGTGCGGCAGATGAGCATTCTTCTCACGATCTACATGGAAGCACCGCCCCATACGGTGCGCGGGCTGGCGCAGAAACTTGGCGTGTCGAAGCCAGTGATCACGCGGGCGCTTGATTCCATGGGCAAGCTCGGGCTGGTCACGCGGCGGCGCGACGAGACCGACAAGCGCAATGTGCTGGTGCAACGAACGGTGAAAGGCGTCCTCTATCTTGAGAGGCTGTCTGACCTCATTGCCACCGCTTCTGAAAAATTGGGACCGACATGACAATGGACGTGATTTTGGATCGACGCCGCCATGCCTACCGGCCTGACCTTGCAGATGAAAACCTGAGAGGTCATGTGGTTGCCGAACGCTACACGGTTGGAGCGCCAGCGCGGATCAGCCGGCCAGTGGTGAGCGTGCACCGCGCGCCGAGCGAAGACGAGATGCAGATTTCGCAAGCCCTGTTTGGTGAAGAGGTGCTGGTGTTCGAGACGGCAAATGGATGGGCGTGGATTCAGCTCCTGGCAGATCAATATGTCGGTTATGTCAGGGCCAGCGCGTTAGCCTATGAAGTGGCACCGGCCACGCACCGTGTTGCCGCGCACGGCACATATATCTATCCCAAGGCAGACCTGAAATCCGTGCCCGCCATTGCCTTGCCGCTCAATGCGCGGCTGTCCGTTATCGATGCCAGCGGCGACTACTTTGCGCTGGCGACTGGCGGTTATGTTTATGCACCTCATGCCGCACCGCTTGGCGAGATGGCCTACGATTTTGTTTCCGTGGCGGAACGGTTTCTGCATACGCCCTATTTGTGGGGCGGCAAGTCGCCAGCAGGAATTGATTGTTCCGGCCTTGTGCAGGTGGCGCTGCAGGCCTGTGGCTTTGCAGCCCCGCGTGATTCCGACATGCAAGAGGCAGAACTGGGTGTGCCATTGCGCATCAACGACCTGAATGGACCGCTTGATGGCTTGCAACGTGGTGATCTTGTGTTCTGGAAGGGGCATGTGGGCATCATGTGCAATGAAACAGATTTGCTGCATGCCAATGGCTATCACATGATGACGGTGATTGAGCCTTTGCATGTGGCTGCTGAACGGATTGCTCTCAAAGAATCACCAATCACGGTGATCAAGCGGCTTCAATAGCCGCGCGTGAGATCCACCAGATTTTCGAGATGGCCGTCCTTTTCATAACGCCTGATCTGAGCGGCCACATAGTTGCAGATGGTGGCAGGGTCGCTATCGGCGGCGGAGTGGGGCGTGAGGCAAACCCTCGGGTGCGTCCAGAATGGGCTGTCCTGGGGCAATGGCTCCTTGCGGAAGACGTCCAATGAGGCAGCAAACAAAGCGCCTGAATCCAAGGCGGAAATAATGTCTTCTTCCACCTGCTGGCGGCCGCGGCCGGCATTGATCAGGATTGGCGCGCCGAAGGGTCCGTTGCGCGCCAACCTGGCGATGAGTGCTGCATTGAGAATGCCATCGGTTTCTGCCGTGGCAGGAAGCAGGCAAACCAGAACATCGGTCCGCGCCAGAAAGTCATTGAGCCCCGCCTTTCCGGAAAAACACTGAACGCCCGGGATTGATTTTGGGGTGCGGCTCCAGCCCGCTGTTGGAAAACCCATCATGGAAACCTTGCGCGCGGCATCCTGACCCAATACCCCCAACCCCATGATGCCCACGCGCAGGGCTGATGCAGCATGGGTTTCAAAGCCATCCCATTTCCGGTTGCGCTGGTTTTCCTCGATGCGGCGCTGTTGGCGATGATGCATCAACACCTGCAGCAGGATGTGTTCACTCATGCGCATGGTGAGGTCTGGATCATTGACGCGCACGATCGGGATGTTTCGCGGCAATGTGGGGTCAGAAAGAATCGCGTCAACGCCTGCGCCCAGTGAAAAGATCACCTTCAGATTGGGCAGATCCTTCAGGACATTTGCTGGCGGCAACCAGGCTGCCGCATAGTGGACGTCCGCCGTGTTGCCCATCTCCGGCCAGACGCGCACCGAACGACCCGGCAAACTGACACGCATCTTTTCTGCCCAATGGGCGCCGTTCCAGGTGGGTGTGACAAATAAAAATGCGCTCATTGCCGGACGCCTTCCAGAGGTTTGAGATTGAGCGAGGCAGCGAGCAGCGCCTTGGTATAATCGTCGCGCGGAGCGTTGAATATCTGTTCGCCCGAACCACGTTCGACAACCAAACCATTGCGCATGACGATCACCTCGTTGGCCAGCGCCCGCACCACCTTCAGGTCATGGCTGATGAAGAGGAAGCCGAGGTTGTGCTTCTGCTGCAGATTGCGCAGCAGATCGACCACCTGCGCCTGCACCG